>JAOZMX010000072.1 GCA_029934065.1 Bacteroidales bacterium
TCCGTGAACGGGATTAAAAGCTGGAATTACATGACTTTCGGCTTACAGCAGTATTTTATGAAGAAAGCCAGTTTTAAGTTGTTTTACAGTTACATACCGGATTTCTATGTCAGGCATTTCCGCGACGACCAGTGGATTGCCATCTACGGTTACTCACCCGTTTCTTTCCAGCCTTATTCATTTGCCAAAAATACTTACGGTGCGTATGTGCAAAATACGTTTTTCAAAGGCACACGGGTAAGGCTATTGCTTTATTACATGCAGTACTATCACAACAAGCATTATACGGAGTACGACAGCAAAAACTGGCTTTACGGTATTGAGTTGTATCAACGGCTGCACAAAAAAGTCAGGCTGTTTGCATCTTATCAGTACATCACTTCGGATGCCAAAGGTTACGATGCATCCTATCAAACGCCCGAAACCACCAACGGCCCCGATGCAACCTACAAGGAAGACCGTTTTTACCTCGGCTTTTTGTGGAAACTGCCACGCATTGCAAAGATGAACAACAGCATCGAAGCCAAAGGCCTGTACTTTGTCAGGTATTATTATTCGAGACATCCCTGGCAGTTGGACCGCCTGCATGCAGGGAGGGTTGACAACAATCTTCGCATTTATGTCAATTACCGGATCAGGGTGATCAAATCACTTGATATCCGGGCCTATTATGTCTGGATGGGACGCAACTCGACGACCAGCGCTCCCGAGATCAACAAGATTTACATCTCCAACGAAAAAGATTATCACCAGAATGTTTTCGGGCTGGAGTTTACTTACACCTTTAGATTTAAAATTTAAGAACCGAATATTGATGAAAAAGTTGAAAAGAAATAACGAATTAAAAAATATGAAAACAATGAGAGTGAATAACTTATTTGCATTGCTGATAACAGGAATGATTTTAATGTACGGTTGCGGCAAGCCACAGGAAGCCGAATCGCTTGTGCCGGATGATATTTCGGGCGGTTTCACCATCAAAAAGAAATTTCCCACGTCGGCCTATGCCCAGGATGTGATCAAGAAAGACAACCTTTTGTATATTGCACAGGGCGAGGGAGGGCTTACCATCATTGATGTGCAGGACCCTCTGAATCCGCAAACCGTGTCGGTTGTCAGCGAAGGTGTTCGTGGATATTCAACCAGAATTGCCATGAAAGACACGGTTGTTTATCTTGCTTCCGGTTCTTTCGGGGTGAATGTGATTAACGTTTCCAATCCCGAAGCACCTGTGGTAACCGTTTCGAATCTGAACATGAAACCTGCCCGCAATTTGCTGGTAAAGGGCAATTACATGTTTACCGCCATCAGTGAACAGGGAGTCAGGATTTCCGAGATCAGCTATCCCACTTATCCCGATATCCGGGGTGGAATGAGCACCAACGGATATGCTCATGGTTTGGATATTTCACAAGATACCGCTTATTTGTTTGTTGCCTGCGGCGAAATGGGTTTGTCGCTCTTCGACATCACCAACTTTCAGGAAGGTTTCGGCAATTACCGGGTCGTTGGATGGGGCGACACACCGGGATATGCCGAAGCTGTTGAAATTGACGACGACAACTCACTGGCATATATGGCTTGCGGAACGGCCGGCCTGCAAATCGTGGATTACTCCGACACCAATAATGTAGTGATCGTGGGAAGCTACGACGGCCCCGGCTACGCCAAAAGCCTCGTGTATAAAGACCACATGGTTTATATGGCTGCCGAAAAAGGCGGATTGCAGATCATTGATGTTTCCAACATTTCCAATCCGCGATTGATCGGTCTGGTAGAAACAGAATACGCCCTTGGGCTAACGGTTGATGAACCGTACATTTATGTAACCGACGAAACCGACGGATTGGTTGTTGTATCATTTCCCGAAGTGGTCAGCCTGCCGTAAGATAAAATATGAAGGAGGTTCCTTTTCTTTTTACCAAACAACCGGACGATATTAAAATTATTTCAAACCGTAAAAACCAGAAACCGGATCATCGAAAACAACGTGAAAAATATAGTTAAGCCATCCGGCAACGGAGCATTCGGAAAACAGCGTTTCGACTACATTGACCAGTTCAGGGGCTTTGTGGGCATACTGATGCTCATGGGACACAGCTCTTACTATTTCAACGCCATCTGGTTGCACCTCGACCCGCTGGACCCGCTCTTTCCCGACTGGGCGCAGTTTGCACTACGCTATGCCGGGTACCTGTGTGCTCCGGGTTTTCTGATGATGAACGGCGCGATGGTATGGTGGTCGTTTCACCGGCGGATCGTTAAGGGAACACCCGAAGGTACGGCCCGCTGGCATCTGATCCAGCGCGGACTGTTCCTGATCCTGGTGCAAATGACCTGGGTGAATTCGTCCTGGGGAGGATTCCGCACTTTTCACCTGTGGCACTTCGGCGTCATTTCGAGCATCGGCATTTCGATGATACTGCTTACGGCCATCATCAAACAACGCTGGCAAATCCGCCTGCTCATTGCCGTGATCATCCTGCTCGTGCACCCGTTGTTGCTGCGCATTGCTTACAACCCGGAAATTATCTGGCAGGAGGTGCTCATGCAAACCTTTGTTACGGCGGGAAAATTCAACAAGTACCCGGTGCTTCCCTGGTTTTCGCTTGCGGTGCTGGGATCGGTGATGGCCACAGGCTGGCTTGAGGTCTGGAAGACCGACAAAAAACGCATCGTGATGAGCCTTGCCATTGCTGCAACGGCTTTTGCCCTGGCCATCATCGTAAGAATGGGCCGCGGGTACGGCAACATCTTTCCCTTTTCCGGTTTCGGTTCGTGGTCGTTTTTTCTCGATCAAAAATATCCGCCGAGCCTTTTTATGAACTTGTGGTTCTTTGCATCGGTGGTTGTGGGTGTTGCAATCTTTATTGCACTGGGGAAGATCATTCCCAAATGGTTGGTTGTTTTCAGCATCCCCGGTAAGGTACCACTGTTTTTCTATGCCGTACATCTTGCCGTGCTCGGCATATTTGTCAAACGTACAGGCTGGTTTTACCGCGAGGGGGGTGTCACCGAAACATTTATCGGTGTAGCGGTGATGATGGTGGTGATGTTACCGCTGTGTGTTTGGTTTTTCGGTGTAAAACGACGCAGTAAAAATTATTTTATCCGGATGATCTAACCCATGAAACAAAAGCAGATGAAAAAATATCCGGTCATATTGTTGCTTCTTATTGCTGCTGTATCGGCAATGTTCACCGGCGGGTGTTCAAGCCGCATCGAAACTCCCGTTCCGGAAGCCGATTCAACCATTGTCTTTCCTCCGAAGAACCCTGCCGGTGTTTCGGCCGACATCATTCTTTACCGGAAACTCGACAAAAAAACAGGTACGCGCATTGATGAAGGAAACCGTTTTACCATCCATTTGCAACGCAGCTTGCATGCATTGATACTGCTGAAAAACCGGGAAACCTACAGCGGCCGGTTGATGATGTTTCATATCGACTGGATCGACCCGAACGGCAAGTCGCTGTACCGCAAACGTATTGACATCCTGCCCGGCGATACAATGTCCGAACTTCACAGCTCCATCCTCATCACACCTCAACGGCGACAACCGGGACGTTACAGCATCAGGCTTTACTTTTTCCGTGAGCTGATCGCCGAAAAGATTTTTTACCTTCAGGACGAGCCACTCATCATCCCCCTGCCCGACGAAGAGCTCGCTGCAAATCTTATTCTTTACCGCACGGTAAGCAAAAAAAACGGCAAACGCATCGGCGAAGGGACGGCATTTACCATGAAGAAAAAAAGAAGCGTCCGGGCACTGGTGGTTTTGCAAAACCGTTATGCTTTCGACGACCGCACTTTGAAGTTGCATCTGAAATGGATTGATCCCGATGGAAAAACATTTTACCGGAAACGCATCACCCTGCGACCCGAAGACACAACCTCCGTTATCAGAAGTTCCGTCTCCGCATCCTCCGAAAAGCGTGTGCCCGGCAATTATTCATTACAACTTCGGCTCAACAACAAACTCATCGCCGAAAAACGGTTTATACTGAAACCGGCAAAAGCTAAAAGTAAACGAAAAGGAAAACATTGATTTACGATTGCAGATTCATCCTGAGAAATTAAATTTTATATATTTAAATATTTCACAGGATATTCGTCAAAATCTACCTTTCAAATCACCTCCGTATTTAACCTCCGAAGCCTTGATTTCCGGGTCGTTAAGCCATCCAGGGATATTGTCATCCGTCGTTTCGAGAAATTGCCTCTCCCGTTCCAGCTCATCTTCGCTGTACGCAAAGACCATTTCGGCGGAAATAACATCGGGAATGGCTTGTACCTGCTTTAGTTTTTCAACCTCCTCCTCGGTGTTCACACCTTCAATGGTAACAATGATCCTACCTTTCTCATCATGGATATGATATTCGCAATAGGGGGACGATTTCACCATGGCGAGTACCTTTTTCAGATATTCGGGCCGGGTTTGAATAACAACGCTGCTAAGATTCATTTTTATTAATTATTTATTGTTCAATTGTTTATTTTCCAGATTATCAAATAACCGTCGTCGCCTCCCGAAACCAAGGTGTTGTTGTCGAAAAATAACATTTTGGTTACCACACTTTCGTGGCCCGTAAGAACATACCTGGTGCTTCTGTCGGCAATAGCGAAAATACCGATATTGTTATCCTCGCTTGCGCAAAACGAACCTCTCGTCCCGTCGTTGCTCAAACCCACCGCATAAACGAGGAAGTTTTGCTGCAAATAGTACCGATCACCGGAGTAAGTGTTGTAAATCCCCACACGCCTGTCCTGCCCGGCAGTGATGATGATACCGTTGTTGTAAACCAACTCGTAAACGTTATCGACATTCATTCCCGAATAGTCGTGAACAATCTCGAAAGTCTTCAGATCAACCTGATGGACAACACCGCTTTCGTCGGCCGTAAAAACAAAACGCTTTTGCCGGTCAATCGAAAAGTCGGAAAAAGTATACGGGCTGACATTGATTTGCCTGACAGTCTTTTTGTTTTTCGTATCAAATAATAAAAGATCATTTCCGAGCAAACCGAGTAATATTGTATTTTCGTCGATCCAACGGGCTTTTTTGATCATCATTTTATTGCTTGCCGCATCAATTACTTTTTGTGATTCACCGTTCAGGAACACCGATAAATTTCTAAATCCGTGCAATCCCTGTGTTACAACAAGCATTTTCGCGGATACCCTGTCGATGGAAAATATCTTGGTAGGAATACTGTCACCGAAGAAATCCACACTTGAAGGTAATTTTATCAAAAGTTGTTTTTTTCGGAGTTTCGTATCGTACGAGACGACATTACCCGCATCGCTTGCGAGAATGACCTTTGATCCGTCAACAAAAAAATCGGTGATCGCACCTTGGAATCCTATCTTTTGGGAAGGACGTATCACCTCTTGCCCTTTGACAAAAGTCAGAATCGAAAAAAATATAATACTCATCACAATTTTCATTGGCAATACGACAAGAGCTTGAAAAGAAGGTTAGAAAAAATAAGGACTTACCACCACGAGGTTGTAAAGATAAACAAATCACCTAACTCCTTCACCCATCTTACCCTTAAGATCGGAACTGTTTTTCGTACTGCTTTTACGGTAATCGGGATCAAAAGTATTGGGAATTTCCACGGTAACTTCGGCTTGCGGCACATGACACTGCGAACAGTTGAACATGGCACCGTTGAAATGATCAAGGTCTTTTTCCACCACTTTTCCCTCCTCGGCATCCACGCGATAGATACCGTTTACTTCCGAGACCACCGGCCGGTAGCTGGTAAAATGTGTTTTGGGAAGCGGAGTGGCATCAAACTCGGGGGCCTTGTCGGGCATATGGCAACGCAGGCATTTGTTATCTTCGACCTTGATGGGAAGAAAACCTCCGACGCGGTGAGGAATCAACGGCGGAGCGTTTTCGAACGAACGTTGATAGGTTTCGCTCTCACCGGAACGCACTTTGGTATATTCCGGCATCTCGGTCAGTACCGATTCGTCGGTCAACAGATACTCATCCGACATGTCGATGTCGGCATCGGCAATGTATTCCTGCTTTTTATTGTTACTGCAAGCGGTAAGTAGCAAAAGAAGAAATACCGCAAAAATCAGTTGTTTATTCATTATTTTTTACTCCTATATTTTTGTAATTATCAATTGAAAATTTCAAAGCTTTATCTTCGCAAACCTCCACACATCGTCCGCAATCGGTACAAGCTCCTCTGATAAAACCGGACTTTTTGCCGATGATGTTCAGCACCTGCTTTTCGGGACATACGGCAAAACATTTCCCGCACAATGTACATTTGTCGGAGTTGTGCTTGATCTTGATCAATGCAAAACGACCCGTCAACGTATAAAACGCACCGAGGGGGCATACGTGTCCGCACCAGCCGTGTTCGACAACAAAAAGATCGAACAGGAAAATTGCGGCAATTGCCGTCCAGCCCATTCCGAATCCGAAGATCACACCCCGGTGGAGCATTGTAATGGGATTGACCACTTCAAAAGCCGCTACGCCGACTACGGCGGAAAGTATCAACCCCAATCCGAGCACCCAAAAACGAGTTTTTCTGCTTATCCCTAAAAATCCTTCCTTCTTCGTTAATTGCCATTTCTTGCGGGCTGTCGTTGCCGTATCGGTAATCAAATTGACCGGACAAACCCAACTGCAAAAACTCCTGCCGGCAATCAAAGCATAAAACGAAAGAACAATTATTCCACCGAAAATCGCATCGGAGCTCAACACAAAACCGGCTAAGAACGTTTGTAAAACGGCATGCGGGTCGGCAAGGTAAAACCACTCCAACACATAAGCCGCACTATAATCGCCGTTAACAATTTTCCATCCCCACCAATTGGCACCGCCAAACAACAGCAATAAACCAATCTGGATCGTTCTTCTGAAAATAAAATACCTGTTTTTCGAAACAGCATTAATCATCATCAAACAAATTTTCCCAGTCATTTAAAACATCTTCGGGTGAAGATTTTTTTGCTTTTTCTTCCTTCAGATTTTTCAGCCGTTCTTCATCGGCTTTGTCCCAGCCCTTGATGTAATGCTCTCCTACCTTTCCGGTGGCAATGGTGCGCGGCAAAACAAAAATGGCTGCTTTCTCGGTAACACAGGCATGCTGGCACAATCCGCATCCGGTACAAATATCCCGGTGTACCACAGGTTCGAGAAAAGCATGCTTGCCCGTTCTCTCATTTCGCTTAAACTCCAGCGTAATGGCTTTTCCCATCAGCGGGCAAGCTCTGTAACAAGCGTCGCATTGAATTCCCCAGTAGGCCACACAAGCTTCCTGATCAACGACCGCAACGCCCATCCGGGCTTTGTTGATATCAAGCGCGGAGGATACCGCTCCGGAATCATCTCCGGCGAGCTCGGTAGGGTCCAAGGCGCCGCTGGGACATACCGGGACGCAGGGAACATCGGTACACATGTAACAGGGAATATCCCTGGGCTCGAAATAGGGTGTGCCGACGGCGGCTTTACCGTCGACCGTAGCCAACTTCAGGGTGTTGTACGGACAGGCCTCCACACATATTCCACACCGGATACACGCTTTGGTAAAATGCTCCTCCAGGATGGCGCCGGGCGGCCGGAGAACAATATCCGATGCTTTTAACTTCTCGGCAGCCGTTCCCCAAACCGCTCCGCCCAAACCCAACAACCCCGCACCGCGAAAGATATTCTTCAACAAATCCCTTCTTGTATTTCTGTTTTGCATTTCAGCCATCGGGGCAATGTTTTATGTTTTGGATATCTTAACGGCACACTTCTTAAAGTCGGTTTGCTTGGAAATGGGATCGGTGGCATCAAGACAAACCTTGTTGATCAAAACCTTTTCGTCAAACCAGGGAACATAGATCAATCCTTTCGGCACGCGATTTCTGCCCCGTGTTTCAACATGTGCTTTCACTTTCCCGCGTCTCGACATGATCCAGATGAGATCGCCCTGCTGCATACCGAATCGTTCGGCATCATCGGGATGCATGTAGCACAAAGCTTCGGGAACGGCCCGGTAAAGTTCCGGAACACGCATGGTCATCGTGCCGCTGTGCCAATGCTCCAATACACGACCGGTACAAAGCCAAAGCGGATATTCTTCGTTGGGCATTTCCGGAGGATCCATGTAAGGTCTGAAAAATATCTTCGCCTTGTTGTCAAGGTTGATCTTTCCCTTTGAAGCAACGGGACCGGTCAGGGTACCTTGCGGTATGGTCTTCAGAGCTTTTCCGTAAAAGGCAAAATCGCCATATCCCGCTTTACGCGCATACGGGTCATATTTCGAATTGAACCTCCATTGCGTCTCTTTGCCGTCCACCACAGGCCATTTCAACCCGCGCACTTTGTGGTAGGTATCAAAATCGGCATAATCGTGAGCATGCCCTTCACCAAACTTCCGGTATTCTTCCCAAAGATATTTCTGGATGAAAAAGCCGTACCCTTCCCATTTTTCGCCGTTGGTTCCGGTAACGGTTCTGCCGTCGCCAGCAACTTCGGTATTTTGGAAGCCCTCACCGATGGGGTCGGGCCAACGATAGGACTTTGCTTCCTCGTTGGCAAACAACACGTCGAACAAGGTATCCTCCGGGCTGTATCCCATTTCTTGCGCTTCCGCCAACACATCGGGCAGGCCACCCTTCAGTCCGGGAATTTTTTGAGCACCCCAAACATCTTTAAGCTTGAATCTTTTGGATATTTCAACATACTGCCACAGGTCGGGCATGGCATCACCCACCGGCACCACCTGTTGTTTCCAATGTTGTGTCCGTCGCTCCGCATTTCCGTATGCGCCCCATTTCTCATAGATCATAGCCACAGGCAATACCAAATCGGCCACTTTTGCCGACACTCCCGGATAGCTGTCGGAAACAACAATAAAATTATCCATTTTGCGGGCGGTCTTCAGCCAGTGATTGGCATTGGCAGAACCCATAAACGGATTGCAAACATTTACCCAGGCAAATGTGATCTTCCCATCCTCAAGGTCGCGGAATATTTTCATAATGTGCGATCCCGGCTTGGGGTTCAATGTTCCTTTGGGCAGTTTCCACAGTTTCTCCGATATCTCGCGGTGCTTGGGATTGGCCACTACCATGTCGGCCGGCAAACGATGCGCAAACGTCCCGACCTCCCGTGCCGTTCCGCAAGCCGAGGGCTGTCCGGTGAGACTAAAAGCTCCGTTTCCGGGTTTGGCCTGCTTGCCGAGCAACAAATGAACCATATAGGCCTGTTCGTTGACCCAAACACCACGGGTATGTTGGTTCATTCCCATGGTCCAAAACGAAACCACTTTCCGGTCTTTGTCGATGTACAAGCTGGCCAGTAATTTCAGTTTTACCTTGAACGACGATAACTCCTCCTCCTCGTTGCCTTTGGCAAGCCGTGCAACATAATCCAGGGTATAGGGCGCCAGTGCTTTTTGAATTCTTCGAACGAGATGGCCCAGTGCGCCTTTGCCTTCCCGGCATTTTTCATCGTGATGGTATCACCCTCTTTGTATCCCAGGTAACCAAGGGTAACGGCTTCGGCTTCGGAGGCTTTTTTGGAAACCTGTTTTTTCACCGTTTCGCGTTCCTTGTCCGTAAAACTCGGATGATCGGGATTGCGCATGCCGTAACCCGTTTCAACCACACCCGTAGCAAACTGCGTGTATTTGTCAACAAACTCCCTGTCGATGGAACCGGGGCTGTTGTAAACAATTTCGCGGGCAATATAATTCCAGATGGCCAGATCGGTATGCGGCTTGAAAATAATCTCCACATCGGCCAGGTCGGAACAGCGATTGGTGTATGTGGACAGGTTGATAACCTTTACACGGTTCGGATCGGACAATTTCCTGTCGGTAACCCTCGACCAAAGTATCGGATGCATTTCGGCCATGTTGGCACCCCAGGTTATCACCGTATCGGTCAATTCGATATCGTCGTAGCATCCTGCCGGTTCGTCGATACCGAAAGTCTGGATGAACCCTGCTACCGCCGAAGCCATGCAATGTCGTGCATTGGGATCGATGTTGTTGGAACGGAAACCGGCTTTCATCAACTTGGCCATGGCATACCCTTCCTGGACGGTATATTGCCCCGAGCCGAAAACGCCGATCCCTGTGGGTCCCAGCTCTTTCAGACTCTTTCGCATCTGTTTTTCCATTTCGTCATAGGCGGTTTTCCATGATACGGGTTTGAACTTTCCGTTCTTGCTGAATTTACCGTCGGAGCCGACACGCATCAGCGGTTGTTTCAACCTGTCGGCACCGTACATGATCTTTGCATTGAAATAACCTTTAATGCAATTCAGGCCGCGATTTACCGGAGCTGCGGGATCGCCTTTTACGGCAACGATCTTACCCTCTTTTGTCGCCACCATTATTCCGCAACCCGTACCGCAAAAACGGCAAACGGCTTTATCCCACCGCCAACCACCCGCCGGCGCTCCGGGATTGGCCGCCGAAAGCTTTTTGGGCAGCGTCATACCTACGGCGGTAGCTGCCGCGGCAATCGCCGTGGTCTTTACAAAATCTCTTCTTTTGATTCCCATAATAATATTTAATGCTTATTGGATAATGAGAATTAAAAACTCGTTAATTCGAATACCTTTTTCTGAATTCTTTGGCGGCAGCTTTTCTCCTTGCCACATCTTCGGGTGACATTTTTCCGATAAACCATTTGTGCATGTCGCTATTCAGAATTTCGTCAAGCAATTTTTTCACATTGTTTGCCTCGGTATATTTGCCGGCTTTTTTGGCATCATCAATAATTTGTTCGATCTCGGGAACCATTTTGGTATAGAAATTTTCACCCAGATCAAAATTGCCGTGCCATTGCGTATAATCGGGGCCCATCATGGAAGCACCCATCCTGGCACGCCGTCCTTCGTGATGCCACAAATAGAAGTAATCCCATTCGATCTTCTCATCAAAAGCCACAGGCGTGATCAGTTTGTTCTTTTTCAAAGCTTTCATCAGTGCCAATGCCGGCTTACCGTACTTCTCGTTGTACATATTTACCTGGGCATCATATTGCGTATAGAAATTCTTTACATAATCTTTGGTATGGCACTGGAAACAGACATTCTGCATTCCTTTTCTTCTTTGTTCCCAAGTCAGGAAATCGTCGGGCAGCGGCTTGCCAGAGGCTTCGTATTTGGCCAACTCGGCAGCATCAATTTTTTCGGAAACTTTGGGACGCAGCGTCCAACTGATCCTGTCGCCGACATCGTGAGTAACCGGTTGATCGGGTGTGGCGCTCATGTGGCAGGTTGCACAGGTGGGAGCGGCGCTGTAATCCTGACCGACAATCCACGGTTGGGCTTCCAGATTCATTTTTTCGCGGTGTGCATGGAAATTGATACCGTGTTTGGATTCGTTGTAAATTTCCAATTGCGGATGGTCGGGTCCCATGTGGCATTTACCGCAGTTGTCAGGCTGACGAACCTGAGCAATGGAAAAATGATGCCGGTTGTGGCATGCCGAACAGGAACCCTTGGACCCGTCGAGATTGATACGTCCCATACCCGTATTGGGCCATGTTTTGGGGTCCAGCAACAGAATACCGAGGTCGTTGTATTGGGGTTCACCTTTCTCGTTGGTCAACACCTGCACTCTGGAACCGTGACATTGCCAGCAACCGGAAGCAGCCGCCGGGTTCGACCCGTCCTGAAACGATGCGTGCCCTTCAACCACTTCGGCCAACACATTATCCAGCGATCCCATGATCATCCCGGCATCGGCATGATGACTGGTAACAAACTGCTCGGCCTCCTCGGCATGACACTTGGAACAATCCTTCGGCGTTACAATAGTTGCAATGAACTGACCTTCGTGTTCGTATCCGTCAACATCGCCTTTCTCGGCCTGATGACATTCGAGACATCCTACGCCGACCTCCGCATGTTTGCTGTTTTTCCATTGTTCCACAATCACTTTTCCCACCCCCTGTTCTCCGTGACAGCTTATGCAATGACGTGTACCGTCATCAACAATGGGCGAAGGTTTGTAATCGGGCATCGCACGCTGAACCTCTTTCCAGAGCGCCATGAGCAATACCGCTATAAAGACCAGGCTTAATACGCCGATAATGGTTCTTTTTGTATTTAAACTTGTAGCCATTTTTTATGAATTTTTATTTTTTAATGATGATATTTTGTGAATTTATTTATTGTTTTTCAATGATTTAATGTCCGAAAATTTCCCAGACAGTAAATGCACAAATCAAAAGCATTCCGATAACACCGATCCAGAGCCCCACCTCTTTGCCGGGGAATAACTTATCCAAAAATTTATCAATAAAAGGCCAGAAGAAAAGGATTAGTAAAAAGACCATCGGCCCCAATACTCCCACAAGCAGATTGGTGATCTTCAGCCATCGGAATACCGGATAGAAATACCACTCGGGTTTGATGTGCAACGGTGTTACATTGGGATTGGCCGGTTCGCCGAGCTGAACAGGGAACAACAACGACAAGACGATCAGCAAAATCATTATGATCGTTACCATGATCAGTTCGGTGAAAACATGATCGGGCCAAAGCGGAAAGGTTTTCTTTTCCTGATCCTCTTCGCCTTTGAATTTTAATTCGGTAACGCCGTGAGCCCTGATGAGGTAAACATGCACACCAATGGCGATGGCGATCAACACGGGTAAAAGTACCACATGGAAAAGGTAAAACCTGGTAAGCGTATTTTGACCGATTTCGCTGCCGCCACGCATGAAATCGGCTATCCAGTGCCCTACGATGGGTGTGGCACCGGCAATGCCCGTACCAACCTGCATGGCCCAGTAGGACATTTGTTCGTACACCAATGAATACCCCGTAAACCCAAACATTAAGGTCAACAAAAACAGGACAACGCCAAACATCCAGTTGATGTCGCGCGGTGGCTGGTAGGCGCGGGTGAAAAATACCCGCATCATATGCAGCAACAATGCTGCAATCATAATGTTGGACGACCAGCGGTGAATACTCCGTATCAACCAGCCGAAATCGCTCGAATAAGTGATATAAGCTATACTTTCGTAGGCCTTATCGGTTTCGGGCACATAATAAAATATCAGCATAATTCCGGTAATCACCTGAACGACGAACATATAAAGCGGCGTTCCGCCCAATGCCCACCACCATCTTTTCAGGTGATTGGGAATGGGTTCCGCCGTCAGCTTGATCAGGGCTTCCTGATCTACCGGAAAAGATTGTTTGAGCCATGTTGCGAATCCCATAATCAGCCCTCCGGATCTTTAAAATAAATGAAAATGTTATCACCTTCAATTTCCGTATGGTACGACTCCAACGGCTTGGGCGGAGGGCCTGCAATCACATTGCCATCCTTGTCGAACCGCCCCTGATGACACGGGCAGTAAAACTCCTTTTTGTCTTTTTGCCAATATACCGTACATCCCAAATGTGTACACACGGTTGATAAAGCCTTTACCTCCTGTTCGCCTGTCCTGACCAAAACAAGGCTTTTGCCCCGAAGATCGGTTATTTTGCGGGAGGAGTTAACCGGAAGTTCTTCAAGATGCATGGTGAATATACGACGGGTTATGTCACGCTTGATGGGCGTGATAAACCGAAATCCCATCGCCGTAATACCTGCAAATGCTGCTCCCAATGGAATAAAAGCCAGCATGTTTTTTAATGCTTCTCTTCTGTCCATAGATTTATTGTTTTTGGAAATTATTTACTGTAAAATGTGGGCTTAAACGTCAACATCACCCATGCCCAGTTGTTGTTGTTTTTGTAAAACTCTCCCGTAGCATTGTCGGCATATTTCAATGCCTGCATGGTTTCGGTGGCCAGCATCTGAGAATAACCGGCCATGATATTAACACTTTTTGAAAGCTGATAACCTACGGAAAAATCAATTTCGGTGCCGAGGCCACTGCCGTAATCTTTCCAGTTGTCGGCATCTACGGGCATCGATAATTGTGCTGCCGTCATCAGATAGTGAGGAATCAATGCGAAGGTTACTTTTTCGACTTTAAGTTTCAAAGGAAGAAAAACATCAATCAGGCCGACATTACCGCCATGATTACCCACATAAAAATAATCCATCCATCCGTTGAACTTGTGATTGGTGCCGTAAAACGGCGTGAAGGATTTGTCTTTTTTATCCGGATCGGACTTGTCTTTTGATGAAGTACCCGACAGGTATTCAAACCCCAGTCCGAAAGCAAAATTTTTAACCATGTGAAACGAAACGTTTCCACCGAAATACATGGCCGACAAATCGTGATGCATCCTGTTTTTCCCTCCCTGGTAATATGCTGCAATATTGAACTTGACATCATCGCCCTTCATCGAATACCGTCCTCCGATGGTTTGGCTGTAAGAAACTTTTTCGTCGTAAACGGCTGCAGAAGTATCCGCATCATAAGCCAAGCCGTTGTTCAAAAACAAGATACTCAACCCCGATTTGTTAAAATCAATATGGTAATGCAACCATTGAATTGCTTTGTAATTGTTGTTGGTGTAAGCTACTTTGGTTAAAGATGCTTTCATGGCATTGAGGGCAAAACCGAAATCAAGTTGATGCTTATTGTTGAACAAAAATTTGAAAATCGCCGCATCATGACTGCGTGCCTGCTGAGCCCATCCTACGCTTCCGAATATGCGGTGGTCGTCGTAGATTATTTCCTGACGACCGACTTTCAATTGTAAAAAATCCGACAGCTTTAACTGGGCCCATGCCTGATGAACGGAAAACCCGTTAATGTCTTTGGTATTAAGCTGGTTCACATCACCCCAAACCCTTACATCCTGAAGACTCAGAAAAACCTTGAAATTATCGTTGGCAAAATAGCCGTTCAGGCGGGTTCGCTGAGATATGAAACTTGCCGGTTTTGCATCGTCCGGGAACAATGTTTTATAGCCATGTCTAAATTCGTATCGCGGCCTTACTTCCGCCGAAATATCGACCGTTTGTGCAATTAAACCGCCGAACACAAAGACTAACAATCCGGTAAACAAAAATGAAAGTAGAATTTTCCTCATAATTTAACTGTTTAATTTTTATTTTAGAATTTAAGACTTGTTTTTCCGAAATAGGAATCAAAAGTATAAATTATTTTCTACCTTCAAAAGAAAATAGATCAATATTAATGATTTAGAGAGATTCTAAATTAATAGAATCGAACGAATACTTGAAAAGAAAGGGGGCAGAGCAACTTTTTTACATATAATCTCTTAAAGTATTTGATTTGAGAAAATCGATAAAATCCCGAGTAAGTTTCCTAATAATGGTATCTCTGATACATTTGTCAAGAGGACAGATATGGACATCGTGCGGGCAATCGTTGTGATCGATTTCACCTTCAATGGAACGGTAAATGTCGTAGATCAAAATTTCTTCCGGTTTCTTTTTCAATGAGAAACCACCCGTCGGGCCACGCAACGACCCGAGGATACCGTCTTTCACCAACCTTTGGAGCACCTTACCGGTATTGTGCTTTGAAGCGCCGATCTTTCCGGAAAGCTCGATAACATTCACCGGTTTATCAGCTTTTGCGATTAAAATCGCCGAATGTATCCCAATGGATGCCGCTTCTGAAAAGTTGATTATTTTAGGCATGATAATTTCCGTTTCTATCTTGCAAAAGTACAATAAATACCAAATGTGATATTCCCTGTTTTATTCTGCTTTTGCATCACCAACAGCGTCGAATGCACAACTTCCTCAATTCTCTTTCTTTTTTGAAAGACCAAAAAAGAATTGGTTCACCTACGCCAAGGCATCGGCGGGCAATCTTTTTTCCCATCCCCAGACGTTTCCACTGTTCGATTCACTTTCCCATAACTCATAACTTTTGCCTTTTGATTTCAGATTGAAGATTAACGATTTTGGATGTACCCTCCACACAAGCCTTCGCCGGCGTATTGTCTTCTCTTCAGTTTCTCCGTCCCTTCAGTCTCCACTCTTAACGCTTAACACATCACTCCTAACTCCTAACTTTTTAATTTAAACTTTAGCCTTTAACCTTCTCTTGTTTCGGTGCGCTGCACCTTTGGGATTTGTTTGATATGCCGATACTATAGATATTTCGCGGCCCCGCCTGCCATAGCGAAGCGGCGGGCAGGGCTGCCGCTTGCTGTCATTCTTGACAAACGCCTGACCCATCCTGAAAAAAAACATCATCATTCGATATTCGGTGTTCTGCCAAACTTTTGCCCTTAGCTAAAAGTAAACGAAAAGGAAAACATTGATTTACGATTGCAGATTCATCCTGA
>JAOZMX010000239.1 GCA_029934065.1 Bacteroidales bacterium
TGTCGTTAAGCGTTATGTGTTAAGGGTTAGAAGGGCATCGTCCCTTCGTTCCATCGTTCTTTCGTCCTATCAAGTGGTTAATATTCATTCAGCCTCTCTACTCTTTTCAATCTTCCACTTCCCTCTTCCGACTTCCGACTTCTGACTTCTGACTTCTTTCTTTCTAGCCCCTACGATCTTCCCTTTTCGTCCAGTATTTTGGTATAGTGTTTCAGCGACCGCAATATCAGCACCACCACAAGGGTAACAGCCAAAACGATGTTGGATATTCTGTCGTATTGAAAAGTGCCTGTTTCGAAATATATGCGGATATTATCCACAAAGGCAAAACCGAACACCGTAGCCAGCACGCCGGAGTATTCCCTGCGCAGAATGCTTTTTAGCGACAGCGGCACCGTATTTTTCCGGTAACGGGCAAAAGAAGGAAAGAATGCCGGCGCCTGCAACGACCAGTCGAGGTAATCCTGTCCGAATTTCTTTTCCAGAAACCGCTCCTCGGCAAACATGATCCGTTCGTAATAGAGCCAGTATGCCAGTGAAATGATGATAACGAAGTAGATGTTGTAGGTGAAAAGCACAATGCCGATCCACATCAGGTAATTGCCCAGATAGAGCGGATGCCGGATCACCGAGTAAATGCCTGTTGTGTTCAACTGTTCGGCAACCTGTCCCTCTTTGGTGTTGCGTCCCGAGGTTCCGGCAGGTGTGGTACCGATGGTGACGGCACGGATAAAAAACCCCGTTGCACTCACTGCTATGGAAAAAATCTGAATGAACAGTATCGTTGTACGCGAATAATAGGAAGTATCCGTGATGTAAATTATCGGAACTGCCAGCACGAAGAGGATCACCGGTATGTGTCCCCTGTTTCTGAAAAGGTAGTTTCCGCTTTTTTCGAATGAATGTATCAGGGCCATTTTAAATTGCTTCAGGTTAATGATCAATCAAAATGCAAAAGTATTGTTTTTTGGGTATTTTGTTTTTGGGCTATTGCTTTACGTTTTTATCCGGAATAATGTTTGAGAAAATCAATGAGCTTTTGCATGGCTTGTGCACGATGGCTGATCCTGTTCTTTTCTTCCAGGGGCATTTCCGCAAAGGTTTGCGAGTAACCCGATGGGCGGAACACAGGATCGTATCCGAAGCCGTCTTCACCGTGTTTTTCTTTCAGAATCTCGCCTTCCACCACCCCTTCAAAAAAGTGAATTTTATTCTCCAGGATCAGGGCAATCACCGTCCTGAAGCGGGCCGACCTGTTTGCAACGCCTTCCAACTCCCGCAGAATTTTACGGATATTTTTTTCAGGGTCGCATTCCGCTCCGGCATAGCGCGCCGAAAGCACACCGGGCCTTCCATTCAGCGCATCAATTTCAAGCCCCGTATCATCGGCAAAACAATCCGTTCCGTATTGGTCGTGGATGAATCGTGCCTTTTGCAATGCATTTTCCTGCAAGGTGTCAAAATCTTCGGGTATCTCACCTGCAAAACCAATGTCCTTCAGGCCGGAAATCTCAAAATTCAACCCTTTGATGTTTCTCACTTCATTCAGTTTGTGAGCATTGCCGGTGGCAAAAATCAATCGCTTTTTCATCTGTCAAAAAAATAAAAAGAATCCCGGCAGAACTGATCGTTTTGCCGGGATTATGGAATAAAAATGAATTTGCTTATTCGTAATAGTACAGTCCGGGATAGAGCGAAACATTAACCTCACCCAATGCCGCACCGTATTTTGCATTGATGGCTTCAATGAAAAAGTTGGCGATCAGCGCGTAGCCCTGTCCTGTCGGATGGACACCGTCGAGTGAGAAGGCATTTCCCGTGATATAATCTGATGTAAAGGTGATGCCGTCCTGTGTGATTCCTCCGTTGTTCAGTTCTTCAAATTTGGCATATGTATCAACAAGTGCCAGATCAAACTGGTTTGCCAGCATATGGATCGTTTCGTTGTAAGCTGCCTGAGCCTGTTCTATTTGTGCCAGCTCATAATCCAATAAGACGTATTCATCCGGAATGCCCCACGGTACGGGATTTCCGTTGTTCGGATCCACAGATCCCATACCCTGGTACAGTTCGTCCGTAGGAAGTGTCAGTAAAAATAATTCACCCGGTTTCATTTGCCTTACATTGAAAGGCTCGGGCAACGGTAATGTCTTGTCGGATACCAGAAACGGGTTGGGGCCGGGATTGAAAGTAAAATCATAATCCCAGGTGATTCCCAGTGATGCTAGGTAAAGTTCAAACTGATCAAATACATAATTGAGGCCTGCAGCCTGCGCCGTATCAACCACCAATCCGTTGTAAGGCACTTGAGTGTTCATAAACTGGAAGAACGGTATGTCGGTAACTTTTGGGATCGTGGCAACGGCTCCTTTTGCACCGTTGGAGGTCATTCCCTGTAAGATGCCGGTCAGAGCAACCTGATAAAGCATAGGATCGGTAAGGCTGTCGGAGGCACCCCCGTGAGCGGCATATCCCAAAACATCATTTCCACCTACCCAGCAAGTGAAGAATGTCGGGTTTTGTGCCATGGCTTCTCCTAAAATCGTGGAGACGCCCGGCTCTGCGGCAAACCTTGCGTAATAAGGGTTCATGGCACTGTACACTTCTGCTCCCGGAACCATGTGGAATGATTTGGCACCGGGTACTCCCATGTTATTGAAAGGCCCTTGATCGGCAATAGACTCGAGATTGCGAGGGTCAGGTGTTACATTTGCAGGAACCGGTCCCGGTATGCTTACATCAAGCAGCAAACGGTTGCCGAAACCGTATTCGTCAAACATCAAAGGTTGATTGAACTCACCGCCACCGGTGGCTTTAAATTGTTCGGCAAGAATTGCCGGGAAAGAATTTTGCTGTCCCGACCTGAACAGTTCCCCATCCGTATAGCCTGCTGTGAGTGAATTGCCGACGGCAACATAGTTGGAAAAATCGGCATTGCCCGCCGTGGTCGTATATTCGTCAACCTTGGGTTCGCAGGCAAACAACATTCCCAATGCGAGAAGCAATATTATATTTTTTAATTTCATATCTTTCATCTCCTTTTAAGTTTAAAAGTTAAACGTTAATCCGATACCCGGGATCAAAGTGGATACTTTATAGGTTCCCGTAAAATGATCAGGTGTATAGGAGCGTGTGTCCTGTTGTGTGATCAGTTGCAAGTACGAAATATCAATTCCCAGGTTCTTTGTCGGTGTGATGGTCATCCCTAAACTGACACCGTATGTGTTCAGACTTGGTGTTTCCGGTGTGAAATAATCTTCATTGGTGGGCGTGGGATCGTAGTAAAATCCTGCCCTGAATGTAAATACGTCATTCATTGCGTATTCACCGCCCACACGGAAGATCATCGTATTTTTGTATTCCCGCGGATTGTGTGAATCCAGCAGTTCCGGTTTTTCATCAAACGTGAAGATCAGGCTGTCGTAGGTTCCCCAAAAAACATAATCCAATTCAATGGCCAGCAAAAGTTTTTCGTTTACCTGATAAGATGCCCCAACATCTAAATTTGCGGGCAAAGGCAGGTCGGCATTAAATTTATTGGTGGCGGGAATCAAAGTTTCCACCGACGAAGGGATGGTGAATTCGGCATCACCGTCTTCCATGCCCATCGTCACTTTTGAGCGATAGTCAATGCCAATGCTCAACCTGTTATTGGGCGTAATGGTTGCACCAACATTGAATCCGAAATTGTTTGCATTTCCCGACATGTTGACTTGACCCATGGTTTCCGGACTGTTAAATGGTACTGCTTTGTTCAGCTCAACGCTACCTATTGCATAAACAAAACCCGCACCGATGCTCAAAACATCATTGAGTTTATAAGATAAGGTAGGCTGAATAAAGAAGACTTTCAATGCAATATCCTGAATCAGTTCCTTCCCGGCCCAGTCCTTCTCCCAAGTAGTAGAACTCCCATAAGGTGTGTAGATTCCTACTCCTACGCCGAGCTTTTCGGTGACCATTCCGGCACCGTAAAAGTAAAATGGTGTCCCAACGGAATTATCTGTCGTTGTCGTATAAAGCGAATTTTCCAATCCGAAAGCGGCAGTGCTGAAAATCCCGCTGCCACCGATGGCAAAACTCCACTTGGTGTTCATTTTCGACAATCCTGCCGGATTGTAAAAGAGGTTACTTGCATCACCAAACAGCGATACGCCGATCAACCCCATTCCGGTTTGCCTGTTACCCAGCAGCCTTACCTGGTATCCGCCGGCAAACACCGAAGCACCAAACAGGCACAAAACAACAGTCATAAGTGTAAATTTTCTCATACTTCTAAAATTTTTGTAAATAAATACATTTTATTGGCGGCGAAATTATAAAAAAAAATGATAACCAACTATTTTTAGTCCCAACCTCTACCTCCGCCCGGGTTACGGCAGGTTTTACGCCTTCGCCAATCAATAGCCGCCACATTGATGCGGTGGTGAAAATGATTCCTCAACCATCCAACCGGGCTTTAGCCCGAAA
>JAOZMX010000240.1 GCA_029934065.1 Bacteroidales bacterium
CCCGCATCGGGATGGATAGAGCACCTTATCACACTTCCCACATTACCACCCGCAAGGGCTTACTTTGGCCTTGATGAAGACGGGGAACCCGACGGCAATGCGGGATGGTGCACCACACCGGGAGTGAACCCCAACAAAGACGAGTGCTTCGACGACGGGGACGCCGGACTCATCAAGCCCGGCACCTTTACGCTCGTTATCGACACCTCACAACCTTATGTCGTGCCGTGTCCCAATTCCGACGGCTCAAAGTTAGGTTATGCCTGCGGGCTGGCCAAAATGGGTGAAGACATTGATATTCTGGTTCACAATCAGATGACAAACGGCAATCCGGCTTATGTCAACCTGCTGATCGACTGGAATCAGGACGGCTATTGGGGCGGTTCTTCCGATTGCACAGCAGGTGGAATTACCAACCAAGCACACGAGCATGTTTTGATCAACATTCCGGTTTACAACGGCTATTCCGATATCCTTTCGGGATTGACCGATACCACCTTCCGCATCGGCCCCAATCCGGGATACGTGTGGGCAAGGTTCTCCATCACCGAAACACCGGTAGTTGTGGATTGGGACGGATCGGGCAGTTTTCAGGACGGGGAAACGGAAGATTATCTTTTCCTGATCGGTGATCAGGAACCCCCGGCTTTAGACTGGGGCGATGCGCCGGATTCTTACGCCACACTCCTTGTGAGCGACGGGCCCAGACATGTGGCAGGAATGGGTATCCACATGGGCGACCAGATAGATGCCGAATATGGTGGTTTGCCCGATCCTTATGCTTTGGGTGACGACCTCGACAACATGGATGATGAAGACGGCGTTGCTTTCCTTACGCCGCTGATCCCCGGACAAAATGCAACCGTACGTGTTAAATTCTCGGCCGATAATGCCCTGTTCAATGCCTGGATTGACCTCGACAGAAATGGCGATTTTCAAGGAACGAACGAACATGTGATTCAGGAATTCAGCACAACGGCAGGGTTCCACGATTTCACAATCCCGATTCCCTCCACAGCTTCAACCGGCGAAACTTACGCCCGTTTCCGTTACAGCACACAGCCAAACCTTGATTATTACGGATTTGCAGGTGACGGAGAGGTGGAAGATTACAAAGTTTATATCCACCAGCCCGTGCAACACAAGATGCACGATCCGCAGTACCCCAAACTAAACGGGTGGGATGTCAATTTCACCACACCCGATGTTTTGGCCGACGACTGGATGTGTACTCAACCGGGGACGGTCGGAGATATTCATTTCTGGATTTCGATGCCGGACGATTACGGCATTACCAATCTGGATGATGCCATCGAAAAAATCTACGTGGCCATTCTTGCCGATATTCCCGGAAGTCAAAGCTCAACGGGTTACAGCATGCCTGCCGACCCGCCGTTGTGGGAAAGAACCTTTACCACCGTTGATTATTCGTGGGAGGAATATTTTACTTTCCCGCAGGGATGGTATTCGCCCCGTCAAGGGAATGTTCAACCCAGCAATCATTATGAGTGTTACCGGATAGACCTCAATGATATCCCCGATCCGTTCATTCAGGATGAAGGGACGATTTACTGGTTGCGCATCTCGATAATGCCCACATCAGACGATTATGCCTTCGGCTGGAAATCGGCCATCGGGCAGTGGAACGACAATGCCGTCTTCAATTATCCCTACCCGGGTTATCCGTCTGACGGATGGCAAGAGCTTTACGATCCGGATGATGCCGACCAACCCATGGATCTGGCTTTCTACATCAACGGTGAAGAAGTAATTTGTCCGGAAGTCTTTGCCGGTGCGGATGCCACCATCTGCCCCGACGACAGCTATACACCCGTTGATTCGTGGGCAACCGACTTCGGCAGCCTTTCGTGGACATCCACAGGAGACGGTACGTTTGACGATCCCGCCTCATTGCATCCGGTTTATGTTCCCGGAAACGGTGATATTGCCAACGGTCAGGTTACACTCTGCCTCACAGCCTCGCCCATTCCGCCATGTCCCGATCCTGCATCCGATTGCCTGACATTGACCATTTCGGAAAAACAGGATTATACCTTCACGGCCGGCTGGCACGGAATTTCCGGTTATCTTAACCCCGTCAACCCGGATATTCAAACCATGTTTGCTGATCTGATCAACAACGGCGTGCTGACCATTTTGTACAATCCTGATTTAGGTGTATTCTGGCCCGGAGGCAATGTTTACACCCTCAA
This sequence comes from Bacteroidales bacterium, assembly GCA_029934065.1. Lineage (GTDB taxonomy): Bacteria > Bacteroidota > Bacteroidia > Bacteroidales > 4484-276 > 4484-276. The sequence goes on from JAOZMX010000240.1 coordinate 2,214, forward strand.
TACATGGGATGCCCAATACGGTTATATCCTCAAAACTTCGGGAGATGCCGGTTTTATGATCTGTGGCGAAGAGGTTACCGACAAAACCGTTGACATTGCCGCCCATCACTGGACGGTGATCCCGGTACTGGGCAAATCGCCGGAAAGCATTGCAGGTCTTTTCTCATCATTTGGCGATCAATGTGTTGTAAAAAGCATTGGAAACTGCGGGGTTTACTGGCCCCATTACAATATCAACACCATCGGAAATCTCATTCCCGGTGAGGCATACAATGCTTATACAAATGTTAACGGTTCGATCACCTATACCACCAAAGGCAGCGAAACAAGCCTGATCAAACCGTTTGAGCCCACCAACGCAACACCCTGGAACGATGTGCACCAATCACCCGTTACGCATGTCATCGCCTTCCCTGAAAATGTTGTATCGGAACTGTTATCCGGAGATATCATCGGCGCTTTCAATAGCACAGGATTGTGTACGGGAATGGTCGAATACCGTAAAAACCCGATGGCATTGGCCGTGAACGGAGAGGATATATCTACCCCGTCAGCCGATGGCATGGCCGAAAATGAACCGCTGACATACAGGCTTTACAGACCGTCCGTTGACAAGGTGTTTGATCTTGAGGTTGTTTACGACCCCACGCTCGATCATTCGGGAGTATTCCATGCAAACGGATTGTCGGCAGTGACTGACCTGAAGATTTCCTCTACGGGAATAGAAGAAAATACGGCTTCCGACATTTTCATCTATCCCAATCCGTCAACCGGAACCTTTACCATTAAGGGCCTGACTTCTACGGCTGAAATCATCATTTACTCCTCTTATGGCAAACAATTGCTTACAAGGAAAATTGAAGATAACGCATTGATTGATTTGAGCATGTTGCCAAAAGGGGTCTATCTGATCAAAATTACCGGTATCAACGGATCGTATTTCGAAAAACTGATTCTGAAATAATCCGTGCTTTTTACATTTCATCACTACACCCCGTTGCCTTCCCGGTAACGGGGTGTTTTTGATTATACCATAGCTCCTCGAATATCTTTGACAGCAAATTAATCTATCTCTTTGTAATTTAGCTTTATAAAAAAACCCGTTTCCCACTACACCGTGCTATCATCGCGCTGAGCTGTTTTGAAGGATGTGCTTATGTTCCAGCACTTAAAGAGCGGGTGATTCATTTTTTAAGTCATTAGCTGAAATATTAAAAATATTGAAAATGTTAGATACGTTAAATATGTTAAATATGTTGAAAATCGCCTAAATATTTATTATCTTAGCAACCAAAATAAAAAAGGTGCCTTAAAAAGGCTTTCCCTTTGAATTAATACATTTTCTCTAAATTAATTATTAATAAAAACCAGTCTCCTATGAAAAACAATTACGCTTTTCAAAAATTATCAATGCTTCTTGTGCTTTTTATGTTTGGAAGCATTTCCGTAAATGCCCAAGAGAATGACCGGGGCATTTTTTCGAACAAAGCTTACTCAATCCTACCGGCGCCAAAAGGATTATCAAAAATCCAAATGCCGGTATCAGCCTCTGATAATCTTTTCAGAGGCGAAATCGCTTACGGTGATAATTTGCAGTCAGCCAGGTTTTATTCTTTTGATATTGATAATCCGGCAAACATTACCGAAATCGGCCCCGCCGATTATATTGCATTTGGTGGTGATTTTGCAAACGATGATCCTGACAACATGTGGATTATTGATTACTCGGATGATTCGTTGAAGACAGTAGATATCACGACGGGACTTTCCACATTTGTTGCCGATTTCCCATGCCCTTTATCCGGAAGCGGAGGTGTTTGGTCAAGTCTTGCCATTCACAAGATAACCAATGAATTTTATGCTATCGCAACAGATGGTAATCAATCAATGATTTACAATTTCGATCCGCTTACCGGAACCATTATCAGTGAATTTGATCTTAATATATCTGCCGTAATCAGCTCGGCATTTGATGGTACGGGAGCGTTATATGTTCTTGATATTGCTTCCGATTCAACCTTTGTTGTTGACATAACCACAATGACAAGCACGCCGCTCGGTTATGCAGGGTTCAACGCAAACTATGCCCAGGGAATGGGCTACGATCCGGTTGGCGACGCCGTTTATCTTGCGGCCTATAACAATACGGAAGGGCCGCAATTACGTATATTGGACAGAACAACCGGGATGACGACTAAAATCTCATCACTGCCGGGCGAAACCGGAGCTTTCGGGTTTCC
>JAOZMX010000241.1 GCA_029934065.1 Bacteroidales bacterium
ACGAAGATTTTTTTACAATGTGTTTTACACAGAAGAAAACAGACACTCCCTGTTGCATCGTTTCCGTTAGAAGGCATCCGCCTTCGATGGTTTTGCTTACTTTTTTGTCCCTTCAAAAAAGTAAGAGAATGAGGCGATTCCGCATTCAACGTTGTTGCTGATGCAGAACCTGCCGGCGGGTCTCCACTTCAGGGGATCAAGGGGTAGTGGTGGCCGGAAACAAAAACAATCCCGCTGCAAAGCCGAGACAGATTGCTTTCCCGAGGGTCGGGACAGGCTGGCACTGCGTACCTCGCAAAGTCCGTTTTCCGGTTTGGCTTTTTGCGAAAACAAAACATCGTTACCTTTCTGCTCATTCTGAAGCAACGACTTTTCGGGCGAAGGCGAAGCCCGCCGTCACTTCGCTATGGCGTGCGGGCAATACGCGCCGCCCCCAAAACCGTGGTTTCCGGTTGAGCAGCCGTTTCTACCGGGATGCCCGTGGCTTGTTCCCGCAACCGGTTCCAGAGCTTGTTTTTCGACCCGCCGCCAACAACGATGATCTTTCCGGCTGTAAAACTTCCTGCTTGCTCAAGTATTTTCAGGCTTTCTTTGGTTTTTTGTGCCAGCGCCTCCAGTGTAGCTCTGTAAATGTCCGCCCGTTTGGTACGGATGCCGAGGCCCGAGAATATTCCGCTTTCATTCAGGAAATCTATTCCGGTGCCAACGGTCGTATTTTCTGCTTTTTCCGCTTCGGCGATCATCAGGTCGTAGATATCTTTTCGCTGCATTTCGGCCGTATAAAACATGCGTTTGATCCATTCCAGAATACCTGATCCCAGCCATTGCAACCCCGGATTGTACAATCCCGGAACGGCATCGGTTTCGACGGTAACCTTTTGCCGGAACAGCGTTTCATTGGTGGTTATGGATGAAGTACGGGCCATCAAGATCTCCCATGTGCCGGAGCTGAGAACGACTTCGTGTTTTCGGGCACCGGCACCGAGTACGGCAAACTGGGTGTCGTGGCCGGCGGCAATGACCGGCGTTCCGGAGGGAAGCCCGGTTTCGGCAGCGGCAGAACCGTGAATTTTTCCGACGACGGTGCCCGGCTCCACCATGGACGGAAACTTGTTTTCAACACCTATGGCATGAAAAATCTCCGGGGAAAAATCGCGCTTGCGCAAATCGGTCAGCATCGAAGTTCCGGCCATGGTGGTATCGGTAACGAACTCACCCGTCATTTTCCATATCAGCAACGACGGCATAAAGAGATAGTGATCCGCATTGTCAAGCACCGCGGGTTTGTTTTCTTTGAACCAGACCAGTTTATTGATGGTGTTGAAGCTGAAAGTATTCACGCCGCTGATGGAAAACAATTTTTCAGGCGAGATGTATTTGCCGATGTTGTCCATCACCGGTTCCGTTCGGCGGCATGCCCACGAAATCACCGGGTAGAGCATTTCGCCGGATTTCTTTACGGGGGCAAAATCCACGCCGAACGTGGTTACGGTAACCCCGGCAATTTGCTTCTTATCAATCCGTGCAATCACCGCTTGTGTGGCTTTGCAAAGTTTGTCCCAGATTTCACCGGCGTCCCAGATCAACCCGCCCGAAAAGAAAGGATCGGGATGCGTGGTGTTGGCAAAAGCTTTTTGTGCGAGCAAATTTTCGTTTTCATCAATGGCCACAGCCCTGACGTTGGTGGCGCCGCAATCGAGTACAATGATGATTTTAGGTTGCATGTTTTAAATTTTTCGAATTATCTGATATTTTCCTTTTTGGGTTTTGGCATAATTTTCGGCTTCGCCATCGAAAATTCCGCCAAAACCATTCTCTTTCGTTACCGGTTGCTAAAATAAAAAACAGCATTAACATGCGATAATTGCAAGCCAACGTTTTTTCATGTGATTTTATGGATGTTATCAAGGAAAACGGATTATTAAGCTAATTATCTCGGCTTTTTTTTCTGTATTGATAATAATATCGAGATATATTTTATCTTTGCGATAAAATTATAGAATTATGATCGACAGAGAAAACTATAAAGAAAAAATTAAAAAGGGGTTTTCGGTTAATCCCATTGTTATTTTGCTGGGAGCAAGACAAGTAGGAAAAACAAGCCTGATGAAAATCTATTCCCGGGAATTTCCCGGTTTTTGGATTAACGGAGAAAACCCTGATACGATGCAATTGTTCTCCGGATTTTCAATTATTGAGAAATACCTGAAAGTGAATATCAATAACAAATTATCAGGATTATTATTCATTGACGAGTTTCAATATATTGATAACATTTCAGTAATGCTCAAATTGCTAACGGATAAATATCCCGATTTGAAAATTTTGTGCAGCGGAAGTTCATCACTTGACATTCACCAGCAAGTAAAAGAATCACTGGCGGGACGCGTCAGAATAATTCCCGTTTATTCACTTTCGTTTAATGAATATGTAAAGTTTAACGACCAAACGCTTTACGAAAACCTCCAATCGTATGGAATAGAAGACGATATTGCTGTGTTTTTGCCCGAAATACCTGTTTTCCTTAAAGAATACTTACTTTACGGTGGATTGCCGAAAATAGTTTTAACAAAAGACCCCTACGAAAAAGAAGAATTGCTGAACGATATTTACCAAACCTATTTATTGCGGGATGTACGTCAATATGTACAAAACAAAGATTTTGTGGGATTCAACAAACTAATCAAAATATTATCTTCGCAAACCGGCAATTTACTCAATCCGAACGAAATATCAAAAACGGTTCAATTGCCTTACAAAACTTGTGTAAACTATATTCATCTGCTGCAACAAATGTTTATCATTCATTTGGTCTCACCGTTTTCGACCAATAAACGGAACGAAATTACAAAAATGAAAAAAATTTATTTCGGTGACCTTGGCTTGCGAAACATTATTTATAACAGTTTTAACGACATTGATATTCGTACCGATAAAGGAAGTTTGCTGGAAAACTTTGTTTATCTCGAATTGCTCAAGACATTCCGATCCGGGCAAATTTTTTATTATCGCACAAAAGATAAAACGGAGATAGATTTTGTGGTGACCGACCGTAAACAAAATATAATTCCGGTTGAAGTGAAGTACAAAAAATTCGATACTCCGGTTAATGTTAGAGCGATCACAGAGTTTGCCAAAGCAAACCGGGTGAAGCGATCATACATCGTTAATCTTAATTTGATAGACACTTCGAACAGTCAACGTTTTATTCAACCCTACCGTGTCGGAGAAATAACAGGAGAGGGAAAATGATCAAAGTTTTTCCGAAGACCTTTTTCAAGCCGGCACGGGCAGATAGAGCGGACAGCCCGAGTGCTGCCTCAAATAAAAATGCAGGAAAAGCAACGATGCGACACAAACTATTGCAACACCAGCTTTTTCACGAAAACATCACCCCCTTTCGTAATTTTCAGATAGTAAATTCCTTTCGGGCAGGTAGCAAGATCGATGAAGAAATCGTTGTTTTGATGGTTGCCGTTCCTGACGGATAAACCATGTGTATCCACCACTTTCCATTCCACAAGGCCTTTTGTGTTTTTCAAGCGAATGTTGAAAATACCCGGGGAGGGATTGGGATAAACCGAAATAAGATTCCTGGTATTCGAATTTCCGAAAATCCCGGTGCTTTGCATGCTTCTTACGGCAGACAATCCGTTTTGCACAAAAAATCCCATCTGGGGCATCCGTGCATCAAATTCAACATCGAGAGGACATTCACTTCCGGTTTCGGGATCATAAACCCTGAAAAGCATTTCCGCCCCTTGTGTCATACCGTCCATTTTCGATGTGGTCGGATCATCACCAAAAACGGTGACGGCCATATTTTCCCGCTTCACCGGAACAGCACCGCAACAGATACCCTTTGCGTCCATTATTTTGATAATCTGATTTTCATTTAATCCTGTTGTCGTTGCCAACGGAATGGCGATGGTGTGGGTTAACGGCGTTTGAATAATACCCAACCGCGAAAGAATGTTGTCATCAGCCGTATTTTTCCGTACAGGCTGTGCCGGAGATTTGGAATTACACCCGGGGAAATCAACCGTCACATCATCATCAACCAAAACGAAATAGGCTTTTCCGGGAACAATCTCATCCAAAGTGTTAATGCCAAACTGTGGCCAGTAAACTTCCCAGCCTGCTATTTCCTTCACAATTTGAAGGTTTCCGGTAATTTGGCTGAACAGGTCAACAGTTATGTTATCGCATGGGTTTAGCACGGGCAGGTAGTTCCATCCTGCAGTAAGCCCGGTGGTAAGATCGGTTTGCATTTCACCTGAAAAGGTTACTTGTTGTGCCGTTTCCATTTTAATTTGGTATCCGTCCATATCGTTCCAGTTGCCAATGGTGTTCACTCCCGCGAAGGGCCAGTACATCCCATCAAAATTCTGGAGGATCACCATTTCATCCACAACAGGTGCAAAAATGTTTTCAACAGAAGGATCATCGGGA
>JAOZMX010000242.1 GCA_029934065.1 Bacteroidales bacterium
GACAGGGGAAATCGTTAATCTTCATTCTTAAATCAACATCAAATATCTTACATCAAATCCCGACAATCCGAGGACAGGTATCTGATATCAAAACACGGGGAGGAAGAAATTCTCAATCTTTCCCGCCGGTAATGACCCCGTCAACAATGGTAAGTTTACGGTCGGCCATGGCAGCCAGTTGCATGTTATGGGTCACAATGACAAAGGTTTGGTTGAATTCGCTGCGCAGGTCGAAAAACAAACGGTGCAGTTCCACGGCACTTTTGGAATCGAGATTGCCCGAGGGTTCGTCGGCAAGGATCACTGCCGGTTTGTTGATGAGCGCCCGCGCCACGGCCACACGTTGCTGCTCCCCGCCGGAAAGCGCCGAAGGCTTATGCTCCATCCGGTCTTCGAGATTCAGGAAAGAGAGCAGGTCGCGTGCCTGCTTTTCGGCCACGGAGCGCGAAACACCACCAATGAAGGCCGGAATGCAAACATTCTCAAGCGCCGTAAACTCGGGCAACAAATGGTGGAACTGAAACACAAATCCGATGTTCTTGTTCCTGAATGCCGCCAGTTTTTTCCCCGAAAATGAGTTGACATCGGTATTGTCGAAAAAGACTTTTCCCTCGTCGGCACGGTCTAATGTTCCCAGAATATGCAACAATGTTGACTTGCCTGCACCGGATGCCCCCACAATGGAAACCACCTCCCCTTTGGTGATCTCGAGATCAATCCCGCGAAGAACATGCAAATTGCCAAACGATTTATGAATGTTTTCGGTTCGTATCATGTATTCCGATTTTTTACAAAAATAGAATTTTCATTCCTGATCCGTCATAAATTTGAAATTAAACCGTTTTTTTTCAGGCAACTTACCCGCTCATCGGCTGTCAATAATAATAATTCATCAATCAATAACAATTAAAAAACAGACCTTTTCGATGAACACCAAAAACTTGATCTTTGCCGGATATCTGTTGATGATTCTGGTATTGGGGAACTCGTGTATCAAAACACTTAATGATCAGCTACCCGAAATGGAACCTAAACTGGTGGTCAACGCCGCCATCTCTCCCGACAGCATACTCACTGTCAACATCAGCCAATCCGTCCCCGTATTGAATAACGAATCCAGTGATAATGCACCTTTTGTTTCGGGTGCCGCTATCAATTTTTACGAAGACGGTCAGTACCTGTTTCAACTCTCCGAAACCGAAAACGGTTATTATAAAAAACCGGATTTCACACCTGTACCGGATCATTCCTATCAAATTGAAATCGAGAAACAAGGTTTTCAAAAAGTTAAAGCCGTAACCACTATTCCCGCTACCGTTTTGATCGATTCTTTCGACACTACGGTTACCATTGACGATTACGGCGATTATCAGGATATTTTGATTAAATGTAAGCTGAAATACACCGATGATGTTGCCGCAGAAAATTATTACGCTGTGGAATGTTACAGTACCTATTTCAATGAAGATAATGAAAAATTTGTCGAAAAACAATACATCTATGTGGATGAAAACGAAGAATATTTTTACGACAAACCCTATGGTGAGCTTTTGTGGACTGATAAACTGACCAACGGACAGACGGTGACCATAAAATTCACTCTTTATCCATACTACGGCTATTATTCTCCGGAAGGGAATGAGGACAGAAGCGTTAAATACACCATTTATTTCAAATCGCTGGAAGAAAATTATTATAAATACAAGAAATCGCTTTATTTGTATTATGAGAACGGCGGCGGGGACGATCCCTTTACCGAGCCGGTTTTAATCTATACGAATGTGGAAGACGGCCTCGGAATCTTTGGTGGCTGCAACAACGATACAACTTCATTTAATTACACCATTGAATACTAAAACCAATAACCCGTGAAAATCAGATTGCTCATTTTTCTTGTCATTGTTGCACCCGGATTATTGTCAGCACAAAAGCACACCATTTCGGGATACATCGAAGACGAAGCCACGGGCGAAAAGCTTCTCGGTGCCAATATTTTCAACGTCAACACCTTTGAAGGCACAACATCCAACAATTACGGCTTCTACAGTTTTACCCAGCCTGCCGGAGAAACAACGATACGTTACTCTTTTGTGGGATACTCACCGCGGGAAATTACCATCAGCCTGATAAAAGACACGCTCATCAACATCAGTTTGCAACCCTCCATAGAGCTGGCGGAAGTTGTGGTTACAGCCGACCGGAACGAAAGCAAAGTGCGCAGCACACAGATGAGTGTTAACGAAATGCCCATAAAAACCATCAAGGCATTGCCGGTATTTATGGGAGAAGTGGATGTGATCAAAGCGTTGCAGTTGATGCCCGGCATTCAATCGGGGAACGAAGGTACGAGCGGGCTGTATGTGCGCGGCGGGAGTCCGGATCAAAACCTCATCCTGCTGGATGGTGTTCCGGTTTACAATGCCAATCACCTGTTCGGATTTTTCTCGGTTTTCAATGCCGACGCCATCAACTCGGTGAAACTGGTCAAAGGCGGATTCCCGGCACGATACGGCGGCCGGTTGTCGTCGGTGCTGGACATCAGAATGAAAGAAGGCAATTCCAAAGAATTTCACGGCGAAGGTTCCATCGGGCTTATTGCGGCAAAGCTAACGCTGGAGGGCCCGATCATCAAAGACAAAACATCGTTCATCATCTCGGCAAGGCGTACTTATGCCGACCTGATCGCCAAGCCTTTCATTGCCATGGCCAACAATTACCAACCGGGTTATAAATTTAATGCGGGTTATAATTTTTACGATCTTAACGCCAAGATCAACCACAAGTTTTCCGACAGAAGCCGTCTGTACCTGAGCGCCTATGCAGGCCGTGACAAAGCCTATTCTAAAGAAAAATATGACTACGCACCTAACTATGATAACGACGAATTTTCGTTGAAATGGGGAAATATCACCACCTCATTGCGATGGAATTATATTTTCAATCAAAAACTCTTTGCCAATACAAGGGCCTCATACAGCAAATATAAGTTCCGGATGGGCGAAGTGTATGAGACCAAATCGAACGACTACACCGAAAATTACGATTACGAATATTTTTCGGGCATTGAAGATGTGGCCGGAAGCATTGATTTCGATTACGTGCCCAACCCTGGTCATTACATCCGTTTCGGCATGAGCAACATCTACCATACTTTCAATCCCGGAGTAACCGCCTATTCGAGCAAATCAACGGATGAAGAAGAAGATCAGGATATCGACACCACATTCAGCAACAGCAGGGTTTATGCCAACGAAACCGATGCCTACATTGAAGATGAGCTTACAATCGGAGGAAGGATAAAGGCCAATGCCGGATTACATTTTTCGGCTTTCGCCGTCAGAAAAAAGTTTTACTTGTCGTTGCAGCCCCGATTATCAATACGTTTGCTCCTCAACGAAAAAATGTCGGTAAAGGCATCCTACGCATTGATGACCCAGTACATCCATTTGTTGTCCAACACAACCATCGGCCTGCCGACGGATCTATGGGTACCCTCCACCGACAGCATTACCCCCATGCAGTCGCAACAGGTGGCCGTCGGTTGGGTTTACGACATTACGGGCAGCATTGATGTTCAGATTGAGGGCTTTTACAAATGGATGGATAATTTGATCACCTATAAACCGGGCGCTTCCTATTTCACTTCCAACGACACATGGGAAAACATGGTAACCACAGGCAAAGGCTGGAGCTACGGCGCCGAAGTGCTGGTCAGGAAAAAACTGGGAAAAATCACCGGCTGGATCGGTTATACACTTGCCTGGTCCGACCGGTTGTTCAAGGAAGTGAGCAGCAAAAAATACCCTTACCGCTACGACCGCCGCCACGACGTGTCGGTGGTGATGATGTGGAAGAAAAACGAAAATTTCGATTTCGGTGCCACATGGGTCTTCGGTACCGGAAATGCCGTAACCCTTGCCCTTGATAAATACCTTGCCCAGGCCGACTACAACCTGTATCTCAACCAGGACGAAAATGTGTACTACGGCTTACCTTATGTAAACAACATCGAAAACCGGAACAATTACCGGATGCCCTCCTACCACAGGCTCGATTTCAACGCCAACTTCCACAAAAAGAAAAAATGGGGTACGCGCACATGGAGCGTAGGCATCTATAACGCCTATTTCAGACAAAATGCTTTCTTCCTCTATTTCGATTACGACGAAAAATCATACTGGAACGGGAATGATCCGCCGAAAAAGGTCTTGAAACAAGTAAGCCTTTTCCCGGGAATACCTTATGTTACTTATAGCTTTAAGTTTTAATAGATAGAAATGATATTTTAGCCGTTCGCCGTGCCAATAGTAAGAAGAGTTTGTTTTTAATGAAGTCAAAATAAAATAAAAAGGTTCACCTTCGTTAAGGCTTTGACATTCAGAAAAGGAATAAGCGTTGTTGCAAAAGCATCGTAAGCGGAGGGATTTTTTGCTTACTT
>JAOZMX010000243.1 GCA_029934065.1 Bacteroidales bacterium
TCACCGGAGATCATGGAACGGTGATCAGGAAAGTGGTGAAGGATTAGAATTACCGCCTATTTTTCATGACATTAGACGACGCCCGCAATCACACTGATTTGCGGGCGTCGTTTTGTTCGCAAAGTCGTCGCTTCGGAAAAGGCAGAAAGGTAGCGGCGTTTCGTTTTCGAAAAAAGCCAAAATGAAAAACGGACTTTGCGAGGCACACAGTGCCGACGCAACCTCCTTCAACTTTGCAGCGGGATTGTTTTTACCGGATTGCCCTATTTGGATGTAAATTTGTATTTACTTTTTTCAAACACCATTTTCCTTCAACAATTTTAACAAATATTAACAAAAATACGGTAAAATGCAAGAATAGTCCAAGGATTTGACAAAATAGTACAAGTGTTTTTTTGTAAGCAGACTTAACTTTGCCGAAAAAAAAAATAGAAAACCATAAAATTCGGTCATCATGAAAAAGCTTACAATTTTAGTTTTAATGCAAATGATGTTCTTCCCCGTTAATGCACAAGTACGGGATAACAAACTGAAACCAAAAATTACGGTAGCCAGCCAATTCGCCATTACTCCGCCGTTGCGGGATTTAGTGCCCCAGCCGGCAATACAGGCAGATGACGTCATCATGGAGCGGAATGAAGAAATGAGCGAAGTTCCACCACGTGTTCAAAATGGTTTGCCCGACGGGCCTGATGAAGTCTGGCAAAAAAAGATGGGGAATTCTTCGGTGAAATGGACGCCGGAATCCAATTTTGAAGGAATCCCTAGAATATGCAATTGTTGGCCTCCCGATGTACAGGGTGATGTTGGCCCAAATCATTATGTACAGGTAGTAAATATTTCGTATCAGGTTTGGGATAAAACGGGGAATTCGCTTTTGGGGCCGCTTGATATTTCAACGATCTGGGCGTCATTAAACCCTATCGTCTCGCATCTTACCGACCCTATTGTGCTCTATGATGAACAGGCTGACCGTTGGTTTATATCCATCATTGCACAATATTCACCATACAAGATTTACGTTGCTGTTTCGCAAACTGCAGACCCCACCGGAAGTTGGTATGTCTGGGAGTTTGATTGGGACACCAATCCCGATTATCCGAAATATGGTATCTGGCGTGACGGTTATTATTTCGGGTTAAATACAAACGGACAAAATGTAGGTGTTTTTAACAGAAGCGCTATGTTGAACGGACAAAAGAATGCCGTAGCTGTTTCGTTTCAAAATTCATGGTCAAGCCACAATGGAAATCATATTGGCGGGCAGGCCATTTTACCTTTTGACAATGACGGTGATTTCGCTGCTTCCGGCACACCGGGGCAATTTACAACCATATGCGATGATGCATGGGGGTGTAGCAGCGATCAATTATGGATTTTTCAGTTGCATGTTGATTGGAGCAATCCTACTTCCTCAACATTCAGCCGGACACAAACCGTAACGGTAACTCCTTTTGACTCATATTTCGGTGGCGACTGGAATAATATCACACAGCCGGGGACAACACAAAAACTTGAAACTTTATCCTATGTTATGAGATACCGTACACAATACCGGAAGTTCGACACCCATGAAACAATCGTTTGTTGTCATACCGTGGATGTTGACAACACCGACCATGCCGGAATACGGTGGTACGAACTTCGCCGCACAGGAGGCAATTGGTTTGTTTATCAGCATGGCACTTATGCTCCCGATGAACATAACCGGTGGATGGGAAGTATTGCCATGAACAGTCAGGGAGATATCGCCCTGGGGTATTCGGTTTCAAGCAGCACTGTTTATCCGTCCATCAGATGTGCCGGGCGAAAAGTCAGTGATCCGTTGAATTCCATGAATATCCCCGAAGCTGAGATATTTGAAGGGAAACATTCACAAACCGGAGGAAATCGATGGGGTGATTATACCTGTATGACAGTGGACCCAACAAATCAAACCACATTTTGGTACACCGGAGAATATACTAACGGTTACAATAACTGGAGGACACGGATAGCAAGTTTTAATCTGGATGAATTTGACGACTACTGTGAAGCATCCGGCGGTTGCGACGAATACATCTCACGGGTTCAAATCGGCTCCATTGACAACAGTTCCGTTTGCACAAATTATGGCGATTACACCTATCTTTCCACCGACCTTCATGTCAACGGAAGTTTGCCAATTACCGTTACCAACGGCAACCCATGGGATATTGACGAATGCGGCATCTGGGTTGACTGGAACAGAGACAATGATTTTAATGATGCTTACGAGTTCATTCCCGTTACCGGGAATCCGGGTGCCGGGCCATACACCGCTACCATTGCCCCTCCGGATTATGCGACTCAAGGCTTTTGCAGAATGAGGATCAGAATCAATTACGGCAGCGAGCTCCTGCCCTGTGGCGTTTATACTTACGGAGAAGTGGAGGACTATACCCTTCATCTTACCGAACCGGTATCCAATTACTGGACAGGAGCTGTCAACAGCTACTGGCACAATCCCGATAATTGGTCGCTCGGGCATATCCCAAGAACTTACGAAGATGTAAAAATTTATAGTGACCAATCGAATCCCATTACTACCGCAAGTATAAACGAAGTGGTTAATAGTATTGATCTTGGCCAGGGTTGCTCACTATTGATTCATGAAGGGACGATGACGGTGGATGCCGGAATAGATATTTGGGGAACGCTGATGATGGATTACGACGGAGCGGTTTTATATTCAAATGGCGGTGTGTATTGGGAGCAAACATCAGCCGCAGATTTCACGGTTGACAACTGCAATATTATTGTTGAGGGGGACTGGGCATTTATGCCCGATGCACATGTATTTATCAATCATGGGTTCGTGAAATTTACCGGTTCGGGCACAAGCTGGATAGAATCCAATTCTTTGTATTGTGCTTTCAATCATCTTGTAATAGATAAGAGTTCAAATGCATGGGCCGTAGTAAGTAATCTTTCTACTGATGAGTTGTACATTTACGGTGATATCTTTGTCCAGCCGAATGCACATTTCGGCATTTCTTCAAGTGAAGACGTAACCCTGCACGGCAATTTCAACTCCGGCGGATATTTTGATTTTACCGGAGGGTCCAATACAGGCGCTTTTAATTTTGACGGTTATAATCAGAGTATTTATATCTATTCCGGTGACGGGATATTCAATAATCTGAATTTTTTGGGATCTTCTCAAACTGCCCTTTCATCGGACATTGATGTGGCCGGTGACCTGACACTTAACTATGGCGGGCTGGATGCACAGGGTTACACAATTAGCATTCAGGGAGATTGGTATAATGACGGAGGGCCGGATATTTTTATCGAAGACGGAAGCAGGGTTATTTTCAATGGTACCGGACATCAATATGTTTATGGTGATGAACACTTTGATATTCTGGAAGTGGACAACGGTGCAGCACTCAGGATAAATAATGCTGCTGATGATGTGGTATGTAACACTTACGACTGGACATCGGGAGGCATTGATGTGCTTGCCGGAAATTTTACGGCACTCGACCTTGAAGACAACGGGCTTTTCGGCACTTATTGGTGCAATACCGGCGGAACGCTTACCTTGTATCAGGATGATAACGAATATACCGATCTCGACGGCGAAATTCACATTTTCGGAGGCACGATGACCGTACACGGCGGAGACGGAGCTTCCTGGTGGCCATACCTTAGTAATGCGCTGATCGAAATGAGCGGCGGAGTATTGGATTTCCCGGATAACCCCATCCGGATCAGTCCGGTTTCACTAACTTTTACCGAAAATATTACCGGAGGCATCATCCGTACCGCTTTCGATTTTGATGTGCTTCGTGATGATTTTACACCCCAGGGTGGTACCGTCGAACTGTACGGGGAAAACGACGCTCATGTTTCATTGACAAACGGTAGTAATTATTATAACCTGACCATCAACAAGACACCTTCGGATAACACGGCAAATCCCGGGAAAACTTTTTTAAAATTACGGGACGGCAGCAAAATACCTTTAATCAGAGGCAACACAATCACTGCAGACAGTAATCTTGTCCTGTATCATGATTTTATATTAAATGCCGGGACATTTGTCGCCCCCGACATGATACAAATCGGTGGAACAATGGGTGGAAACTGGTACAACAACGTAGGCCCCGTTGCATTCGACGAAGGCACCGGAACAGTGATCTTTCAAGGGACAGGGTTTCAACAATGTTCAACCGAGGATTTTTACAAACTGGTGCTGAGCCAGCAACCATCCGGCGATCTGAAAATCACCACGGGACAAACGGTAACCTGTCAATCCTACCAATGGATAAGCGGTGAGATAGATGTGGAAAACGGTGTGTTTACCGCTTATGATCTGTATGACAACGGAATTTACGGCAGTTACTTTCTCAATGGCCTGAACGGACAGATCAACCTCTATCAGGATCCGACAGGTTGGATTGACCTGAACG
>JAOZMX010000244.1:0-2241 GCA_029934065.1 Bacteroidales bacterium
ACCGGCAAGATGGAGGTCGTAGCTTTCGGGAGAAATGTAAATCGCTCCCGGAGTGTTCGCCGTCAGTGAACCGGCATCCTGTCCGCTGTATGCAGTCCAGTTGCCGTTGGCAATATCTGCAATGGAAAACTCGTCTGTATAAGCTACCGCAATGGCGCGTGCCGCATTGTTGTTCTGGAAAAGATTGTAATCGCCATGGTAATTTGCCGTTGAATATTGCTCGAAAGCCAGTCCGATATTGTCGCCTCCCGAAATGATGCAGTTATAAATATTCACAATGTCGTTGCTGTTTTCGATCCAGACCGTATAAACGCCGGCATCGTAAAACGTGCAATTGCGCAGTGTGGTTTCGTTGGCCACATCGTGCCAGCAAACCTGTACAATTGAAATCTCTCCGTCATAACCGATAGCGTTGACAAGTTCCACATCGTCTTCCCATAATTTATAACAGGTATTCCAGCAATCGTAAGCAAGGCAGGATTGCAAAGTTGTTTTTTCCGAACTGATATCAAAACCGTCAAACACATCATAGGCCGTACAATGCTCGAAAAGAAAGGTATTCTGCTGGCCGTGTCCCAGCGCAAAGCCGTCCACGTTTTGGAGCGAATCGCGCGCCGAGTGGGCCTCGCAATAGTAAAACGATCCGTTGTAGCTGTAATCTTCCCCGTCGGGAGAAGCATCCACACCGTAAAGATCGAAGTTGTAGATCTCCGTTCCCGTAAGTGAAAAATCGTGTGCTCCGCCGGTGATACCAATCCCGTAAATAACATCATGCACCGTGCACTGGTTGATCTGGAAATCAGCAGCGCCCTGTACCAGTATTCCCGTTATTTCCCAGTTGGAAACTTCAAAGCCTTCCAGAATCACGTTGGAGGCCGTAAGGGTGATTCCCGTATTGCCTTTCACTGCTGCGCCGTCAAGCACAACATCCTCTCCGGGATATGCCATAAAGACCACGGGGCCGTTTTCGTCGTCTCCGCCTTTTGCAATCTCCAGCGATTCGTTATAAACGCCTTCATGCACGTAAAGCGTATCGCCCGGCCGCGCCACATCGGCAGCATGCTGCAAGGTAGCCCACGGAAGTTCCTCCGTTCCGGGATTGTCGTCACTTGCATTGGGATTGTTTTTATCCACATAAAATGATTTCACCGAAGGATCCCAGCCGGCCATCTGCGCCATCATCCACCAAAAAGCACGCCCCTTCAAATTACAGTTGAGCGGCTTGGAATGAGCGCAAGAACAACTCCAGCACAAGTCGGAATCCGGATGATCGGCACACCACTCGTCGGCCCAGTTGCCAAGGTATCCCCACCCGGGCCCTTCGTAATAATCGCAGTTGTCGTTGGGATACTGAAAAAACATCCCGTCGGGATTGTAATTTTCTATGTCCGCAAAATCAAAAAGTATCTTTCCGTTGTCGATGCAATAATCCCTGATCTGCTGATTGCGTTCCGTCAGATTATGCCATGACCAGATGTCCTGATGACCCGTCATGTAAACAAATTTCACATCGGGATATTCTTCTTCGAGCAGGTTCATCGAATCGAGGTAGATGTTGATTCCCTCGACGGTATTGTCCGACACGCCGCCACACCACGACCAAATAACGACATTTCTGTCGCAGCCCGGCTCATTCAGTTTGTTGCGGGTAGCATAAAACCATCCCAAATCGCCGTTATGGCCCAGGTCGCCTCCCGTTTCCTGGTACGAGAGTGCTCCTCCGCTTCCGGATGAATTATAGGTATAAGGTTCGCCGATATGCGATTGCAGATTGCTGATCCCTGAAGTGATCTGGCTGCCGTGCGAAGTGTGCCCGTACCATATCCTGAAATCGGTTTTGGCTTTGTTGATCCAGTAAACCGGTATATCCGACAAATGGGTGCATTCGTGATTGGCAATGATGGGCTCCTGTGCAGATAACTGCATCAGTGGGAAGAAAACAACAAATAGTAAGACAATGAATTGTAAAGATTTCTGTTTCATAACATTCCTTGATTTTAATTAAACATAAATTTCATTGACCGGCATATTTTTACCCTGCATTATATTAATGTGGCAAGAATACGTTGCTCAAAGATAAGAAAAAAAAATTTAACGGGCCCCTGTGACCCGGTGAAAGGAATGTCAGATTGTTTATTCAATAAATCCAACAGACTTTTACGCAATAAGATATGGCATTAGTTCGGCTTTCAGGAAAAAGAGTTAAGAGTTAGGAAGTTAAGGGTTATATGTTTCTGCTAT
>JAOZMX010000244.1:2341-4428 GCA_029934065.1 Bacteroidales bacterium
TTCAACCGCTCCGGCCTTCCCCTTCCGGGAAGAGTGCTTAAGAAAGGATTATTTTGCCAGAATTATTTTTCCGGTTTGGGTTTGCGCATTGATCATCACATTGTAAAAGTAAATGCCGTTTCGAAGGGCCACTCCCGACTGTGACGAGCCGTCCCATACAAACGAATGCTGTCCGGCTGGAACATTGCCGTTGTACAAAAGATTGACCAGCCTGCCGGCATCATCAAAAATCCGAAGTGTAACCTCTGATGCCTGATTGAGATCAAGAGAGAAAGATATTTTTTCGGTGAACGGATTCGGCCATGCTTTTACTTTCGACAGATCATTGCCGGCAGCCGTATGGTCAACACCGGTGTAAATGCCGATGCCCAGCAAATAATTAACGATCTCGGCCATCAGATAGGTCTTTTTTGTAAGGCTGTCACCCGGCTGGAATCCACCCAGCACCACCGAGGAGGAAACGACCCTGAAGTTTTCAGTCCCCTGATAAAACATCCTTGGAAAATCATCTTCAGAGGAAAAGAGAACAGAAGCCGTTGAAGGCTGCAACTTATCAATGTTGAAATGCGTATTCATTCCGCTGCCGTATTTAAAATCAATACCATGCATCAATCCATCGGACTGTGCAATCAATGAATCCACCGATTCCACATCTCCTTCGTCTTTAAAGATAACTCCTGTTTTGGTAAGCAGTTCCGTTCCGTCAAGACCCTCTCCAAGATCAACACTCTCGATGTACAAATTTCCACCATTATTCAGGTACTCAACCAATTTGGCCTGGTCTGTTGCATTTACAGACCCCGGCGGTGTAGTACCTCAACTCAAACAGTAGGTCCCCATGGTTGTGATGATGACATCGTAACCGGATAAAACGGAAGGCAAATTATTGACATAATCATAATTGATCCCCGCATGGTAAAGGGCATCTTCGATGAACTGGCTGGCTTGTTCCATATTTCCCGTTTCAGGATTGAAGATCGTTCCGATGTCATTGTCGTTGTCCCAGAACAAAACCTGATAATCAAATTCGGGATCGACGCGCACAAAATGATCCTGACTGCGGTTGTTGGGAGCAAACTCATCCGTTTGGCTGGAAATCACGGCATAAAGATTTGTGTTTTGCACAACACCGGTACTCCAGTCGAAAGGGATGGTTACCGTTTCGCCCGGTGCCAGGTTACCCGTAAATTGCGTTGTGGCAATCACTTCAGATTCTTTATAGCTGAAAACCTCGATAAAAAAACCGGATTCGGGCTGCAAGCCGAGGTTGCTTACGGCAACGTTCCATGTTCCCGTTTCCCCGGGGTCAATCTTCCTCGGGCCGGCAACGGCACCAGCTTCCAACTCATGATCAAATACCGACACCATATTAATATTGTAAATGTACCAGCCCCAGAGTGAGCCGGTAGTGGCGCCCCATGACCTTAATTTCAGACGGATGTTTTTTCCGGCCCACTGCGACATGTCGAAGGATATTTCCTCGCCGCCGTAATCTCCCCAGGCTCCGTTCATCAGTTCATAGTTCCAAAGCACATCTTCTCCATCATCATACAGCACGGATATTTCACACTGTTCGTCGGTAACGTAACTCATAAAGACGTCCACGAACATGCTTATCGTCAATTCCCCGCCATTGGCCGGAACATTCACGTCGCAGGATGTGGCGGTAAAATCGTAATTTTCGGTAATGGGATAATAATACAACAACAGTTGTTCATCCTCAACTCCCCAATTGCCCACATATTCCCATCCGTCCGGAGATGTTTTGAAAGCTTCATCCCACACCACGGTCTGGCCAAAACCGGATATTACAGGGAACCATAAAAACAAGATCAGTAGTTTTTGTAATTTCAGCATAAATCGAGATTGTTAAAATAGATTGCACAAATCTAACTATATAAATATAACCCTTCTTTTATCTTTCAAAATTTTAAGAAAAAAACGATATTTTTTTGATAAATTGTTTTGCCGGATGAAAAAAATATTATCTTTGCAGCCGCATTTAAGCAAAAAGTTCTTTCGATAACACGGTCTGGTAGTTCAGTTGGTTAGAATACCTGCCTGTCACGCAGGGGGTCGCGAGTTCG
>JAOZMX010000073.1 GCA_029934065.1 Bacteroidales bacterium
AGAATCTTCCGATGTTGTCGCCGTTGATAAGCAGAGTGAAGATCACACCGTAAACGGCACCCCAGAAATGGGCACTGTGACCGATGTTGTCAACGTTACGTTTGCCCATATAGGCCGAATAGATAAGGTAGAGGATGCCGAATATCCAGGCAGGGATACCGATGGGAATGAAAAAGAAAAATATCCTGCCGTTGGGATAGAGGATGATACTGGCAAAGAGTACCGCCGAAACAGCACCTGATGCTCCCACAGCATTGTAATAGATGTTGTTGCGATGTTTGAAATAATCGAACACGGTGGAAAAAAAGACGCCCCCCACATAAAGCAACAGAAAATAGAGACCTGCCATGTTGCCGAAATCGAGCCTGAAAAACCGAAGCACAATGTCGCTGAACGACCAGAGTACGAACATATTGACGAGCAAATGGCCCCAGTCGGCGTGCAGCAGGGCGTAGCTGAAAAACCGGTACCATTCCTTGTCTTCCCGGATGTACCACGCATTGAATTTCAGCTTTTGAAAGAGCTCCCCGTTTTGCCATGCCATGTAGCTGACAACCGTTGTGATGATGATGATAATGATGGTCATGGGTCTTATTGTTTTGTGTAATCAATTTCGGAGCCGAACATGCTGTGCGGGATGAGGTAAACAACAAAAAGCACCAAAGCCGCCGCAATGACCCAGCCACGTTTTTCGGGATTTTTCCTCACCTTGAAATAGGCGATGATCCACATGACAAAACCCACAAACATTTTGTTGTCGGTCAGGTCGTGCCCGAAGGGCCATCCCGTCCAGTAGGCATCGAAAGCATATTTTTGAACGATCGGCCCGAATATCATGCCGCCCACAGTCAGCAGGAGCATGGTCCAAAAAGCATATCGCACCAGATTTTTCCCTTTGATGAGTGCTTCGAAGAGCGTTCTTACCGAAAACATCATGGCGATAAAGATGATGATGATGTGGGGAATTAAAATAAACCACGGCACCGCACCTTTGTAGCGCAACACCACGGGTTCATCAGTCAGTTTGGTATAATTCCCTCCCGTTCCGAGGTAAATCTCATACATCATCTTGCCGGCGGCATCAAGGGGCGGCAACACCGCTATCAGTTCGTCATCCTCCCTGACCATGGGTTGCTCACTCCATTCGTCATGACTTCTATAGCGTCTGTAACGGTACTTTCCCGTTACATTCCTGTCTTTTACTTCAATCTTAATCTGTGCACCCGTTCCGGTGTCCCACGAC
Source organism: Bacteroidales bacterium (assembly GCA_029934065.1). GTDB lineage: Bacteria > Bacteroidota > Bacteroidia > Bacteroidales > 4484-276 > 4484-276. The sequence goes on from JAOZMX010000073.1 coordinate 1,244, forward strand.
CGGATCAGTTCATATTCAACCGTTTCGTTGTCGAGATGAATTTTCCCGCTTTTGGGATAGGTCGGGCCGGTGGTTCGCTGGTAATACCCGCTGACGACCATCACCACGAAAGCAAGCACCCATAGCAACAATGATTTTGTAAAGTAATTCATATTCCTGTTTTAATGTTTTAACGGATCATATTTTTAGAATAAAGCATTTTTTTGCGATTTTGTTCATTCAGGATGTCGTACATGGCCTGATGAATTTCGGTACGGATGTTAAGCTTAACGATTTTGGTATTGGAAGCATCGGGGAAAACCCTGTTGGAAAGAAACACGTAAAGCAATCCGTTTTCGGGGTCGGCCCAGGTGTAGGTTCCGGTAAATCCGGAATGTCCGAAACTCTGTGCCGAACAGGCTTCACAACACGGCCCGAGGGAATCGTACTCGGGATAGGGTTTGTCGAAACAAACGGCTCGCCGGTTTTCGTCAAGGGGAAATTGCTGCTTGGTAAATTCATGTACGGTTTCAGGATTGATGTATTGCCTGCCGCCGTAATAACCCTTTTGAAGCAGCATCTGCATCACCACGGCAAGGTCTTCGGCATCGGAAAACAATCCGGCATGACCGCACACACCGCCCAGCATGGCAGCGCCCGGGTCGTGGACGTACCCCCGGATCAACTGTTTCCGGAAAACCGTATCCCATTCGGTGGGGGCAATTCTGTCCTTGGGAAAACGTTGCAGCGGACGGAATCCCATTGTCGTCAGTCCCAGCGGCCGGTAAAAATTGTCGGCAACATATTTTTCGAAAGGCGCTCCGGTGATTCGCTGAATGGCATCGTACATCAGATAATAACCCAGATCGCTGTATTTGTACTCCTTTTTCTCTCTCAATTCCGAAGAGACAATGGTATCGAAAATCGTATCGCGGTAAGTATCGGCAATAAACAGATGATCGGCCACCTGCGTGGTAAATCCCGGTTTTTTGCGGGTCGAGTAGATTCCTGGATCGGGATGAAAATCAAGGAGGGTTTTGCGGTAATAGGGAATCCATGGCTGAAACTGTGCCTGATGTGCCATGATATCGCGGATGACCTTTGAACGTTTGTTGGAATTTTTGAGGTATGGCAGGTAAAACGAAAGGGGCATGTCCACATCGAGGCGTTGTTCGTCAACAAGTTTCATCATCGATAAAGCGGAAGCCGCAATTTTGGTCACGGAGGCCAGATCGTAAAGGTCATCGCATTGCACCGGTTCATTCCGGTCGTACGTTTGAAACCCGAAACATTTTTCATAAAAAACCTTTCCGTCCTTTGCAAACAAAATCTGGCATCCGGGATAGGCTTTTTGGGCAATGCCGTAGTATGCCATCGAATCGATGATTTTCAGTTTTTCCCGCGGAATACCTACGGCTTCGGGAATGGTAAACTGCAACCTGCGGGCGGTGGATGTTGAAATGCCCGTATTTACCTGAAAAGCCGGGGAACAGGTTACCGGCAGCCGTCCCTGCGCTCCCATTGCCCCGAAGATGATTTGCGCGGTGATTTCCTTTGCGGCATCCTTGTCTTCGTAACCCACCACAACGGCATCAATGGCATCTGCACTGCCCAAAAGGGACAATCCGTAAGGGTTTCCGAACAACGCAACGATAAGCTTTCCCTGCTGTTGCTTCAAACGGTTGATCAAAGCTACGGCAGCACCGGAAATGCCGTAATTCTTGCGCACCGACTGGCTGGTATTGTGAATGCCGACAATCACCAGATTGTATGCCTGTAACTGTTTCAGAACGTTGTTAACAGCGGTTTTGTCCGGATCGGACGGAAGGCCGAACAGATCAACCGGTGCATACTTTTTCAGCATATTGCTGAAGGAATTATCCTTTTGGGTGCCGATGGAAAGGGAGGCAATGTGCAGGGTGTCGAGTCTCAACAACGGGATCAACCCATTCGAATTATTAACCACGGTAACGGCCTGTTCAAAAATCCCGCGGGAGAGCAGCTCATATTGGGGTCTGTTCAAATCTTCAATCAAATGAGTTGTATCAATGGGCCGGAAACGGTTCAGCCCTGCCCGGTATTTATATTTCAGAATTTTTTTGCAGGAATTTTCCAGCGCTTCCCGGCTGATCTTTCCTGCGGCCACTGCTCTTTTGATTTTGCGGATGGCCCGGGGAATATCCAGCGGCAGCAAAAGGATGTCGTTGCCGGCGGCAAGTGCCATCACTTCGATGTCACCCGGTTTGAAATAGTTGGTAACGCCCTTCATATCGAGCGCATCGGTAACAACCAGACCCTGAAACCCCAGTTGTTTTTTCAGGATCTCCGTCACGGCTTTTTCCGAGAGTGAGGTCGCCCTGTTTTTGGAACTGTCGATGGCAGGCACGAACAAATGCGCCGCCATCACACCTCCCACCCCGGCACGGATGGCTTTTTTGAAAGGATACAGGTCGATGCTGTCGATAACCTCTCGTGTATGATTCAAAAAAGGAAGTGTGTAATGCGAATCGGAGCCCACATCGCCGTGGCCGGGAAAATGCTTGGCCGTGGCAAATACGCCCACCGACTGATGCCCCCGGATGTATGCCACCGCTTTGTCGGCCACCCTCACCGGGTCTTCGCCAAAGGACCTGTAATTGATCACAGGGTTTTGCGGATTGCTGTTGATATCCACCACAGGCGCAAAGTTCATCTGAATACCGAGGCGTTTGCATTGTTGGGCAACTGCTTCACCCACCCGGAAGACAAGCGAATCATGCTGCATGGCACCTTGTGTCATCTGAACGGGAAACGTCAGGACGCTGTCGAGCCGCATCCCGACACCGTTTTCGGCATCTATGGTGATCAGCAGCGGCGTTTTGGCAATGCGCTGCCAACGGTTGGTCAGCAATGCCTGCCTGACGGGGCCTCCCTGAAAAAACGTTAATCCGCCCACATTGTATTTTCGGATCAATCCGGAAATGCTGTCGTTGAAATGTCCGTCCTTGTTGGAATAAACACGGATAACAAACAACTGGGCGATCTTTTCCTCGTAGGACAATGAATTGAACACCGAATCAACCCAACGGCCGGGGGCGGCTACCGTATCATTCCTTTGCGGTAAAAGCACCTGGTCTTGTTGCGAAACGGCATCAATGGAAAAAACCCAAAAGAAAATGAAAAGTAAAACCGGCAAACCATACCGATTTAAAAACAGGCTTGGTTTTTTGAAATTCATGTTTTCGATAAAGAACGTAAATCGTTACGGCTTATTTCGAAAAAAAAGAGGCGACTTCATAAGCGATCTTGCGGTTGTAATCGGCAGCAAGCTGCTTGTAATTGACAAGGTCAACAATGGTACCGATAAAACAAAGACCGGCAGTGAAAAAATAAAGGATGCCCATGCCGATCTGATCGGTCAGAAAACGCTGCACGCCGGCAATGCCGAGAAAGCCCAGCAGGGTAGTCATCAGAATCACATTGGGATCTTTGCGCCTTGTACGGTAAACCGAGGTGAAATCACGGGCCTGATTATCATCAAAATTCTTAAACAATTCGTTAAGGTAATGCAATTCGCTTCCTTCGGCTTCCGGAAGGTATTTCAACACGTTGTTCATAAGTTTTTAATTTTAAATGTTTTATACTTTATGGCATTCTTCGTCAAAACGAAGATACGAAAAACGATGATAAAGATAGCAAAAATTCCCAAAGGGTGATTGCTGAAAGATTCGGCAAAATCGCCGTCGAGCACGTTCATACACGACCGGCCGAGCCCGCAACCCGGGCAATATTCAAATCCCAGATTATCAAGCGGACAAAGGCTGTAAGTATGACTTTCAGGATTTGAAAAAGCTAAAAATATCAATGCCGTGACCCAGATGATCAGTTCCAGGTGCCTGCGAATAAATTTTATGATAATTATCACATTTTTCAAAGTGCCGGATTTATCGTTTAATTTTATTTTAGGAAGCAAAACCATCTTGTGAATCTTATCAAAACCCATGTGGTTTTTCTGCATTGGGAATGGAATGAATGTGCGCTCCTTCCGAAACTTTCCCCCTGTCCATGGTGATAACCCTGCCGGGAAATTTATCAATCAGGTGGTAATCGTGCGTGGCAACCAATACGGCCGTTCCCCCTTTGCTGATGTCGTAAAGCAGAGTGATGATCTCGTCGGAAGTTCCGGGATCGAGATTACCGGTGGGTTCGTCGGCCAGGATGATCTCGGGACGGTTGATCAATGCGCGTGCAATGCAAGCCCGCTGCTGTTCCCCGCCCGAAAGCTCATGCGGCATTTTAAATCCCTTGGCGGGAATACCTACCATGGCCAGGACCTCATCCGTACGTTCCGCTATTTTCGCACGCTCTTTCCATCCCGTGGCACGCATGACAAATTTCAGGTTGTCGTTGATACTTCTGTCGGTAAGCAGTTGAAAATCCTGAAATACGATTCCCAGTTTCCGTCGCAGATAGGGTATTTGCCGGGTGGTTATACTTGTCAGATCAAAACCTGCTATCACTGCCTTGCCGTCTTCTATGGGCAATTCGGCATACAATGTTTTCAACAGACTGGATTTCCCGCTTCCCGTTTTCCCTATCAGATAGATAAACTCTCCGGGCATCACTTTCATGGTCACCTGCGAGAGGGTTAAAATGTTTTCCCGGAATACCGAAATATTTTCCAAAGAAATAATCAGATCGTTGTCCATCATCATTAACTTTTATTTGCCGACCATGCCGAATAATTTTTTATTGATCTCCGGGAAAATACTGATGCGCAGTTTGCTGATAAGGGCATCGTAAGCATCCAGACCGGCCTTTTCAAAGCTGCCGCCCATGCCGCTGATTCCCGGGACATTTTTGTTGTAAAGCCGCCTCCCCCGGTCGTTGAACACAGAAATCTGTGCATTCAAATCGGCAAAAGAAACATCATTGTGTTCCGGCCCTTTTTGCGTATCAACTTTGATCGTCATGGCGTACTCCGCTTTGTCCTTCTGGCCGGCGATCAGGATACCGTTTTGTTTCAACAGGTTAACCATTTCGGGATAAACCCGTTTCTTTTCCATTGTTTTACCCAAATTCATCTCCTGGGTCTCAACAAAAAACACCGGCGGCCGGATAACGACGGGAAGGACATAACCGGGAACATCAATATTTTGCAACAATTTCCTGATGACGGCATCATCGGTACTTTCGCGTATCAGTTGATCGAGATCGATTTTCGTGTTGATGTATTCGTTGCCCCGTGCGGAAACCGCCTTTTCAATTTCAATCCTTATCTCTCCTTTCGAATCGGAAAGTGTAGTGCGTTTTTTTCCGGGAGCATACGAAAATTCCGTCACCAGAGCGATACCGCTCAAGGGACGGCCACCCGCATCGACCACCCTGGCGATTAACGCATCGTGCGGGGATGACGCGCCGATTTTCAAAACGAGTGTATCAACGGGATAAACCACCCTGATGCTCTGAATGCCGGAGACCAGCCTCGACATCACCATGCTGCCGTAATCCTCGTTCTTTCCGTCCTGTTCCACCGTCAGATCTTCGGCAAGAAAATCCTTGATCTCTTCAAGTGCTTTGACATTAAAGCGGATGCTCTCTTTTGTGTTTCCCGATTTTTTGAAATTGTCAGCCTCTCTGATATCGCCTTCCGACCGGGAAACGGCTTCCTGTTTGCGCTGGTTTTTCAACGCTTCGTATTTCTCTTTCGACAAACGGTAATAAACCCAGTATTGCTCATCGTTTTCCCATGTATCAACCAATTCGTATCCTTCAAGGTACTCTTCCGAGGAAAGTTTGATTTTATCGATAAAATATTCGCTGTAACGGTTGTCGTGCTCATACTGATTCAATACCGATTGTGCGGATATCTTCACCGAAATGTTCCCTGCAAGATCGGACAAGGCATTGCGTTTGGCCTTTTCGCGGTAGTCCATTTGGGTATTGGCCTTGGTTGCCGATCCCACGCCATGATAATATCCCGGAGTGGAAGGACTTTTCCTGACCCATTCGGGAGCTCCCGACAAATAATCCTTGCTTGCTTTTTTGCTTCCGGCACACGAAGCCATCAAAAACAACAAGACAGAGATGTAGAATAAGTTTTTCATTTTTCAGGATTAAAATTGTTGATTTCACCGGCAATACGACGAGTGATCTCCTTAAAAGCCGCATTGACCAATTCGTTGACGGGTGTAATTTCGTGTGATGCTTTGAGCAAACGCTGCAGTTTTTTATATCCGCCGTCGTTGAGCGAATAGGTTCCGTTGTGGTTTACGGCAGGATACAAATTGGCCGGATTGCCCGCATAGGTTGCATATTTGATTTCGTCGGACTTGCTTGCCGCCACGCGGTCGGTAAGCAATATCTCCCCCGTTTCGGTGGAGATCAGCTTATAGGTCACCACTGCATCTACGCTGTTTTCTTTGGATATTTCCGTATATTTCACCTGTTTGTCGTAAAAGGTTGTTTCCCCGTCCGTGGATTTCATCACCACCCTTTCGAATCCGGTTTTTTGCTTTCGTTGTTCTTTTCCGGATTTTGCATCAAACTGCGAAAAATCAATCATCAGAACGGCTTTGATCTTGTGCTGATCATACAGGGATTTAAGGGCGGCCTTGCCGGGCGTTCCTGCAGAACTGCGCATGGACTGGTCGAGGCGTGGATTGACGGAAGAAAGCATGTAGACCTTGAGGAAAGGATTGTTCAGTTTCAACAAACGGCTGTTGAGCAACGAAAGGAAATCTTTGGCCCGTGCCGTATTTTTCCGCAATGCGGGTGTTTGAATGGCAATGGGATACTGGGCACAGGCAAGCGCCTCTTCGTGAATTTTGTCCACATCCTTGTATGAACCCGCATCTGCGATAATCTGTTCACAGGCATAATAAGCCGTCCGGCATTTTCCGGCATGAAGCATTTCGACCGCCCTGCGGTAAACGGGTTCGTTGCGCGCTTCGGTATACAATGTATTGACATCCTTGAAGTCGGGATTTTCATCATAAACATCTCCCAGGGCCGATGCGGCTTCGTCAAACTGCTCGTTGGCAAGCAACAACACTCCTTGCTTATATCTTTCATTCAGGGCATCGTTCATTCTTTCTTTCACCTCTTTGTAGTTGCCTGCCGAGCTGTAGATGTATTCCCATTTCCGGTATGCCTCCATATATTTTCCTTCGTCATACAGCGCCGACCCTTCCTTGTACACCGGCTCAAAAGTGGCCTGATTCAGGTAGTTGCGCGTATTTTTATAATCGGGATCGATGTTGTAAATCTCGCTGAACACCCTCTTCGCCTCATCATAATTCATATCATAAAGCAGTTTTTGCCCCTCCTCATAACGTTTTTTCAGATAAATCGCTTTGGCGTCGTCAAACTGCCGTACCATTGCCTTGTCCGGCTCAAGATAAATCCCTGCTTTTTTCAGTCTGTCGATCAGATTTCGTGCTTCCAGAAAATGATAAACCGTCTCTTTGTAATTGCCTTCATCAAACGAGGAGGCAACCCTTTGCGACAACTCTTCAAGATACAGCCGGCCGCTTCGTTGCAATGCAATGGTGATGTCGGCCTTGTCGGGTTTTTTCAAATGCGCCTGATAATAAAGGTCGGAGGCTTCGCCAAACATACCCGCCGTTTCGAACTTTTCGGCTTGCTTCACCATCTTCTTGGTGGTACACGACGAAAACAAAACGGCAACGCCCCCTGTCAACATCAATAAAAACAGTATTTTTTGCTTCATAAGCATCAATATTTAAAGGCTCGTAAAATTAAACATTTCTCAAATACCACTCCATTTCCGTTTTTAATGTGTTCTGTCCCGGTTTTTTATTTTGCTGCGCCACATCCACACAAAACCTGTTAATCCCACAAGCAGAATAAATGCGATGATCGTTCGCGTTGCTTTTTGCGATTGGCCGAATGAGAGCGGTTTTGTGTTGCCGATATGAATGAATCCCCCCCAGAAATAGGGATTGGCAGTGATGTCGTCGGCATCAGCAAGAAACTGAAGCTTGGCCTGCTGCAAAGCGACCTCCTTCTCCATCCCGAGGTTGAGGTTGGTGTAAAAGTTTTTCATGATGATGACCGTGGATGCGTCGCTGACATTCCACAAACTAATTACCATGGACGGTACACCGGCATACAGAAACCCGCGGGCAAGGGTCATCATCCCCTCCCCGAGTCTCAATTTGCCGTATCCTGTATTGCAGGCGCTCAACACCACCATTCCGGCATCTATTTTCATGTTGAACAACTCCCACGAATAGAGATCGCCCTCATCATTGTAAAGGGTGTCGGGAGAAAAAACAAGTTTCGAGAACATGGGATTTTCGTTGTTGATGATTCCGTGCGTGGCAATATGTATCACCTGGTAGGAGTTACCGGGATGTTTAAAACGGTATTCCGACGCCCGGTCGTCAAAAAACGACTCGCCGTCAACAATTTTTAAAATTCCGTTCATTTCATCTTTCACGCCGGTGAGTTCACCGTAAAGGGGCTCCCCGCGCCGGGCAAGGGTTTCGTTGACATTTGAGGCGTTGTAAGTGTAATGCTCTTTTTTGAAGCCCAAAGCATAAACAACAATATCCTTGTCATAATCCGAGGCGGGATGCTTCAACGAGTTGATAAACATTGATGCCGAATAGCTGTAATTGACCGGATATCTTTTGATCAGGTAAGGAAGCATGTCATAACTCTCCAGCGTATCGCCAGTTCTGCCGGTAAGAAGCACTTCGAACGGAATGTAAAAAAGCTGACCGTCGGGAATGATGATCAGTTTGCGTTTGTTGAACCATGTTTCCACGGTCTGTATCAATATCCGGTAAAGTTTGTATGCCGCATCACAATAGGCTTCATCAACCTTCGAGACATTCTTTCCCGGGCCTCCGGTCAAAAATTTGTTGAGTACATCAATATCACGGAAGAAAACGGAATCAACGGGAATCTGAAGGATGCTGTTTTTTTCATCGGTAACAATAAAGATGTACAATGTCGTATCGGCAATGTGGTATTCCAGAAAGAGTTCGTCGGGTTTGAGGTGTGTTTTCACATCTTCCAGCGAACAGGTATTCCGGCTGTACTTCAGTTGATTGAACCGGGGAAATTTCGTTTCGAGCTGATAGGCGTAATTGTCAAATTTTTGCTGCTTGAAAAACAGGATATTTTGCAGTTTCCGTATGGAATCAATATCGGGATTGTTTTGCTGTTGCAACTCATAGATGTTTTGCTGCAAGCGGGCAATATCTATCTTCAGGCTCGTCTCTTGTTTCAGCAGCGAATCGGGAATTTTCAGGTTCAGCTTGGCGGCATTTTCGCTGATCTGGTCCAGCAGGATGGAAGCCTTTCCCCGTTCCGCCAGCTCAAAAGCAATGGCCTTGTACTTTGCATCACCGGTTTCAACCAGCATGTTGATGGCCGACATCACCGCTTTGGAAAAAAAATCCCTGTTGTTTTCCATCAGATAAAGTTTGCTTTTTTCGTCGGGATAACTTTTTCGCATCTGGTCGAGCAAATCAACAATGTGCAGATAGATATCGAGACACATCTCCGGGAAAACCAGCGAGTCGGGATAAACCTGATACAGTTTGCAGAATATCTCCGCTTTTTTGTTCAACAGCTCAACCGTGTTGTGGTCAATGCTTCCGCAACCCGCTTCGGGATTGGCAAAAACATCTTCGTCATCAAAATCATCCAGCGACAGTATGAGCGCTTTTTGAAGCTGCTGCAAGGCTTTGTCGTACTCTTTACGGTACAAATAATAATCGCTCAGGCGGGAGTAGGTACTTATCAAACCGTATTTATCATCAATGGCTTTGCGCAATGCCAGCGACTCTTCAAGGTATTCGCGTGCCTTGGATAAATCTCCGTTCAATAAGGCGATCTCCCCGAGATTGTTCAACGAACTTGCAAGAAGCTCCTTGTCATTCAACCTGCGTTTGATGGCAAGGGATTGCTCATAATAATACAATGCCGAATCGTATTGTTCCATCAATTTATAGGTCACACCGATATTATTAAGAGATTGTGCTTTCCCCGACTCATCGCCCAGCGCACGCCTTATTTTCAATGCTTCGCGATAGTATTTCAGCCCTTCATCGTGTTGTCCCAGCCTGACATACATCGTTCCGATGTTGTTCATGCTGTTGGAGATCATTTGCGAAAGCCCGAGTTTTTTTCGGATGGCCAGCGATTTCAGATAATAATCGAGGGCTTTCTCAAGATTGCCAGCAGTGGCATACGTAACGCCGATCAGGTTCAGTGCAATGGCTTCATCCTTTTCTTGTTCGATATGCTTTGCTATTTTCAGATAATCGAGGGCATAATTCCTGGCTTTTACCGACGATTTCCGGATGTTTTCGATGGAAAGCCGCCGGAAAGCATCCGCCCGGAGCGAGTCGTTCATCACTGAAAAAGTGTCTGCCCAGACCAGTTGTGCAATGCTGTCCATGTTAACGGTTTGCCCGTGCAACGACAATAAATGCATCCACAGCAAAACAAGCACCGGCAAATAATACTTTTTCATCATCTTGTGAGCTTTCTCGTTCATCTCCTCCTCCCGTCTCCGGAAATTGGTCATCCGCAAAGGTAATCACACTTTGGCGATAAACACAAAAGCTTCCGAAAAAAAAAACGGGCTTCCCGTACCGATACAGGTTGCCCGTAAGTCAGATGAAAAAGTAAGCAAGTTAATTGCTGATGACAAATTTGGTTGTCATAACATTTTGGTTATCGGTTACCGTAATAAAATAAATCCCTGCGGGAAAAGCGGTGAGGTCGTACGACAGACGGCTTTCGCCGGGATTGACGGATTGTTCTTCCATGATGACCTGTCCGTGAATGTCGGTTACCATAATTTTTGCGGATGCTGTTTTCCCTTCAAGCAGGATATTGATTTTTCCATTCGATGGATTGGGGGAAACTGTAATGCCTGCCTGACCTTCCGTATTGCCAACCCCCAAAAGTGAAGGCGTCAAAGCGATCAAAGCCGACATTCCGTTTGTTGTAAAGTACTCCTGTTGCGGCAGTGTTTCATCAAACCGGGCGGATAAATTACAGACTTTGTTTTCCGAAGGACGGTAAAGTTTAAAGGTTATGGCCTCCCCTTCGAGCATGCCGTCGGTAACATCGGTACTGACATCGTCGCCATACACCACCAGTGCGGTGGCCGACATTTCGTACAGCACAACACCTGTGCAAAGCCCGTCGCTGTTGAAGGCTCCGATAACATCACCGCTGCACAGGTTTTCTCCGGCCTCGGCGCTAACGGCAATGGCATGCGAAATTCCCGTTTGCGTCACCTTGTTCCACCGTGTTTCAATCTCTTCGCTGTTTTTCACGGGAATCACACCGTCGCCGCAATCCTGAAAATTCAGATAAACATTATCCTCCGATTTCAACTCATAAGCTTTTCCCGGCATCAGGGTTTGAAGGGTATTGATCCCCAACGCAGGCCAGTAAACACCCGGGCCGGCCACCTCTTTTACAATGGTGAGCGCATTGCCTTCGTAGGAAACAACCTCCTCAACATTTTGCGGACAACTGCTCCATACGGGAATAATGCTCCATCCCACAGGCAGGCTCATGCTGTTTTGAGTAATCTCACTTCCCTGAATGTTGAACGCAGAGGCTTGCGTCAGTTTGATTTTGTAACCCTGCATAAAGTCCCAGTTGCCGAGGGTGTTCACATTCTCCCCGGGCCAGAAAACCCCCTCACTACCGCACAATATCACCAAATTGCCCATTATGGGGTCGAAAATACTTTCCGGATCAGTGTCCAGCGGGTTGAGGTAACTCGATATGCCGCTCCAGCCGCTGCCAATCTGATAGGATTGCTGCAAGGGCCCTTCAATGTCAATCTGCACAATATTGCCCGGATTGGATTCACCATCGGAATAAACCGCCGTGACGTAAAAATAGTGTGACCCGTTGCCGGGATTGGTCAGTGTGAACTGTGTGGCTCCTATCAGGGAGGTATTGACCTTCTCGTTGATGTCGTAAAGATTGTATCCCAACAGGTTTTTACCTGCCGGAGCATCCCAGTTGAAGTTAATCTCCCCGGAATTGAGCTGTCCCTGTAAATTTCCGGGTGCAGCGGGCACATCCTCCGATACGGTCATGTGTGCAGGGATGATGTACTGCAATTGTTCCGGTGCGTTGGTGGTAAAAACAATTTTACCGTAGTAATCGCCAACGGTATATCCGGTTGAACTGAACCCGACATACAACACCTCTTCTTTGCCGGGCTCAACGGTTCCGTACAGGCTTGAAAAATTCAACCAGTTAACCCCCGGATTGTAAAATTCCACCGCAAGCCCGTCTTCGATGTAAAAGGCATCGTAAACCACCTGCAAGCCATCGCTCCCCGTTTTGTTTTCGATGCCGACGGTACACGAATTGGTGACAAACAATGTCGGGGTGTGGTTCAGGTATTGAATCCTGATGTTGCCGTTTTTGTACAAAATCACCTCGGCGTCGATGGTATAACGCATTGTTAACGTACCGTTCTGGGCATAATCCTTGAACTGAATCACGGTGAAATCCTCAAACTGCTCATAAAAAACCTGACCTCCGGTTTTGACCTGAAGATCGTCCCAGCACCAGGCAATAAAATTATTGTTGCCGTCGGCAATGGGTATGGGCGAATTGACCGGCGTGGCAAATGAGCCTCCGAAAGTGATCAACCCGTTGGATGACACGTAAAATTCATCGTAATATTCATTATAGAACGGAAAAGAAAACCCCATCATGTACGGCCCTACATAATTGTCGTTGGCAATACCTGTTATTTCGATACCTGTTTGCGAGATGTCGATGTAATCGAATACGGGCCCGCCGGGATCGTTGTTGTCTTTCCAAAAATAGCCGAAAGTATCGGGGCCTCCGTCTTTGGAGGGTGTAGCGGCAGGATCGTGACGGCAAGTGATATTATACGTAAGCGGCACATCCCCGCCGTTGGTGAGTTTCATCAGACGTGTGGTCTCATCCCCCGGTTCAAGCGCCACGTCCAGTTGATCGGTACCGGTGGAAAATGTTGCCGTTCCCCACGACACAAAGGCCGTTTCGGGAGAAGATTCGCCGTCGGCAAATTTCGCCGTAACACGGTAAGTATAATTTCCTTTAGCGGGAAGGTCTTCCGAATATTCGGTATCCAAAGTCGTCTGGATGGGTTCATTGTTTCTGAATATTCTGAAATAAAGCAACCCGGAAGTGTTGTCCATCTCCCAGTTCAATGCTACAGTACCCGTGTTATCGTCAACAATTTCGGCCGTCAGATCACGGGGTTTCAGGAAGGGCTTTTCATCAAACGGACTGGTCACCGTGCGGCAGGTTCCTTCTCTGAAATCCGTCCACACCGGATAAACCCTGCCGTGCGAAGCACTTACGCCAATCTTGTTGGTCAGCATATCCGAACTGATACTGATGAGGTTATCGAAGTCGAGCGAAATATCACTGATCCTGAAATCCATAAACGAGCCACCGCCGTCATAGCTGATCGAGGCATAAACCTCAACCATGTCGGAGGAGACATTTCTGTCGTCATAATAGATCACCGTTACCGTTCCGGTCTCGGGATCGCAGGTGACGGCGGGGAAAAGATGTTCCTTGCCCAGTCCCGAGGCGTCCTGATTTACCTTTACCGGCGCTGACCAGGTCTCCCCGTTATCATCGGAGGTGATCATATAAATATCAATATCCTGCCCCGTATTAATACCCGGTTCGCCGATATTCGACCAAACCACATAAATCCTTCCGTCGTACGGCCCGCCACTGATATCCACCGTCATGGCAGGTGCCGAGTTGAGCCGGATGTTTTTCAGGGTAGCATACCCCGACGTACCTTTGATGTTCTCCCGGATAATATAATTGTCGTCAAAAGTATTCCCTCCGTCAAAAGACCGGGTGAAGCCAATGGCCGTCTCGGGTTGCGGACCGCCCGAAGCAAATTCCTGTTCCGACCAGCAAACGTAAACTTCCCCGAAAGGCCCCGTTTGCACCACCGGCCATTGCTCGTCCATATTGCCTTGCGGGGCGGAGGGAGTAAGCACCCTTGAATTTTCCCATGTTTCTCCATCGTCCTCCGACCGGCTGAACTCCACCGAATAGTATTGTGTTTCGGTTCCGACGTACCGCCAGACGGCGTACACATTTCCATCGTACATGCTGCGTTCGCTGTTGTCAACCCAAAGATGGTTCTGCATCAGCGATTTCAATCCCGACGAAGGATCCTGTTTGATGATCACATCATGCCAGGTGGCACCCTGATTATCCGACCAGCAGGATATCTGGTTGTGTTCGTCATCGGTGTAGCCCACAAAAAATCTTCCGTAACGGTTGATCTGCGGTGAAGGATACCCTGATGGCAAGGCTTTTCCGTTCAACTCCTCAACGATCCAGGTCTGACCGCTGTTGAGCGATTTGATGCTTTGAGCATTCGTCAGCTCCCATACGTAAACATTGCCCTGATGATAAACATTGTGATTAACGTCTGCATTGAGTATCTGCCCCTCCTGCCACGGATTGACGAATATCGAAGGATTGTACTGTGCAATATCAGGCTCCAACGTCAGCGGGTAGTCAGGACTATTGACCGGCTGGGCAAAAGCATTTGCAGTGAACAAGAAAAAAAATACCTGCATAAACAAAATGTAGCTTACCTTTTTCATAATGTGTCAGTTTTTTTGTTGATGAAATTTATTGGTTGGTATGCAGGTTCGGAAAAAGGTAACCATCATCCCATAAAAATAATTTGCTATTACCCGGGAGATGCACCGGCAATGGCCCGTGGGCCGGCTTTGCCTTCGCCAAGGCTTCGGCAAACGCCCTCCGCACATGATGCTTCGGAATGCGTTGTAAGCAAAACCATCGAAGGC
>JAOZMX010000245.1 GCA_029934065.1 Bacteroidales bacterium
GCCTGACATAAAAATCCGGTATGTAGCTGTAAAACAACTTAAAACTGGCCTTCTTCAGAAAATACTGCTGCAAACCGAAAGTCATGTAATTCCAGCTTTTAATCCCGTTCACGGTATAATTCCTCCGGCTGATCTCCCCGCTGATCTTTGTTTTTCTTTTTTTGAAAACATAGAACGACAAACCGGCATACAAGCCCGTGTAAAAGATTGCGTCGTCGTAAGTGTCAATATGAAAACGGCCGCTGTCCTGCCTGTGGATGAACCGGTCGAGGTATTTTTCGGAATATTTCAGGATATTGTCGTCGTAGCTGACACCGAATTTGGGTTTGATCTCAAGCGTTGATTTTCGTTTTTTGCTTTTCTTGCTTTTTTGTGCCAAAGCATTTTCCCCCGGTATCGCTACAATAAACAACAACAGCAACACAAGACAACTTTGCAGAAGGTGTCGGGAATTTTTCATATTTATTTTCATAAGTGTTGATTTTTCTTTCGTTGACAAAACCGGAGCACTCTTCTTTTACTCTTCAAGTTTCACATCCTTTTTAGGGATCAGAAACCTGCCGAGCACCGAGTTTTTATCTTTGTCTATGGGCAGTATTTCGTAGCTATGTCTGCCTCTTGGAACATTGATCACAAATTCGCGTGCTTTGCCGGGAACCAGCGTTTTATCGGTTTTATAGACGGCAATTTCGGAACGCACACTGCTGAGCTGATAGGTGTTGATCACTTCTCCGTTTTCTTTCACCTGAATCCGGTAATGAATTCTTCCCTTCATCTGATAATGATTTTCGATGCGGGTGAGCACACGCAATTCCGTCGGGCCGTTGACCTCTACTTTAAGCGGGTTTTCCATTGTAAACCGGTAATACTGTACGGTAGATTCGCGCGAGATCAAGTCAACCGGCTCGGAGGGCTGAAGCGGCGAATAGCTGATCCATTCCTGTTTTTTCCCTTTGGTAGGTGTAAACTTATACCTTACCGCCACGGGAACATCCTTTTCTTTCAGCCAAAACTCGACGGTGTGGTAGCCACGTCCCAGCTCAATCTCAAAATCTTCCATCTGTCCCGGTACGCCAAGCGATTCGTTTAAATAAGCGGCACTCTTGGAACGATACACGCCGGAGAATTTTTCCGAATGTTGTTCGCCGCCGTCAATGGTGTAAACAATTTCGTATTTGATGGTTTTTTTTTGACCGGGAACGAAACGCCCGCGGGTCATCACCCTGAGTATTCCGGGCCCTTCCACATTGATCACCGAGGGTTTTTCGGTGCTTAAGGAGTAGTAGGATCTGTTTTTTTCGTTGATTACCGTAGTTACCCGTTTTTGATGATTGGCAGGTTTGACATATCTGTGTGATTTTCCGGATTGAGCCTGAATGCCGGAGGCCGAGAGCAATACAATCAGTAAGAGTAGTTGAATCTTTTTCATTTTTATTTTGGATTTTTATTGTTTAATAAATGTTTTTTCGTTTTCAAATTACGGGAATGTCATCATCATCATCATTGGTTTTTCGCCTTAATTGATCCTTTGGCAAAGGAACGGGATCGGTACCGAGACGATGGTACTTTCGTTCACTGATATAGACAAATATGATCACAACCACAAGAAACAGTGTGGCGATCAGTGTGATGGTGACATTGTATTTTTTCTGGATAAAGATATCTCCATCGCCGGGCTCGGGCAGAGGCACGGGGCTGTCGGGCAAACCGAATTTGCGGGCCATTCGTTTGATGTTGAGCATGTGAATGATGGGGATGTCTTTTTGTCCCATCCGGATGATCACCCCCCTCACGGGAAAGTTCCTCATGGGCAGATACATGGTCAGTCCCGAGGGGATCAGGTCGCCGTTGATGGTGTTGCCGAGGCTGGCAATGCCTCCTCCCACATTAATGAATGCCTTTGGCGGTTTGGTTCCGCTGTTTTGCTCATAGATTTCCATTCTGCGGCTGATGCTGTTTTCAAGATGGTCTTCATTAATGAATTGCACTTTATTGCGGTGGATGGCATTGACGATCATTTCGCGGCCTGCCGGGCTCAATCCTCTGCCGATGTCGGCGCCGCCGCCAATGGAAGCCGCCACCGAATGCGTATGGAGTATCCCCGCATCATTGAGTAAAGTCTCCATGTCTAACCAGGTGAAATAGGGATCGTTGGCGCCGTAGTTGGACGCTCCCACCGAGGTGATGACGATGGGGTGCAGGTGCAACGTTTCCAACGCTGCAAGCACCGAGATGTTGAGCGCAGGAAAAGAACCCGTGAAAGCCACCGCCACGTTGTCATTCTCTTTTACACCGGCCTCTTTCAGCAATTGAACAACCACGGCGGCAAAATTGGGATTGGTGGATGTGAGTTTTGCGTCGATGTATCCGCGGTCGGTGGTGATGGGCGTAAATTCCTGCCCGATCAATGCTGTTTGATTGGGGTCGTTGATCACATCAATGAACACCCCTTTTTTCAAACGGTAATTCTTGATATATTCGGCAGCTTTTTGCGACAACTTTGCAGCTTCGAGTTTTTCGTTGTACCACCGCTGTTTTACATCAACCTTTTCGTTTTCCACGGCAATGAATGCCAGCAGCGACAACAACGATAAAACACCGAGGAGTATATTTGATTTTGCCCTGAATTTAACCATCTTTCAGTTCTGTTTTTTTTTTAATTATTCCGGAAATAAATCGCCACCAAAAATTAAAATGATGATCAACCTTACCAAAACCGCGGTGATAAACAACACGGTGAGCGTTTTAAAAATGCCCTGTTTGCCGAACCAGTGTGCGATCAGTCCGGGGATGACCCAGCCTACCGCATGCAATTCCAGTGTGGCCGCTGCCAGGTTGATGCTTAAAAAATACCTTGAGAAATTTGCCAGCAATGCACCGATCAGCAGGCTCAATACCATCTGCCGGCGGCCATACAAAAAAGTGTAATTGCTCAGCACTTTAATGATGAGGTAGGTCACCAGGCTCACCACCACGACTCCGAGCAGTCTGTCGGGATGCGACAACTGCAGGGCGATGTATCCGGGGACAACAATACCACCGGCTGCCAGTCCGAAAACCTCGTACGACAGCAGGCTAAAGATCAATCCTATGGTAATTGCTAATTCAATCATAATTTACAGCACTTCTGTGTTCAAAATATTCAGCGGTTTCAGCGCCCATTCCACCCATGTTCCCGATGGCGACAATGGTACTTTTTCTGTCGGTGATGGAAAGGACCTGTTCAAAAACTTTGGCCGGAGTGGTCCAGCCGAGGTTGATCAGTTTATTTTTGGGTAATCCGAAATCAACGGTGAGATTTTCGACCACTTCGGTTGACTGGCCGATGAGGATCAGGTAATCCATTTCACCGGCCAGTTGCCGTCCGGTGAGCTCGGCCAGTTGCCGGGCACGGTCGAGGCGATCCTGCCGCGTGTTCAGCAGCACGATGCGAATTCCTTCAAAACCGATCTCATCCCTGATCTTTCGCCAGATCATCAATGTTGAATCGGGATCATTGGCGGCAAACGCATTGTAAAACAGCAATTGCTTTTTGAAGGCTTCAACCGTATAACAGCGCAATGCCCCGGCATCGGGCACCGCTTTGTACATCCCTTTCAGCGCCGTCTTACGGTCGATGTTCAGGTGTTGACAAACAGCCAGTGCCAGTGCGACGTTTTCGCGATGTTCGATGTATCCGAAGCCTTTCATCTCCTCCGGCCCGACATCACCGGCATCCACAAAATGGGAAACGGTCTTTCGTCTGTCGGCAATCTTTTTCAACACACCGTGGATCACATTTTCGGCGGTGAAAAAGTGCGCGCGGGCGGGGATCGTTCTTCCGAGTGTTTTGGCGATTTCGGGCAAGGTATGTCCCATCACATCCACATGGTCCAACCTCACATTGGTGATGATGCCGATGTTGGAATGAATCATTTTCTTCTCGGTAATGGTTTGATATTGCGGTTGCAAGGCCATGCATTCCATCACCAGTGCCTGTGCTTTTCGTTGTGCGGCAAATTTAACGATGGCCAGTTGCTCAATGATATTGGCCGATGATTTGCGGTGAATATAGGTTTCGGTACCGTCTTCGAGGATCAGTCGCGGAAAAGTTCCCGTAACTTTCACAATGGCCGGTATGCCTGCTTCGCGCAGTCCCGCTCCGATCAACCGTGTAACGCTTGATTTTCCCCGTGTTCCATTGATGTGTATCCGGATGGGAATGGAATAAATACGCTTTTGATGCCGCGCAAACTCTATGGCTCCGGCGATCACAGCGATGATTACCATCAGTAACAATATGTAAAAGCTATACATATTTATCCTCTTTTTTCATCAATGATGTTTTTGAAAATTTCCGGAAAAGTTTTTTCCTTATCATCAAATCCGGTTATTTCAGCATGAACATTTTTCTTGTTTCG
>JAOZMX010000074.1 GCA_029934065.1 Bacteroidales bacterium
TTGTTATTTGGATTAAAAATAAATAACGAAAAATTCAGGTCAATGGGCCTCCTCTTTGTGTAAAAATGAATAGTTATTAATTATTGGAATAACAATGTGTTAATGTGTATTTATTTATGTCCTGTTAAAATATTTTGTGTAAATGATTGCCTTGGTGTTGAAAAAATATTAATGAAAAAATTTGTCTATTAAAAATTAAGAATATACTTTTGTGTGCAAATAATTGCACAAAAAATCATTACACCAAATGATGAAAAAATGAAGAAAGTTTATTTGATTTTGATTTTGCTTTTGAGTACCGTTTTCCTGGCAGCACAAACGACGGTTGAAGGAACGGTATATTCGGCCGACACACACGAAACGTTGCCGGGAGTGACGGTAATGGTCAAAGGTACAGCGCAGGGAACGACGACCGATCTGGACGGAAAGTTCAGTCTGGAGGTTGCACCGGATGCCGTGCTTGTTTTTTCGTATGTGGGCTATAAAAAACAGGAGGTAACGCCGGGAGGAAAAACCTCGCTGGAAGTATTTTTGGAGGTGGACACCAAACTGTTGGAAGGTGTTGTGGTGGTAGGATATGGTGTGCAAAAGAAAAGTGATGTGACCGGCTCGCTGGTTTCGTTGAGCGGCAAGGAGATTGCCGAAACGCACCAGCAAAACCTTGCATCCATTCTGCAGGGCAGGGCTGCCGGTGTTACGGTAACCTCCAACAGCGGCTCGCCCGGACGTCCCGAAGAGATCACCATTCGCGGTATCAGTTCCATCAACGGCTCGCCGCCCCTGTGGGTGGTTGACGGCGTGCCCACCACCGGTGGTGTCAATCCGCAGGACATCGAGAGTATGGAAATCCTCAAAGATGCTTCCGCCACGGCAATTTACGGTACCAAAGGTGCCAACGGCGTCATTTTGGTTACCACCAAAAAAGGCCAGGCCGGTAAGATGAATATTAACTACGAAAACCGTTTTGGGTGGGGGCATCTGTACAAGAAGCTCAACCTCGCCACGGCCAAGCAGTGGGCCAAGCTTCGTTCGGAGGCATACAGCAACGCCGGACTTCCGATACCGCCGGCGCTTGATGAACCATGGGGTGAGGGAACAGACTGGCAGGATGCCGTAACGAGAACGTCATTTTCCCAAAACCATTACCTCTCTATGTCGGGCGGTTCCGACAAAATCAGTTGGTTTATGAGTGCCAACTATAACGATCAGGAAGGAATTGTTTACAAATCGGACGCCAAAAGTACCGACATCAGACTCAACACCAGTGCCCAGTTGAAGAAATGGCTCCGTGTGGGCGAGAACCTTTCATTTTCGGGAACAACAACACATCTCATCAATGAGGATGACGAATGGAATGCCATCATGATAGAGGCCATCTCCATCGACCCGCTCACCAAAGTGAGAAAAGACGACGGAAGCTGGGACGGCTCGCAGTGGAATACGGTAAACAATCCCGTGGCTCATCTCGACAGGACAAAAAATGAAAACAAAGATTTTGCCCTCGGTGGTGATGTGTTTGCAGATATTACCTTTTTAAAAGACTTTACCTTTACCTCACGACTGGGCTATCAATATGGTAACAGCAACGGTTTCGACTGGATGCCGACCTTTTTTGTGAAAACCGGTGAAGAAAACTCCCAGACTTCGGTAACACGCGATTATTATGAAAGTAAGGAATGGGTGTTCACCAATTTTCTGACATGGGAACATCAGTTCAAAAAGCATGACCTGAAAGTGATGGCCGGGATGGAATCGGAGCAGGATTATGCCGAATGGTTCGGTGTTACGGCTGCCGATCTGATCTCCGAAGAGGAAAACCTTATTTACATCGACAACGCCACGGGTAACGAATCGGCCTCGGCATACGGTCTGGCCAGCGATGTGCGTTATGTCTCCTATTTCGGCCGGTTGAACTACAACTACGACGGAAAATATTTCTTCACGGGCAACTTCAGGAGGCAGGGCTCTTCGATGTTCGGCCCCGATCATCGCTGGGGGAATTTTCCTTCGGCATCGGTGGGCTGGAAAATCAACAAGGAGCATTTTATGCAAAGCGTGAGCTTGATCAACAACCTCAAGTTAAGGGTTGGATACGGGATGTCTGGTAACGACCTTGCTTTGCAGCCCTATTCCTACTATGCCACTTCCACGTCCGGCCAGCGTTATGTCATCGGCAACCAGATTGTGGATGGTGTGGCTTTTCCGCGAATCCCCAACAGCGAACTGCACTGGGAAGAGAAAAGCTCGTTCAATGCGGGTGTGGACATGGCCATGTGGGACGATAAGTTCTCTTTCACTTTCGATTATTTCATCGACAAAACCGGACAGATGCTCTACGATCCCGATTTGCCGGGCCATGTAGGTACACAGCAGATGCCCTTTACCAATGTGGCGTCCATGAGGAACAACGGTGTAGAATTTATCATCGGATACCGCAACAGCACCAAAAACAAAGAATTCAAATACGATTTTACGTTGAACTTCAGCCATGTGAAAAACGAGGTGCTCGATCTGGGGAGTGCAAACTATATCCCGGCGGTAACTTTCATGCAACTCGGTTACATCTCTCATACCGAAGTGGGGCATCCCATGGCTTCGTTTTACGGATACATTACCGACGGACTTTTCCAGAACCAGCAGGAAGTGGACAGCTATGTCGATCCGGAGGGGAATCCGATACAGCCCAATGCAGCTCCCGGCGACATCCGCTACAAAGCCGACGAAAACGGAAAGTTGATAACGGATTTCATCGGAAGCCCGTTTCCCGATTTTACAGCCGGACTCAACATGAATTTTAAATACAAAGGATTCACCTTGTTGATGTTCTTTTACGGCGTTTACGGCAACGAGATTTTCAATGCCACGCGGTTTTACAATTTCAACTCAAGTGTGAGATACAACGTGGATGCATCGTTGATGGGCCGCTGGCTGATGGAAGGTGATACCGACGACCCGAACATGGCAAGGCTCAACCTGAACGATGCCAACAACAGTTTGCGCTCCGACCGGTTTGTGGAGGACGGCTCTTACCTGCGGCTGAAAAACCTCCAACTGGAATACCGGCTACCCGGACGATGGTTCAAGAATGTTGACATCGGATCGTTGAAGGTTTTTGCCGGCGGCGACAATGTTTTTACACTTACCGGATATTCGGGTTTCGACCCGGAGGTGGGTGTGGGATACAACAACAACCCGCTGGACCGCGGTATCGACCGTGCGAAGTACCCCAGCCCGAGAACATTTTACATTGGTCTTAATCTTCTTTTTTAAAAATATCGAATCATGAAAAGAAACAATTTATATTTATACGGTATGGCCCTGTTAGCGGCGCTTTCGCTTTTGACCACAAGCTGCAAGAAAGAGTTTCTCGACGTGGAACCGCCCACACAGGTGATGGAGGATTTCTTTACTTCCGAACAAAATGCCAAACTGGCCATTACAGGTTGTTATGATGTGATGGGCTGGGACGGCAACCACAACACCATTCCTTTTTTCTTCGGCGACATCATCGGTCACGACGGCTGGAAAGGCGGCGATGTGGGTGCCGACCAGGACTGGATGGACAACCTGATCAACTTCACCTACACACCCGACAATTACATGCTGAACATCGCATGGAAAAATTATTACATCGGCATCAACCGTTGCAACACGGCCATCGAAAACATCGAAAAGATGAAATCCGATGTCATCTCCGACGAATCCAAAGCCAATCTCATCGCTCAGGCACGTTTTGTCAGGGGTTATTTTTATTTTGAACTGGTGAAAACATGGGGTAGTGTTCCGTTGGTGGATCACGTGTTGAGTCCCAGCGAATACCAGCAGCCTTTGGCGGACGAATCGGAGATATGGAGTTTTATAGAAGCTGATTTTTCGGCGGCGGCAGAGGCATTGCCCACCGTAACGGAACAATCCCCCGAAGACATCGGCCGTGCGACCAAAGGAGCAGCACAGGCATTTCTTGCCAAAGCATACATCTATCAGCAAAAATGGGCCGAAGCCAAAATGATCACCGATCAGATCATCAACAGCGGACAATACTCGTTGTTGCCCAACTACGAGGATGTGTTCAAGCTGGAAAATGAAAACAATTCGGAAATCGTCTTCTCCATTCAGTTCAAAGAGACCGGCAACGGTGATTACGGCGACGAAAATGAAGGGACGATGGTGTGTGTGTATATGGAAACAAGAAATCATCCTTTTGCCGGTATCGGAGGCTGGGGCTTTAACTGCCCGACGCAGGATCTGGTTGATGAATACGAAGACGGCGACCCGCGCATGGAAGCTACCATCATCCACGACGGTGAAACCCTCTGGGCGGGAACACCTGATGAGACCACTTTCAACACCACATTCCCGACCAACAAAGATCATTACAGCAACCAGAAATATTGTCTGCCGAAATCGCAGCAACCGGCCGACTTTTCGGATGCTTCCAAAAACTGGATACTGATCCGTTATGCAGAAGTTTTGCTTTGGAATGCCGAGGCTGCTTTCCATGCCGGCGGCGACTGGCAAACGCCTTTACAAACCGTTCGCGACAGGGTTGGTCTGGGGCCGACTCCCTACGCCGGGATTGAGGCCATTTACCACGAGCGCCGCGTTGAACTGGCCATGGAGGGACATCGCTTCTGGGATGTAGTGAGACAAGGCCGCGGAGAAGAGGTTCTTGGAGCATTCGGCTACATTGAAGGCGTGAACAACCATTTTCCCATTTCACAGGATCAGCTCGATCTGAGTGACCTTTGGTAAAAAGCAGATGCGAATGTATTGATTGATGTAATTTACAAAATTTGAAATAATTGTTAAAAGAAGAATATAAAGATTTGAAGGGCGTTTACACGCCGATATCGGAAAGTTAACAAAAGAATAAATCGAGTTATTAACTAATCTTAAATTTAAAACTATGATGAGAAAATTTGTTTTTGCAATTTTAGCGTTGACCGTGCTGAGTTTTACCTTTAGCGCATGCAACAAAGACGACGACGAAGAGACCGGGAAACCGGGTCCTGTAACCATCACTTACACAGTAGATGATGCCAATAAAAATGTTGTCCATTACCATGCTGAAGCCACTGATGCAGTGAGCTATGTTTGGGACTTGGGCAACGGCGAAACACCGAGCGGACAGGATGTTGACGGTACTTATTCATTTCCCGGAGAATATACCGTGAAATGTACCGCCAAAGGACGTGAAGAAGATACACAGGCTACAGTTACAGTAAATGTTCCGGAAGGAGACCCGGATATTTTTAATGATGTGAACCTTTTGCTCTCGGGTTACAACTCCGAAACCGGCGAAAGTGAAGCCGTATGGACATGGGTGGATGCTCCCGGCGTATTTGCCGACGGCCCCCGCGAAAGTGTTCCCGACACGGTATATTTCAATCCGATTGACTTCAGCTGGTGGCAAAACGAAGGCGGCGACATTGACGAAAATGCCCTCGATGACGAGTACATGTTCAAGCTGAATCCGCAGATGGAATATGTAAACGATTTCAAAACTGCTTTCATGGTCAACTGGGCATGGGCTGCCGTAAGAGGCCATCACAACGGTGAAATTCCCGGCATCTGGGAAGATGTTGCATGGGAGGGTTACAACAACGGACAGTCGCCGATGGTATCGAGTTGGAGTGTAGAGTATATCCCCAATATCAACGATACATTGACATTCGAAACACAAATCGGCGATCAGATGATGCCCGGTGCGTATGTGATCCACCTTACAAATCAGGCTTCTCTCGGTATGGAGTCGGCAGGAAACGACTATCAAATCCTGAAGCTTACTCAGGATACACTTTGGGTTCGTTTTGACAATACATTCCCCGAAAACCTCGGCGATTTTTATGATCCCGACGAACTGGCCAATGAAGGCGCCAACCCGGGAGAACCGGACGAATCGTACCTGAAACTGGTAAGAAAGAACGATTAATAAAATATTGATTTACCGAAAACTGCCGGATTAACCATCCGGCAGTTTTTGTTTTTTTTGTACTTTTCCCGAAAATTAGAAACTATGAAAAAGCAATTACTTTTGGCATTGACGGTCACTATTTTTCTGAACTTTTATTCATCGGCACAGAATTATCCTTTTCCGCAGCATGCGGAGTATTACAACCACATCAAACCAAGCCAGTACACACAGGATCAGCTTGACGATCACGTGAAGACATTTTACGAAGGATGGAAAAACAAGCATTTGATCAATGGTTGTGAAGACGACCAATATTATGTTTATGTGGATGAGGGCAACATGCTGACGGTTTCGGAAGCCATCGGCTACGGGATGCTGATCGTTCCGCTCATGGCCGGCTACGACCTCGATGCAAGGACTTATTTCGACGGGCTCTTCCGGTATTACAAGGCACACCCGAGCTACATCATGCCGCACCTGATGGCCTGGAAACAAATTACGAACTGCATCAACGCCGGAGGTTCGGATTCGGCCTCCGACGGCGACATTGACATTGCTTTCGGATTGTTGCTGGCACATGCACAATGGGGAAGCCAGGGAGAGATCAACTATTTTCAGGAAGCATTGCTGATCATCAACGATATAATGGGCGCCGATGCATCGGAAGGTGATATTCATCAGGAATTCAACAGTGTGAAACTGGGCGACTGGGTTCAAACCAGCTCCTATCAGTACGGTACACGCACTTCGGATTTCATTTTGGATCATTTCCGGGCTTTTGCATGTGCCGTCAACGATTCCACTTGGTATGACGTGGTGGATGAGTGTTATGACCTGGTTGAAGAAATGCAAACGAATTATAGCCCTGAAACAGGTTTGCTTCCGGACTTTATCGACGACATCAATACCGAGCCCAGGCCCGCCGATCCCGATTACCTCGAAAGCGATCTCGACGGCAATTACTCCTACAATGCCTGTCGCGACCCTTGGCGTTTGGCTACGGATTATCTGATCAACGGAGACGAAAGAGCCCGGGATGCCGTAGTGAAAATCAACCAGTGGCTTTTGGAATCCACCGGAGGAAGTGTGAACCATGTTTATGCCGGCTATTATCTGAACGGAACACCGGCAGTGGGATGGACGGATATCGCTTTCACGGCGCCGTTCACCGTCGGCGCCATGCTTGATACAACCAATCAGGAATGGCTCGATGATCTTTATGCACGTGTCCTTTTGTCCAATGCGGCAAGCGGCGGATATTACGACAACACCCTTAAAATGCTTGCCTTGCTCACTATTTCGGGAAATTACTGGGTTCCACCATGTGAAATACTCAATGGCATCGGTAAAACGCATTTGAAACCAAGCACCGGTTTTGATATTTTTCCAACATTCACTGCCGGGTATGTTACAGTGGCGATCAATGAAGAATTTGCACATCAAAACCTTGTGATGCGTGTGTTTAACGGCAGCGGGATTCAGGTTTTGGTGAAACCTTTGGCCGATGAAACGTCGGTAGCGTTGAATGTATCCGGTTATCCGGCAGGTGTGTATCTGGTCACCTTATCTACTGAATCGGGTCAATCTCTCGGGACACGCAAGTTGATAAGACAGTAGTATTTTTGAATTTCTTGAGATTTTCCCGGTGGCGTTTTAACGGGCATCAAGCCTGTTTGATCAGATAATCGTTAATCATCTTTTTCTCAATGTCAAAGTTAATCCCAATCAGGGTAACCGGTTTTCCTCCGGAGAGATATTTCTTGTGGTATTCTTTTTCTTTTATTTGTTTGATGGCGGTTTTGGCATCCTGTCCGGCTTTGAACTCTATAATGTAGATGTATTTGCCGGTGGTGATCACTGCATCAATACGTCCGTTAATGGTCATCACTTCGGTCTCAATATGGAACCCGAGCAATTTCACGATGATGTAAAATACCGAATGGAAATATTTTTCCTTGTTATCGGCGATGATGTAGGAGATACCTTTGAAAAGAATGTTTATCAGTTCGATAAATTTTTCGGTTTCGTTGTTGCGCAGGGTTTGAGTCAGTTCGTAGAGTAATGAGCTCGCCTTATCAATATGCCCGTCGTTGAGCTCCGCAAGAAGATGAATTGTAAATGACCTTTCAACCTCTGCGTTGGGGAAATCCAATACTATTGACATATCAAACAGATTGTTTTTTTTAATGGTAAGATAGCCTGTTTGAAACAGCAATGGTATCAGTGATATGTTGGTTATCATATATTTATCCAGCTCACTTTCGAAAATGGTTTTGTTTTTCAGGTCAAAAACGGTGTATTTTTGCTCCTTTATCATTTTCATCAGGAAAGTAGGAGTTCCGGTGCTGAACCAATAATCGCGAAATGTCCTTGCCGCAAAAAAGTTCAGTATGGAAAACGGATTGTAAACAAAATTGACTCCATCCCACGAATAACCGTTGTACCACTTTTTTATTTCCCTTATAATGTTATCGAAAACGCCTTTATAGTCCAGTGCAACTTGTTCAATGTATTCGGGGAAATAGTGTTCGAGTTCATTCTGTGTGTAACCTGTTATTGTAGCATAATTCTTATCAAGAGTGATGTCCCTCAAATTATTCAAATCGGAAAAAATCGAAACCTTGCTGAACTTGGATACGCCTGTCACAAAAAAGAATTTGATGTAATCGTCCGAATCCTTGATGACCGAATAGAAACTTTTCAAAATCTTTCTGTTTTTATCGGCTTGGGGAATGTCGTCAATGTAATCAATAATGGGTTTGTCGTATTCGTCTATCAGTAAAACAACCTTCTTTTTCTCGCCGAGTGTATAGATCAATTCCCTGAATTTTGAAGTGAAGTCTGCCGCTTCAAGCACAATATTGTTTTGTTTGGCCAATAATAACATTTCGTTATCAATTGCCTTTTCCAGTCCGAGATTGAAATAATCAACGGAAGAAAATGAGATTTTGATGACCGGGTATTTTTCCCAATCAATCTTATCATAAATCCACAGTCCTTCAAACAGTTCTTTATTGCCTTTGAAAACCTCCTTAATGGTGTTTAACAGCAATGATTTGCCGAAGCGGCGGGGGCGGGAAAGAAAATAGTATGAGGCTGAATTGATCAGATTGTAAACAAATTCCGTTTTGTCAATATACAGAAATCCTCCTTGACGAAGTTTTGAAAATTCCTGTATGCCGATGGGTAACTTTTTCATTGTTTAAAGCCAGATTGTTTTTACAAAGGTAAGTAAAAAGTCAATAAAAACGAAAAGTGAATACGGTACGGTTAGGGGGTGGTTTTATTTGCAGTGTCTTGTACGGTCGTTGATATTGGTTTTGCCGTACTTTTCTGCCAATTTCCAGTCTTTACAGGCCAGATCGTATTCGCCGAGGTAAAACTGCATCATTCCGCGATTGTAATATGCGTCGGCATAATCCTCTTTGATTTCAATGGCTTGTGTGTAATATTTGATGGCTTTGTTGTAATCCATCAGATTCATGTAAACATTTCCGATATTGTAATATGCTTCCACATTTTCGGGATTGTATTCTGCTGCTTTTTTGAAATCGTCGAGTGCTTCGTAAAAATCCGACCGGTACAGTTTGACGATACCGGATTTCACCAGCCGGTGCGATTCGGCCTTCTTGTCGGTACAGGACTGAAAAAACATTCCCGTAAGGATCAAGACCGGGAACATGATATTTTTGATGATTTTCATTGCGATAACAGGTTTTGTTGTCTTTTGCGTTTGTTCAACTCTTTATGCAGTTGTTTGGCGTAATTCTTATGCTGTTTGTATGTCTTTGAAAACCGGTGGTAGCCCGAGCCGTCGGCTTTGGCAACAAAGTACATGTACTTGTGTGCTTCGGCATTCAGTACGGCATCAATGCCGGCAATGGATGGGATGCAAATGGGGCCGGGGGGCAAGCCTTTATGGGTGTAAGTGTTGTAGGGCGATTCGATTTGTGTGTGTTTTTTGTAAACCCTGTTGAGCAACGAATCGTTTTGAAGGTAAAAGGCGTACACCACCGTCGGGTCGGCCTGCAGTTTCCAGCCTTTATGCAAACGGTTAAGGTAAACGCCGGCGATGCGCGGCTTTTCATCATTCATCAGGGTCTCCCTGTCGATGATCGAAGCCAGAACGGAAACCTTCACGGGGGTCAGCTTTTGTGCCTTTGCTTTTTGGATACGCTGGGCGTTCCAGAATTTTTTATACTCAGTCTTCATCCGGTTTACAAACCCTTTGGCCGATGTGTTCCAGTAAAATTCGTAGGTGTTCGGGATGTACATGGCCTGATAGGTGTCGGGGCCGAAACCCTCGTTATCGGGATAGTTATTGGCATTGGTCATTTCCCGGAGCAGCATGACCGAATCGGGTTCCAGTTGCCGGGCGATAATGCCGGCAAGTTGCTGTAATGTTCGGACATAGCTGAAAGTAACGTTCAATGGTGTTTGTGTACCCGAACGAAGCAGGTCTGTCAGTTCGTTGTTGTTCATGCCGGCGGTAATCTCGTATCGTCCGGGATGGACATGGGCAGGCAGGTTCTTCCGCCCGGCCAGCCATTCGAAAGTTTTCATGTTTTTCAGGTATCCCGATGAATCAACGGCACGAAGCAGTCCGTCATAATCAGAACCTGTAGGGATAAACAAATAACCTTTTTCGTTTTTCTTTAGCGTTACATTGTTTTTATAAACGGCGCTCCAGAACAAATATCCCACCGAAGCACCTATCCAGATGAAAACAATTGCCAATACAACCAAAAGGCGTACCACCCGCTTTTTTCTTTTATCCGCCA
The DNA here is from genome assembly GCA_029934065.1 of Bacteroidales bacterium. Classification (GTDB taxonomy): domain Bacteria; phylum Bacteroidota; class Bacteroidia; order Bacteroidales; family 4484-276; genus 4484-276. Next base: position 10,696 of record JAOZMX010000074.1, read on the forward strand.
TGTCCATTTCTTTTGTTAATCAACTGCAATAAATACTCGTCTTTCCACTGATGGTCTGATAGTAACCAGTCTTTTTTGTTTCCGGTAATTTCAAATCCTCTTGAAGTGAACAGTTTCAGACTAACTTCGTTGTCGCTTCGGATGTTGCAAAATACCTGATGTACCATCAGCGTGTTAAAACAATAATCAATGACAGCGTCCAAAGCCTGACCGGCATAACCTTTGCCGCGGTAATCGTCACGGATTAAAATTCCGACGCCGACCCTGCGGTGCATGGGATTGAAATCGAACAGGTCGATGGCGCCGATGGCCTTGCCCGTTTCCACAAGAACGATCATCAGCCTGATCTCCTTGGAAACGAAAATGTCTTTGTCGCTGTTCAAAACATATTGTTCGAGGGCAAACCTCGAAAACGGAGCAAGCGTATTGCTTACCGGCCAGATGCGTTTGTCGTTTTCCCACCGGTACAACAAATCGATGTCTTCCGGTTCCATTGCGCGCAGATGTATGTGATGATTGTCAGTCATGGTTTGTCTATTAACCTTCTTCCCCGATGTTTATTATTCCTTCAAAAACAAAAGTGGCCGGCCCTTCGAGCCGGATGTCCGTAAAACGGTTACCGTCGAAGCGGAAGTTAACTTTTAGCTCTCCGCCTCTGGCATTTAACGTTACCGGAGACTCTTTGCCCCGCAGCGTAACAGCAAGCGCCACTGCCACCGCTCCCGTTCCGCAGGCCAGGGTTTCATCCTCCACGCCACGCTCGTAAGTGCGCATTTCTACGGTATCGTTGCTTACGGATACAAAATTGACATTGATCCCGCTTTTGCGGAATGGCGGGGAGTACCTTATTTTTCGTCCTTCGGCAACCACATCCGTTTTGGAGCATTCTTCAACAAACCTCACAAGATGTGGAGAGCCGGTGTTGATGATGTAATCTTCGTTTTGTTTTTCCCATTGGCCGATGTCGTGCATTTGCAGGCTGACAACGGAAGTATTGGCGTCGGAAGAAATGATTTGAGCGTGATGCACGCCGTCGGCAGCACTGAACACCGTTTTTTTATCTATCAGCCCCAATCTTCGTGCAAAAGCAACCACGCAACGCCCTCCGTTTCCGCATAAAGTGGCTTCCCTGCCGTCGGCATTGAAATAACGCATGGAGAAATCATACGCCGGGTCTTCTTCAAGCATGATCAGTCCGTCGGCGCCAATGCCGAAATGTCTCCGGCACATTGCTGATATCATTGCCGCTGACAACTCCGTTTCATTCTTCCTGTTGTCGATGAGAATGAAATCGTTTCCAGCACCTTCGTATTTAAAAAATGAGATCGTCACCTGATGTGTTTTTATTGCGATGCAAAACTAATACTATTTTTCCGGGTTGAATACCATTTGCAGTGCGCTGTTCGTTGATGAGAAGAAAATTATGCAAAATTATCAACAGGGGAGGATTACTTAAACCAATTATCCTAATTTTGACCGCCATGAAAGAATCAACAAACCATACAATGACAATAAAAGAACTTACCGATCTGGCCACTCAGGTGCGGCGTGATATTCTGCGAATGATACATGCTGTGCAGTCGGGGCACCCGGGGGGCTCGCTGGGATGTGCCGATGTGGTTGTGGCGCTTTATAACGCAGTGATGACCCATGATCCCGAAAATTTCACCATGGAAGGCAACGGGCAGGATGTATTCATCTTGTCCAACGGCCATCTCTCTGCACTGCTTTACAGTGTGCTGGCGCGTTCGGGATATTTCCCGCTCGAAGAGCTGAAAACTTTCCGCAGGCTGAACAGCCGCTTGCAAGGGCATCCCGCAACACAGGAAGGCTTGCCCGGCATAAGGATCGCCACGGGATCGCTCGGGCAGGGGCTCTCGGCGGGTATTGGTATGGCGCTTTCGAAAAAACTCTCGGGTGATGATAAGCTGGTGTACGTCCTTACCGGAGACGGCGAACTGGAAGAGGGACAGATGTGGGAAGCGATCATGTATGCTTCGGCCAAAAAGGTGGATAACCTCATTGCCATTGTGGATTACAACGGCAAACAAATCGACGGTCCGGTGGACGAAGTTTTATCGTTGGGAAACCTCAAGGCAAGGTGGGAAGCTTTCGGCTGGCTTGTTCTGGAAATGAACGGAAATGATATGAATGATGTCGTAACCGTTCTTAACACTGCGAAACATCATACCAAAAAACATCAACCGGTGGTTGTCATTATGAAAACGGAAATGGGGGCAGGGGTTGATTTTATGACGGGTACGCACAAATGGCACGGTGTGGCACCCAACGATGAACAATTGAAAAGGGCCCTTGACCAGCTTCCCGAAACGCTTGGCGATTTTTAAATTCGAATTTTTGAATATTTTGGTACGTAAAATTACGGCATATACGGTATTGTTGTTTCTCCTGATTCATGCGGGTGTTGTGTTCGGGCAGCAGCCAAAAGAGAAGGAAATGCCCGAGCCTACCACGCGTATCTTGTTTGTGTTCGATGCATCGCAAAGCATGTACGGACGCTGGCAAAGCGACATGAAAATTCTCATCGCCCAGCGTCTTTTGTCGAACTTGCTCGACAGCCTGAAAAATATCGACCATCTGGAATTGGCGCTCCGGGTTTACGGACATCAAAAGCCTTTTCCACCGCAACACTGCGACGACACCAAACTGGAAGTTCCTTTCGGCCCCGATAACGTTGCCAGAATTAAACACCGGCTAAAGACCATCAACCCCAAGGGGACAACGCCCATTGCCTATGCACTCGACCAGGCCAGGAACGACTTTACACCGTGCGACAACTGCCGGAACATCATCGTCCTGATCACCGACGGCATTGAAGAGTGCGGCGGCGACCCGTGCGAAGTGTCGTTGAGCCTGCAAAAAGAAGGGATTTCGCTCAAGCCGTTCGTTATCGGTATCGGCAACGACTTCAGCAAAGCGTTCAACTGTGTGGGAAACTACTACGATGCCACGAGCGAAAAAGCTTTTGGAAAAGCTCTGAATGTAGTCATCTCGCAGGTGCTGAACCAAACCACGGTGCAGGTGAACCTGCTGAACGAAAACGACCGCCCCGTGGAAACCAACATCAACATGACTTTTTACGATCATCTTTCCGGAAAGATCAAATACAACTTCGTGCACACCATGAACAGCATGGGCGTCCCCGATACGCTTGTGCTCGATCCTTTGTTGAATTACGATATTGTGGTACACAGCATCCCTCCGGTGAGAAAAGACAGCATCGTGCTCAATCCCGGCGGGCATGCCATCATACCCATCAAGGTGCCGCAGGGCTTTTTGAGTTTGCAGATCAACGGCAACACAAAGACGATACGCAACCTTCAGGCCATCATCCGGCAACACGGCAGCATGAAAACACTGAATGTGCAACATTTCGGGCAAACCGAAAAATACCTTACAGGAGCTTATGATATTGAGGTGCTTTGCCTTCCGGGAATGAACATCGACAGTGTGGTGGTAAAACAAAGTCACACCACAACGGTTGAAATACCCATGCCGGGGATTGTCACCGTCAGCCATAGCGTGGACGGATACGGAAGTCTTTATCTTGAGAAAAATGACCGGCTCACCTGGTTGTACAATTTTGCCGTCGGAAGTGCCAGACCCGAGAACCTGGTGCTGCAACCGGGAAATTACCGCGTTGTTTTCAGGTCGAAATATGCCGACAGATCAATCTATACCATCGAAAAATCTTTTAACATCAAATCGGGTAAAACCGTTGACATCAAATTGAATCAATAATGGCTGAACAAACACAAAAAGAGTACACCAATCAGGGAAATAAAGATACAAGGTCGGGTTTCGGCGAAGCCTTGTTTGAACTGGGTAAAATGAATCCGGACGTTGTGGCGCTCTGTGCCGACCTTACGGGATCGCTCAAGATGAATGCCTTTGCGGAGGCTTTTCCGGAAAGGTTTTTTCAAACCGGTATTGCCGAAGCCAATATGATGGGCATTGCTGCAGGATTGGCCACGGGCGGGAAGATTCCTTTCACGGGAACTTTTGCCAATTTTTCCACCGGCAGGGTGTTCGACCAGATCAGGCAATCCGTTGCTTATTCCAACAAGAATGTGAAAATCTGCGCTTCGCATGCGGGACTGACCCTTGGCGAAGACGGTGCTTCGCATCAGATAATGGAAGACATCGGCCTGATGAAAATGCTGCCCAACATGGTGGTGATCAATACGTGCGACTTCAATCAAACCAAAGCGGCAACCAAGGCGGTTGCCGGTCACGTGGGGCCGGTTTACCTGCGGTTCGGCCGACCGAAGGTTCCTAATTTCACGCCTGTTGATCAGGAGTTTGTCATCGGTGAGGCTGTGAAACTGACCGACGGAAATGACGTTTCGATATTCTGTACCGGCCACCTCGTCTGGAAAGCACTGGAAGCAGGTAAGCTACTCAAACAAAAAGGAATTTCCGCCGACATCATTAACATCCATACCATCAAACCGCTGGACAGGGATGCCGTGATGCAGTCCATCATGAAAACACGCTGCGCCGTTACGGCCGAAGAACATCAGATTTTCGGCGGTATGGGCGAGACCATCGCCGGGTTCCTGGCGCGCAACTTCCCCACACCCATCGAAATGGTGGGAATGAACGATATGTTCGGCGAAAGCGGAAAACCGGAAGAGTTGCTGGAAAAATACGGCATGAGTACCCAGCATATCGTCAATGCCGCTGAATTGGTGCTGGCGAGGAAACAGTTCTAAACCGGTGTGGGTAGGGCCTTCAACCGTTCGCATACGGTATCCTTCAAAAGTCAGATAAAATCATCAGTTTGAAAAAACCGTATTACGAACCTCCATGAGTTTTCATTTTGTTTCGGGACAAAAGTACTTATCCGGTATGTCAGAATATGCCGCGGCGTTAATGGATTTTTACGGATGACGGTTACCGTCAGTGTTCGGCTCTTTAAGGTTTTTCCACAAATAAAAGGCCGGGACGTCGAAAATTCGTTTCCATAAATAATTATTCAAAAAACTCCCCGGCAATCTTTTGATACATGATCTCTATGGCATTCTTTACCGCTTCGGTTTCCTGTCCTTTAACGTTGATGGTCTTTTGTGCTG
>JAOZMX010000005.1:0-40567 GCA_029934065.1 Bacteroidales bacterium
GGGTAACGGTATTTCCCGTTTTTGTGATCGTCTGCAATTCGTTGGTAGGGTCGGCATCGGCATCATCCTTGTTTTCCACATTTTCAGCATACAAAGCATAAGGCACACTGAACAATTGCGCCGTTCCCATGGAAGTATAGTTGCTCCCCCCTGTCGGATCAATTTCAATCTCCAGATATTTGAGTCCGTTGCCCCAATCGATGGTTGAAAAATCTCCGGTAACGGGAGTTCCGTTGCCTATTTCCAGATTGATCAGCCCCATTTGATTTGTGGTTGCCGCATGCGTTTCCTTGTAAACCACAGTGCCACCCGCAGTTGCATTGTGAATGCTAATGCGAATGCTCACATTTTGATTCGGTAAAACATTTCCGTTTGCATCCCTCACCACCGACTGGTATTTGAAAGCTTGTGGCGACTGGGCAACAATGGTCAAAGCCATTGCTACGACCATCAAAAGTGTCATCGTAATTCTTTTCATTTTTTTGGATTTTTATTATGTTAATGAACTTAATTAATTCATTTACTGATGCAACCACCTAATAATGAACCTAAATCAGCGACACAAATATAAAAATTTATTGAAAACAATAAAAAGAACATTTTTGTTAAAAAAAGTTTTTAACCTGCACCGAAAATATAATCGCTTTTACAATTCCCTGATAAAATCGCTCAGGTTTACCCTGGGTGATACTTTCAGTTTTTTGCGCAGGCGATAGCGGTTCATCTCCACACTTTTAGGCGAAATATTGAGAATGGAAGCAATTTCCTTGGAGGAAAGATTCAGCCGCAACAACACGGCAAGCCGCTTTTCATTTTCCGTAATGGACGGGTATTTTTCAGACAACTTTCTCAAAAAATTGCTGTTTTGCTCGGTAAGATGCATCTGGAATTTTTCCCGGTCGCGGTCAATGGAAAGGTTTTGGCTGATCATCAGCAAAAGTTTGGTGAATGCCTCTCTGGCCTCCGGATCTTTTACCGTTGACTTGACGCCGATGATCTCTTTTTTGAGCTTGCTCAAAAATTCATTTTTCTGAATGATGTTCATGGCCATGGTCACCATTTCGTTTTGCCGGAATTTCAGCTCCTTGTTCAGATCGTGCTGTTTTGTTTCGTACGCTTTCAGTGTGTTTTCCAGATGCTCGATCTTCAACAAATATTTCTTCTCCAGTTCATCAATGTTTCTGTGGTGTTTTACCTTTTGTTTCTGCAATTTGATGGTAAGCCAGATGACGAGAAGTAACAGCAAAAACGAGAGTGAGGCAAAGACAATCATGGGGAGTTCATCGGAGCATTTTTCCGTTAACATATTTTTCGTTTCAGGGATGAGTGTGCTGTCGGCCACCGGAACCGGTTTGCTTTCCATGAACGATACGGTGTCGTTTTCAAGCATTTGCGCAGCCATGCTGTCCACTTTTTGCACATATTCGGCGATGGGACCCGGCGGCTGCGACGAGCCCACATCTTTTTTAAACACGTTGTTGACAAAGAAGAGCAAAAAGAAACTTACAAGTCCCGCAACGATAGGTGTGGCAATCCACCCGAGACTGATACTGCCGAGAATGTTGAATTTGATTTCTTTTCCTCCCTTGTAAAGACCAATGCCGATGATGGCTCCGATGACCACCTGCGAGCTGGAAACCGGCACCAGCGGAATGGCCGGCAACCCGATGGATTGTACAGCGTCGGATAGCGCTTGTGAAGAAAAGATAAAAAGTACCAGCGCCTGTGCGAGCACCACCACGATGGCCGCTTCAGGGGTCAGCGGCATCAGTGTGTTGCCAACGGTTTCCATCACTCGTTTCGAATAGGTGATTACACCAACGGCAATGGCCACACCGCCGATAAAAAACAGTTGTTGGGTGCTGTCGAAGGCAACAAAACCAAGATCGATCAAAGGAAGGTTGATGGCTCCCGTAAAGACACCCATTACATTGGCAATGTTGTTGGCTCCGAGGCTGTAAGCACCGAAAGCTCCCACTACAACCAGCCCGAGCCTGATGTAGGCATCCCTGTAAAGCAGATGCAGCGAGATGTTTTTCAAAACCTTTTTCACCAGCATGAACAGCAAAACCGCAAAAAGTCCGCCGAGCAACGGACCGGATATCCAGGTAGTAACGATTTTGGTCAGTGTGGATATGTCGGTGGGATTGTCGGTATAGAAATTCCACCCGATGATGGCCCCGACAATGGCTTGTGAAGTTGAAACGGGAAGTTTCAGCCGGGTCATCCAGTACACCGACAGCGCTGCAGCCAACGCAACCGTAAAAGCCGCCGCCAGTGTGGAGACGTTCCCCAGTTTTCCTAAAGTTTCGCTGGCTCCGGCACCCTGTACCACAGCGCCGATAATCACAAAAATGCTGGCGATGATTGCAGCTTTTTTGAACCTGACCATGCGCGAGCCCACTGCCGTCCCGAAAACATTGGCAGCATCGTTGGCCCCAAGCGACCAACCCAAAAACAACCCACTGGACAGATAAAAAAGTACAATCATAAATTGATCTTCATTGAAATGATGGACAACATATCGGCAAGCGTTTCGGCTTTGTCGGAAATGGTCTCGATGTGCAACGCAAAATAACGCAGGTGGATTTTCTGACTCAAATGCAGATCATCCATCTGATGAAACAATTTTCTTTTGATGTCCCTTGCAATCCTGTCGGCCTCTTTTTCGTAAAAATAAACCTTTGTCAAAATGTCTTTTACCTTGAGCGGTTCCCTGAAGAATGTCCTGACGGCGGGAAAAGTCTGTAATGCCGCCTCCACCGAAGCATTGGTAAGCCGGACGTATTCCTGCCGCAACGATTCGGGAAAGTAGGGGATCTCCACTTCAAACTGGTAAAGGTTGTCTTTGGAAATGTCGATGATCTCATCAATTTTATCAAGCATCGCCTCGATGTTGCTGAAATTCTGCGGCAGTATGGAATGCATCAGAAACTTGTCGTCAATCTTTCGCTGCAGCTTATCGGCATTGGCTTCAAGGTATTCAATCCGTTCCAGTTTCTGGGCAAAACTCTCTTTTTCATCATTCAAATAATTGATCACGCCTTCTTTGAAAACAAGCACACCCTGTTCCACCGTGTTGATAAACTCATCAATGTCACTGACGAGCTCTTTTACATTTTTGAAAAGCAACGACATAATTTCAGAATTATAGATTTTGCCACAAAGATAACCGATATTTGGCTACGTGATTGATGTGCAGTATGTAAGTAAAGGCAAAACCGATTTCTGTAGGGTTGATTGAGAACGTCAACGTACTGAAATCCCATAAGATAGAAACAGGTTGTAGAGGAAAGCAAGGAAGGTTTATCTGCCGGGCGACAGATTAATCCTCTTTATGTCGTAAAACAATAGAGGCGTGATTTTGCTTCCGGGGTAAGATGTGTTTTAGCTTTGCAGCGATTCAAAAAAAAAATATTCTGTTCGATTATGGTAAAAGAGTACATCAAAAAACATGATCAGTTGTCGCTGGAGGTCAAACTGGAGTTTCCCGTTGATAAAAAGTCGGGAAGGCAGGATGACAGCAACATCAATATGTATTTTTTTTTACCGTCGGGACTTGACATCAACAAACACAATTTCACAAAAGGGGATTTTTACAATTCCCTGAAAACCAATATCCGGTTAACCACACCATTTTATCGGCTTCAAAACATCATTCCGGGCGATAAGAGCCCTTTCAGAAAACTTGCAAAAAGTATCAATACGCTTTTAACATCGCCCGACAACAAAACAGTAGCCGAATACGAAATTCAGATCAAGCGCTTTTGTTCTATTTTCGGAGTTGCATTGCGCCATGCGGTCAACGAAATCATCCACGTAAAAAATGAGAATGACCGAAAAACGTTGATTGAAAATTTCACCGGGTTAATAAAAGAAATCCGCAACAGCTATCAGGATTTGGAAAACAAAATCCATGTTAAGGATACCGAAAACAAGGTTTATTCGATTTTCAGGTCGGCTGATGAATACCAAAGTCTGTTGGTTGAAAAACATATTTTTGTCCTGGCAACCGAGCTGCAGACAACACCGGATGAAAACCGGGAAGCGCGTGCGTTGCTCGACCGGCTTGTGTTGGATGAAATGGATTACAGAACAAAAAAAGGGTATCCGTCGGTGGCCAAACCTCACCGTTCCAACGAAGATGTACTGCACCGTTCGAGCAGGTTGAAAAAATTTATCGAGAGCAACCTGTTCCTGAATACCGACACAAAAAAGGAAGGCGTTCTCGTGGAGCAGGTACTCTTTAGCATCGCTGCCGGCATCGCCATGGTCTTCGCTACGGGGGTGGCATTTGCATCGCAACTGATCTACGGCAATCTTACGCTTCCGTTTTTTATCGCATTGGTCATCAGCTATATGTTCAAAGACCGCATCAAAGAACTCATCAGGATCTACCTCGACAAGAAACATCAAAAAATATTTTACGATTTTAAAACCAAAATTTACAACCAAAAACAAAAAAAGATCGGCTACCTGAAAGAGAGTTTTAATTTTGAAAAACATCAATTTCTGCCCGAAGAAATATTATCGGCGCGAAATAAAATGCGTGTCACCGAAATTACCGAGGAGTCGTTGGGTGAAAAGATCATTCATTATCGTACCAAGGTCAGTATTTTGAACCGCCGGAAAGATAGCGGCGATTTTACGGGAATTACCCAGATCCTTCGGTTCAACATTTTGGATTTTACCCGGAAAATGGACGACCCCGAAAAAGAGGTTTTCATCCGGACAAGGAAAGGTTTCAAACGTGCGTTTGCCGACCGGGTTTATCATATCAATCTCATATTAACTTATTCGGACAACCGTAACACCGAACTGAAAACTTATAAATTGATCGTAAACAGAAAGGGGATCAAAAGGATTGAAAAAATAAATCCTCACGAAAAAAATTAAAAAAAATTAAGGCAGGAAATTTGTATATGATTTATTTTCGTACTTTTATTGCAAATAAATTTTTATTTACCATTTACACACTAAAAACAATTACAAATGAAGAAACATTACTTTTTAATCAATGGATTATTAACAGTCGCATTGTCGTTATTTATGATGACAACGCAGGTTAACGGCCAACTTTACATCAACGAGTTCATGGCCAGCAATGATTTTGCCGTTCCCGGCCCGCAGGGTGATTTTCCCGACTGGATTGAGATTTACAATGCAGGAACGGAAGATGTCATGTTGGGAGGATATTATATGGCTGACGATCTTACCGACCCCACTGCCATGTATCAGATTCCCGATACTTATCCCGATTCGGTAACGGTTCCAGCCGGCGGTTACATTATTTTTTATGCCAACAAAGACGAAGAAATCAGTGTATTGAACCTTGACTTCAAATTGAGTGGCAACGGTGAACAAATCGGTTTGTGGGATCCTAATCAACAGTTTCTCGACAGCCTAACCTATCCTGCTCAATATGCCGACACATCCTACGGCCGTTATCCCGATGCCACCGACTCATGGTATTTTATGAGCGATTTCACGCCCGGCGCACCCAACACCGATCCTAATTCCGGCCCCGGAGAAGTATCATTATTTATCAATGAGTTCATGGCCAGCAACGATTTTGCCGTTCCCGGCCCGCAGGGCGATTTTCCCGACTGGATTGAGATTTACAACGCAGGCACCGAAGATGTTATGCTGGGCGGTTATTATATGGCAGACGATCTTACCGACCCCACTGCCATGTATCAGATTCCCGATACCTATCCCGATTCGGTTACGGTTCCTGCAGGCGGTTACATTTTGTTTTATGCCAACAAGAATGAGGAGACCAGCGTGCTGAATCTTGATTTCAAATTGAGCGGCGACGGTGAACAGATCGGTTTGTGGAGCCCCGATGAACAATTTCTCGACAGCATCACTTATCCTGCACAATACGCCGACACTTCCTACGGCCGTTATCCCGACGCCACCGACGATTGGTTTTACATGGTGGAATATACACCGGGTGCAACCAACATTTATGTGGGCATCGAAGAAAAAGAGATGAATGTTGCATCGGTACAGAACTTCCCGAATCCCTTCACAGGAAAAACCACCATCGGCTTCTCACTTACCGGGCCCGATCAGGTAACTATTACCGTATTTGATGTTACAGGCGCCAAAGTTGCTGTTGTGGCCAACAATCATTTTTCTGCCGGAAACCATAACATCCAGTGGGATGCCTCCGGTCTTGAAGCAGGTTACTATTTCTACCAGATAAAAACATCAACCGGTACCATTGCACGCAAATTAACGGTGATCAAATAAACTTTTTTAAAGGAAATTTTATAAAATTAAAGCCATTAGGGGATTAAGCTCTCCTAATGGTTTTTTTTATTACGAAAGATTCGTTACGAAAAGTTCGTTACATAATATTCGTAACGAAACATTCGTTATGATCATAAAATAATAAACGAAGCATGAAATTAAATCCGTTTTTAATCAAAGGTTACGTTTCGCCCGAATATTTTTGCGACAGAAAATCAGAAACGAATAAAATCATATCAGCCATAAAAAACGGCAGGGATTTAACATTGATCTCGCTTCGACGCATCGGAAAAACAGGCCTGATTCATCATGTGATCAATCAAAATGAGATCAAAAAAAATTACAATGTGGTTTATTGTGACATTTATCAGGCAACCAACCTGGCAGAGATGACCCGGATATTCGGAAATGCCGTTTTTAACCAACTTGAAAAAACTTCCGATAAAATTTTAAAAAAACTCGGGAGATTTTTTGCGGGGATTACACCTTCAATTACCATCAATCCTATTACGCTGCAAACGGATATTGACTTTAAAATTGAAAATTCCCAACAGGCAGAAACAACCATTCAACAGATTTTTTCGATGATCAGTAAGTCGGCAAAACCAACCGTGCTGATCTTCGATGAATTTCAACAAATTGAGAAATTTCCCGAAAAAAATACCGAAGCCGTGTTGCGAACGCATATCCAGCAATTGAACAACATTCATCTGATATATTCCGGAAGTAGTAAACATTTATTATCTGCCATGTTTTCCGACCGGGACAGGCCGTTTTATCAAAGTACGCAATTGATGGAATTGGGGAAAATCGACAAAGCTGAATATTGTTCGTTTATCAGGGAGAAATTTTTGTCGGGGCATATTAATATTGATGAAAAAACGACGGAAAAAATTCTTGAGCTTACCCGGAGTCATACGTATTATGTTCAATATTTGTGCAACAGATTATATGAAATCAATGCGGGTACAGGAAACCGGATTGATGATAAAAAGGTAACGGAAGTGTTGATTACCATTCTCCGGGAAAACGAATCCTATTATTACGGATACCGTAATTTACTTACCGAACAACAATACACACTTTTAAAAGCCATTGGAAAACAGGATGGCGTATCACAACCGTCGTCAAAAGAATTTATCACAAAATACAAGCTGGGCACCACCAGCACCGTTAGCGCGGCAATAAAAAGTCTCTTGAACAAAGAGCTGATATTTCGTGAAAACGGGACCTATCAAGTTTATGATGTCTTTTTCAGCTTATGGCTTAAATTACTGAATTAGACACCGGCAAGTCCGATTATTTTTAATAATTAAAAATTTCTTCCAGCGTAAGTTCTTTTACTTTACCGATCTTTTTCAATGCGGCCGTATTGACCAGTCCTTTTTTGCCCTGAACGAGGAAAGTAAATTTCCTGCCGCTGATGTAACGGTTGAAGAAATCGTTTTCAAATTCGTTCAATGTGATGGTTTGAGCCGTTTTGTAAACATCGCGCCGGATGTCGTAATCAATGCCTCTGTCTCTGTTGGTGAGATATGTCCAGAAAATATTGTCTTTGATGATTCGTTCGGTATTGATCTTTTTGATAATGGAAGCTTTGGCCAGCTCAAACTGTTTTTCCGCCGCCGGCATTTTGTTCATCAGCTCCAGCATGGCGTTGGTGGCATCGAGCAGCTTATCGGCCTGGGTTCCCACATATCCGAACAGAATATTGTTCCTGTCTTTTTTCCCGGGTATGGAATAGCTGGCAAAGGCTGAATAGGCCAGCGCCCGCGATTCCCTGATCTCCTGAAAAAGAATGGAGGATAAGCCGCTGCCGAAATACTCGCCGAACAATTTGGCATACGGGATCAATTCGGCATTAAAAGGAGCTCCTTTCGATACCATAACGATGTTGGCCTGCATAATGTCGTAATCCACAAAATAAACCTTATTGTTCAGGTTATCCAACTGTTTGTAAACAACAGGCTGTGGAATGGGTTGAAGTTCACCGGGGATAAAATGATCGGCTTCGAGCTGCTGTTTTGCCGCCTGCATGGATGCCGGGCCGTAATAAAAGACCATGTGTTCGTACGAAGTCATCTCTTTCAACAAATTCGTGAGTTCCTCCGGTTTAATGCTTTTCAGTTCTTTTTCGGAAAGAATGTCCCTGAAAGCGGAATGTTCTCCGTAAATCCCGTAATTCAGCATACCTCCCCAAAGGATCGCATTTTTGTTGTGTTTGCTGTCGGCACGTTCTTTCAGAATCCCGTCAACATAATCGTCGTATGCTTTTTGATCGGCCCTGGCATGAGCAAGCACGTGTTCCAGCAGTTTTACAGCCTTTTCGTACGATTTGCTCAATCCGCTGATGTAAACATACGAACGCTCGTTCCCGGCATTTACTCCAAAGGTCAGCCCCAGCCTGAAAAATTCCTGTTGCAACTCTGCCGGCGAATATTTGTCGGTGCCGAGATAGGGCAGGTAATCAACCGCCAGCGGGAATTTTTTGTTGTTATTCTTGCCCATATCAATGATATAATTGAGCCGGAAAATTTCATTCGATTTGTTTTTAATGTAATACAGTTCAACGCCTTTTGCCAGCGCTTCTTTTTGTATCTCCTTATCAAAATCGATAAACACGGGTTTGATGGGCTCGGATTTGACAGCTTCAAATGCCTTGTAATAATCCGACTGATATTCCCTGTTGATGGGTACCGGTGTGATGGGAGGTTTTTCCACTTTTCTCGCCGTTTTGTTTTCACCCATTCTTTTATAAACCACCACATAATTATTCGTGTATTTTTCGTTGGCAAACTTCACAATTTCGTCTTTTGTAATGGATTCCAGATCGTCAATAAACTTCAGTTTTTCGGCCCATGGAATTTGTTTCACAAAAGCATCGGTAAACTCTCCCACCCTGCTGGAATTGCTTTCTTCACTTTTGGTCTCCTGCAGTCTCAACTGATTGATAATGGCTTGCAGCATCCAATCTTCAAATTCACCCCTTTTGATCTTTTCGATCTGTTCGAGCAACAGGTTTTTCACCTCCTCCAATGTCTGTCCTTCGCGCGGGGAACCGTAAAATCCGTGGATGCCGTAATCTTTCAGGAAATAGGAATAACTGCCCGCCCGCAGCACTTTTTGCTGTTGTACAAGGTTAAGGTCGATCAACCCCGCCTGACTGTTGCTCAACAGCATATCGATCATCGTTACCATCTTGTGATCCGTTGAGTTGTCGCCGTTAAACCTGTAAGCCATGATCATGTTTTCGGCATCGGGACCGAAAATCTCTTTCACTACGGGACCCTGAACGGGAGGCTCCTCGGGATGTTTGATTTCAGGAACATCTTTCGGTTGATAGCTTCCGAAATATTGGTCGATAAGTTGAATGGTTTTTTCAAAATCCAGATCGCCCGAAAGCGCAATGGACATATTGTTGGGAACATAAAATTTGTGAGCAAATTCATAGATGTTTTTCATCGAAGGATTTTTGATGTGTTCGGCAAGGCCGATGACCTGACGGCCATAGGGATGATGGGGAAACAAAGCGGCCATCAACGCAGTTTGTTCACGGCTGCGGTCCATGTCCTGATACATGTTGTATTCTTCGTAAACTGTCTCCAGCTCGGTGTGAAACAGCCGCAATACCATATCGCTGAAACGTTCGCTTTCCAGCATCAGCCATTTGTTCAGTTCGTTTTTGGGAATGTCGTTGACAAAAGTTGTAAAATCATAACTCGTGGCGGCATTGGTGCCCTTCGCTCCCAGGCTCGACACCATCTTGTCGTACTCGTTGGCGGCAACATACCCGGCGGCAAGGTACGACAGGCTGTCTATTTTCCGGTAAATCTTCAGTTTTTCCTGCGGGTCTTTGGCGGCACGATGCTGTTCGAACAGGTCGGAAATCTCGTCCAGCAGTGGTTTTTCCGCTTCCCAGTTCACCGTTCCGATATGGCTGGTGCCTTTGAACATCATGTGCTCGAAATAGTGTGCCAGCCCCGTGGTTTCGGCAGGGTCGGAGGTTGAACCCGCCCTGACGGTAATTCTTGTGGAAATACGCGGGTCATCCCTGTTGGCGGAAAGGTAAACTTTCAACCCGTTGTCAAGCGTATAGATGCGCGTGCCCATGGGGTCGTTGGTGACGTATTCGTACCGGTAACCATTGGCATCGGTGGCAGTTTTGGTTTGGTAAGTCTCGTGAGTGCAGGATGCCAGTGCAATTAATGCAATGAGTAGCGTAACAAATTGTTTTTTCATTTGATATGTTTTTAGAATTTGGTCAAATGTACATTAAATTTTATTTTGCACATGATTCGGGAAATTTTTTTTCGGTTTTCGGTTTTTAATTGATTAATTTGCAGGATTAAATGCTTAAAAGGTAGGGTTGACAATATATCGGACTAAAGATTCAATGAAACAAATTTTGAATATCAACATTGGATAAATTTAAAAACAAATATAGAGGCCAATCACACAGAATGCCCGGATGGGATTATTCCGGCAATGGATTTTATTTTATTACCATTGTTACAACGAACAGGGAATGTAATTTGGGGAAAATAACCGATGGGAAAATGGTTTTATCCGATTGGGGAAAAATTGTTGAAAATGAATTTTTAAAATCATTTGAAATACGAAATGAATTGTTTTTGGATGAATACATTATAATGCCTAACCATTTGCATGCCATTGTTGTGTTGAATAAAAATAAAACGGTTGATCATAATAAATCGAATATTGATGATTCGCATGACCTGCGCAACGTAGGGACGCACGGCCGTGCGTCCCTACGATCCGTCCAACAACCCAACCAACAATCCGACCGACCTACGAAACAATTAACCCGTTTACCCAAATCCATATCGTCATTTTTGGCGGGGTTCAAATCGGCAATTAACACAAAAATTGATGATTACATTGACGAACATAAAATGAATATTCCAAAATACAATCACAACAACCATTTTTTTCAACCTAATTATTATGACCATATTATCCGTAATAAAAATGACTATTGGCGGATAAAAAATTATATCAAACAAAATCCTGCAAATTGGAATGATGATAAATTTAATTAAATGCAGGATTATTCTAATATTACCCAAAATTTGGGCCATCGGGTGTATTGAAAAATTAGATGAATTTTGAGGAAAGAATCATGATCAACAAATTATTTAAAAACCGTTATTTCTTGATCTCCTTACAGTTCCTGACGCTGTTGGGTTTTGTATTGCTGGTTTACGGGGGAATAGGAATAACCACCAATGACAAGGATTTTGCAAAAATTTTGCGCAACACCAATCTGGCCAATCTTATCGTATGGTCGTACTGGTGGCCGCTGATCATCGCCACGGCCGTTCTTTTCGGCAGGTTTTGGTGCAGCATTTGCCCCATGGAACTCGTCACCTCGTTTTTCGGAAAAACAGGATTCCGCAAAAAGCCGGGCATCATCCTGAAATCGGGTTGGGTAATCACGTTGTTTTATCTTGTGATTCTTGTCATCGGCATCCACACGCTGGCCATCCACCGCATACCGCAATACATGGCCGTTTATATGCTAACCCTGCTTATGGTTGCCGTCGTTTCAGGGCTGATATGGGAAAAACGGACTTTTTGCACGCACATTTGCCCGGTGGGGCATTTGCTCGGCTTGTACTCGATGGTTGCTTCCAAAGGATTGAGGGTGAAAGATACCGCCGTGTGCCGGGATTGCAAAACAAAAGATTGCATCAGCAAATCCAATCATTACAAATTGATCGGACGGTCGTGCACTTCGGAACTTTTCCCTCCCAAAATCACCGACAACCGGTCTTGTATTCTTTGCGGCCAGTGCCATAAATCCTGCACCAAAGACAACATTGTGATCAGGAAACGGAAAATTGCCGCCGATTTGTTTTCAGGTGTCAGATTAAGTTGGGCCGAAATGGGGTTTTTTGTCATGGTCAGCGGATTTGTCATTTATGAGGTGCTCTCGGAATGGAAGGTCAGCAAAAAGTTTGTGATGGCCGTACCCGACTGGGTCAACCACTCGCTGAACATTACAGGGAGTGTGGAGGGAACCGTCAAAGCTTTGGTTCTGTTCATCATCCTGCCTGGTGTTTTTTATTCGCTGTTTGCAATCCTGAAACGGATTCTGGCCAAAGAAGACTGGAAAACATCTTTTAACCAACTGGTGTTGGCCATTCTACCCGTTACGGCAAGCATGCATCTGCTGAAGGCGTTGCTGAAAACCACTTCACGGATTCCTTACTGGGATTTCGTTTTTGGCGACCCGAACGGAGTGACCACCGCACAAATGCTGACGGAGCATCCCGAAATGCTGAACAAAGGAATCTTAACCGTTTTGTGGCCGTACATCGGAATCATTGCCGTTCTGTTGTCCGCCGGCGGATTGGTTTTGTCATTTCTGATCATCAGAAAACAACAACAAAGCAACGTTTCGAAACTCATTTCAGCAGTGGCCGTGTTACTCTACGGAGGGCTTTTTCTGGTATCGCTGACGATGTGGCGGTTGTTCTGACCGGGATTTGCATTATTTTAGAACGGATAGCCGATGGCAAGGTTAAACAAGAGATTTTGCTTTCGCCAGCTTTTGCTGCCGAAATCCATTTTGTCGATCACCCATCGCTGACCTTCCGGAAGATACGGTTTGTGCATGGGCGTGGCAAAATCAAACCGGAGGACCAGAAATGAAAAGTCGAACCGCAGGCCCAGTCCCCATCCAATGGCAAATTCATTGTAAAAGGTTTTGAAATCGAACTTTCCCCCCGGCCGGTTTTCATCTTCGGAAGCAAGCCAGATGTTACCGGCATCAACAAAAAAAGCTCCCTTAAAAAAACGGATGATGGTAAAACGGTATTCGATACTTGACTCCAGCTTGATGTCGCCCGACTGGTCAACGTAGAGATTGTAGAGGCTGTCGGGAGGATTATACGATCCCGGCCCTACGGTGCGTGCCCTGAATGCCCTTACACTGTTGGTCCCGCCAACATAGAACTGCTTGACATAAGGCAGCGTTAAAGAATTGCCGAAAGGAAATCCGTTCCCGGCAATCACCCTGAAGCCAATTTGGTGTCGCTTGCTCATATTGATGAAAAAACGGAACTCATTGCGCAGACGCACAAATTGCGAATAGGCTACATTCAATAGTTTGTGCGGGTCTTCGGGTGTAGGCCGCGAGCCCTTTGTTGCCGAAGTGATAAGACTTAACAAATTGCCCGCCAGCCCCAGCGAACCGGAATAATAAAAAGTTGTGGGCTTTTTGCGCTGAAACAATGTGCTGTAAACAAAATTGTAACTTGTCCCTACGACAAACTGCTCTTCAAAACTCTTTTTGATGGTCGGGTTTTCTTCCAGGTATTTTTCAAATTCTTCGGAGCTTTTGGCCAGGTCGGTATAAGTAATGTCAATGGGTTTCAGCTCCTGTGATATCTTCTTATTTGACCTCCAGTGGTATCCCAGCGAAGTGTAAAACGTATGCAACTCATAAAGGTTAACCCTTGAAAACAATCCGCCACCGGCGGTAATAACCGAAGTGGGTACATACTCTCTTACGGTTTTTTTTCTGAATTTGATGGGTACAAAGCGGGGGATGCGTAAACTGGCATCAAGTGATATTTCATAATTTGTGCCACCCTCCTGGTCTCCGCCAATTTGTGTTTCGAATCTTCCCCGCAGGTTAACGGAAAACATTTCGGCGCCGTGAAAAATATTCCGGTTCTTAAAACTGAGTTTCACCCCGGGACCGGCGTAGTTGTTGGTGTTCATTTCGGCACTCACCTCCGCACCCAGCGACATTTTTTTTCTCGGCGTCATCAAAATTTCGGCGTTCAGCTTATCGGTTATCGAATCAACATCCGTAAAACGCGCATTGACATATTTATAAATCCCCAATCCCAGCAAATGTTTCAATGTGCTGTAATGTTTTATGCGCGAGTACAAACTGTCTTTGCGGAGGAATATCGCATCCAGAATGGTGGGTGGTTTGAACTGGTGCTTCTCGCTCAGGTAAACAAAATTGTCGATGTATGCCGTGTCGGGCCGGTAATTTGGTAATGAATAATCGTCAAGCACGGTCACCTGCCCCAACGTGTAAGCATTCACGGCTTTCCCGGGGATATCATTTTTGACCTTAAGCAGGACATCAACCCGGCGGTTGCCAAGGGTCGTATCGGCATCAAAAACCAAAAAATCAGGACTGAAATAGTAATAGCCTTTGTTTCGGAGAAAGTCGGTGATGCGTTTTTTTTCTTCCTGAAAATCCGCAAGATTGTAACTCTTTCCCGGTTGAATGACCGAGCTGTTTTTCAAACCGGAAATCTGTTGCAGCAATTCCGAACCACCCCGGGGATATTCGACGGAACGAATGATGTACGGCTTGTTGATATGACCGTAAAAAATGATTTTCGCGGTTTTGCGTTTTTTCACCACTTCATATTCCACTTCGGCATCAAAATGTCCTCTGTTTTCGAGCCGGTTGACCATGGCGGCAGCTATGCGGCGGGCTTCAATGTTGCTTAATTTTACCGGTGGCCGTCCCACTTTGTATTTCACCCAATATCTGAAACCTTTCTCTTTTTTGGTTTTTTTCACCATATTGTGAATGCTCAATGCCGGACGCATCCATAAAAACTTCCGGTTGGGGTCGGGTTTGATAACACTTTTCAATTCCCGTAGTGAAGCATGCTCGTCAGCGAGGAACCGTGAAGAATCAATCACGATCTTCGATCCGGAATAAAGCCATTCTCCCTCCTTAAGTTTTCGCAACCCGGTACAACTTCCCATCAGGACAGCTAATACCGAAATCAACAAAAGATACTTTATGTGATTGATAAAACGGGTCATTGAAATTTTATTTTTCCCGCAAACCGGGTTGAGTGCTTTTTTGATTTATTTTTTCCTCGCCTGTTTTTGTCGCTTTTTTGTTTTCCTGTTGTTGGTTTTTCTTGTTTTTCTTTTTAGGCTTTCGCAACCTGTCGAAACTTTTTTCGAAAATAAATGCCAGACCGCTGTATGCCACATCACCATCAAAATAATCGTAAACGTTTTCGCGAAAAACCTGTAATTTGTAAACTCCGTCGGGCCTGAGGTCGTACGTAACGGCAAACTCTCCGTACATGTGCTGCGACGTCATCCCCGTATATTGTTTGTCTTTTCCCTCAAGGTCAAATGTGCCGGTGGCCTCCACTTTGAGCCGGTCGTTAAAAAGCCGTTTTGAAACCTGAACGTTCAACTCGGTGTTGAGTTGGTTTGAGTTTTCTTCAAAGTCGTCGTACGTGGTGAGCCCGAAACTGATGTCAACGTATTTGATGTATTGTGAAGAGATTCTGTTGAGCTGATCGGTCAGAATACCGTTAAGGCTGTTGCGGGCCGCCGTGGTAACAATGCTGCTGGAAGAGTTGTTGGTTGAAGTAAGCGGATTGTCGGCAATAAAACTGCCCGTTACCAGCAGGGCAAAAACCTGCTTGTTCAGTTCCGATGTCATATCCGGAGCGTTCAGCCGTTCAAGTTTACCGGCAATCAACGGATAATTGACAAGGTCGTTTTGCGGAAGGTTGATATTGAAACTAACCTGCGGATCAGACAGGAACCCGCCGATATTGAGGATCACTTCATAGGGAAGCGGTTTTTTGAAGATGTTCATTTCATTTTCGCTGATGCTTGTGGCATCATTGGCAACAAGCGCCGTCGAAGAGGTTCTGATGATGTATGTTGCCCTCAGGTTGACGGCGGCATCCATCACACCGCCCGACCATGATAAGGTACTACCCGGCTCGATGGTAAACTTTTTCTTCACCAGTCCGTAAAACGAAACCTGGTATAATCCCTCTTCAACTTCGAAGACCCCGCTTACGGTCTGGTTGCCGTCTTCATCCATCAGGATGCTCAAATCCGCTTTTCCGGCCACCGTCAGGTAGTCACCAGATGCCGGATCAATAAACAAGGTGAATTTTGCTTCCGGCGATAAACTCATATTGGCCGACAAATTCAGATGACTGAAAACGGACAGAACGGAATCTTTCAGGTAACTGCCTTTTTCTTTCTTAAAGAGGGTATCCAGTTTCACTTCGGGATCGATAAAATTTACGGTTCCTTCGGGAGAGACGATTGAGATTTCGCTTCCGGGCAAAACATAGGTCAGGTCTGTTCCGTGTTCGATGGTAATGTCGGCATCAACTTCCGGGGCTTCAAGGTCTCCTTTGATTTTTATACCCGTGTTGAGAAAAAGATCCCCGAAAAAGTGCGGATTGTCTTTGGCCGTGCTGTTAACCAACTGAAATCTTTCGGAATTGATCTGCAGATCGGCGGAAAATGTTTTGTAATCGGATGTCAGCAGCGATCCGTCAATCAATAGTTTTTCCCCGTTGATATCCAAAACGGTAAAATGATCGAAATGGAGGCCGTTGTTATCGAAAGTCATTTTTTCATGTTCCAGATCAACCGAAAAGTTGAGCTTTGCTATCTTGAAATGCGTTGTGTCGAAACTGATGTCTCCCTGCAGGACAGGTTTGTCGAAACGGCCTGTCAGCGAAAGTTCACCGTCAACCGATCCGCTCATGTCGGAAATTTCTCCCTGCGTCAGTTTTTCGATAAGGCTCAATTCCGTCAGACTCATCAAGGCTTTCAGATTCAGCGACCGGTTGTTCCGGTCTATATTTCCGGTCATCGTTAGTTTATCTTTGTTTTCCCTGTTCACGGCAAAGTCAACATTCAGCACTCCGTTGTTGTCGTCAGCCTTCAGGTGCATCGCCCCCAGCAGGACATTCAGCAAACGGATCTCATCGGTTTGGATATCGGCAGAAGGAATCTGACCACTGTCCGAAACCGGCAAACTCAAGTTGCCGTTAAGATTCCCGCGTAATATTTTATTCTGATCTCCAAACCAGATAAACCCGGTCAAATTGTTGATATCAAAACGGTTGAGCTGCACTTTGACAAATCTGTTGTTAAGGGAAAATACTATTTTTCGATCGTCAAGGGAAAAGTCCAACTTTTCGGCACTCACATCTCCATTTTCCATCAAAAGATAATTATCGTCAGGGACTTTCCATTTTTGTCCGTCGAGGATCAATCCGCCGGGAAAGATACTCATGCGAACACTGTTTTTACGCACTTGCATATTGCCGTCCACCATAAACAGCGGAGTGTTTTTACTGCCGCCGATTGAAACTTTTGCATTAACCGCTCCGTTGTTTATTTCGCTTTGCGCTCTGAACGACCTTATCATCAACGAATCGTAAATCAGTCGTTGGATTGCCGCTTCGAACGTAAGCGTATCTTCCACCCCGTCAATTTGAATGTCAATGCTGTCGATCTCAATGTTGTTGTAAGTGATCTGCGGAATGTTGATGCTGGTAAGCAATCGGTTATTGTTGCTGGCATAAGATCCCGAGAAATTTTCTATCGTCAGCTTTTTGAGCCCGGGCAAAAACGGCATCCCGATTTTTTTGTTCGATGCAAAATCAAAAGTATATTCCAGTGTCTTATCGGGTGGCAATACAATGGTATCGCCAAGGCCAAGGTATTTTCGTGTGGCTGATCGCAACAACGGTTCCAATTCAACGGAAGGGATGTTGCCTTTGACAAAAGCATTGAAAACGTCCGAACGGAAGTTGAAAAAACTGCTGTCGGCAGTAAACCTGACCAAAACGGAAAATTCTTCCGTCGGGAGTAAAGCACCGTTTTGATAGATGTTGGTATTGGAAAAATTCAGGTCTGCTTCGAGGTTTTCATTGTCGGTATAGCTGAAAGTTGTCTTCAAACGTGTTCCAAAGGCGATTTCCTCTCCGGAAAAATGAAGCGCATACAAATTGACCTTTGTCAGATCAAGATCAAAATCAAGGTGTTTTTTCCCTTCGGGAAATCCGCCGGAAAAACCGAGATCAAAGGTGGCGTTGGGATCGTTGAGTGTGATCTTTCCGTTGACATTCGTTTGATGCAATAAAGCTTCGAGTTGCAGATCCTTGTAGCGATAGCCGTTGAAGTACAGATTGCTGACTGTAGTCTTTAATCCGGCCGACAGCGAATCGGAGAGTATCCCGGCACCCGCCACATGCACTACGGCATCGACCGGCATCAAAGCCGTATTTTTCATCCATTCGTTCAGCTTCACATCCGTCAGCGACAGTTGAATGTTAAACGTATCGCGCGGATTTCCCGTCGGACGGTGGTATGAAGCCTCGGCCGTAAGATTTCCAAAAGACGAACAAAGCGAAACCGTTGCCGTGAGCGAATCACGGTTGCCGTTGCCGGAGGCCTTCATGCCCAATGTGTCGGGTAAGGCAAGATTGCCAAACATGGCCGAATCGGCCAGTGCATAAAGATCGCTTTTGGTAGTGTACAACGTGTCGAGATTCAGCAAAAAACCGAGGCTGTCGGTATGGGGCAAACCACTTACCATTCCCGAAAATTCAATTCCCGTATGGCCTGTCGGATTTATAACCGCCTTGTGTACCGACAAACTGTCAATCCTGCCGCTGATGCTTACATCGAATGCGGGATGCAACCGCCGTAAATTTTCAGGCAAGGTCAGCCCGGGAATGAGCGGGCTCATCCATGCCAGATCGCCGGCATTTTTTAATTTCCCTTCGATGTGCGCAGAAATCCCGGTGTTTTTCAACGCTTCCGGAAAATATCCTTTGGCAGGGAGGGTAACCGCCAGCTCTGATTTCAAAGTAGCTGAAGGAGTCGTAAAAGAAAATCCGCCGACCTCAACCCTTCGACGGTCAGCAAAAACTTTGCAGGCAAACTGTTCAACATTGAGTCCCGATTGTTCCCTGAATCCGAATTTCCGCACTTCCACCAGCAAAGAATCGGGAGTGAGCAAGGCATTTTGAAGTTCGAAACCAAGATCAGCTACCTGTATATGCGAAAGGTCCAATGTGTCCCTTTTTGCCGGTGCATTGATGTCGTCGTACCTTGCGGTGATGTTTTTAAAATTTACATTTCCGGCGGCAATATTCCAGTCGGGGAAAAAACCCAAAATTTCAGAAACCGCTATCGAATCACCGGTGGCATAAACTTTTGAAGTGTCGTTGGGAAGTTTGTCGTTTGATGTTACGGGCAGCGAAGCCAGCAACCCGGCGTCCTGCAGCGACAGTTGTTCAACACCGATTTGATTGGTATTGAGGTCAACGCGGCCTTTGGTAAAGTCCAGGGTTCCGATGTCGGCGGCAAAATGTTGTTTGAAATCACGATAGCGAAATTCAAGCGCAGCATTTTCCATCAACAACCGGTCAAGTGCAGCAACGACCTGCGATCTGACGGTTGAATCGGAAATCTCACTTGTCGTAACGGCATTTTCACTTTTACCTTCCACCTTCCACATGGTAACATCGCCGGTCATATTCCGCAGAATGAGTTCCCGTGCTTTGAAAACCAGACCCGGAATGTCGAGGGTTTTCACTTTCAGGTTCAGTTCACCAAGATTAAGCCGGGCATCAATGCCCACCACATCGTCAAAATAACGCGCATCAATATTTTGTAAAACGATTTTCCTTGCTGAAATCTCCCATGGTTTTCCTTCTTTGGTTCCGTTGCTTTCGGGGATGGAATCCTTTTGCGCAAAAGCATCCGCAATAAATTGAAAGTTGAACCGGTTGCCGGGCAGCTTGCGAAAGACCTGTCCCTTCAGGCCTTCGAGCGTCAGGTTTTCAACATCCACCTGATGACGCATCAGCTTAAACAACGAGACGTTAATGTGCAAAGCATCGAGATAAAGCAAAGTGTCTTCGTTTTGATCTTCAACATAAATCCCTTTGATGACCACCGTTTTGGGAAGGGCAATTTTTACGGAGCGAACGTTGATCTCCGTGTTGAGTTTTTTTTCGAGATAGGTGCCGATACGTCCGGTCAGATAAGTTTGTACGGCGGGGATATTGAGCAGGAGCGAAAGGACAATCAACAAGCCGAAGATCGCCATCACTATTCTGAAAATAAATCTGATGACCCGTTTGATCCGATATTTTGTTTTTCCGTTTTCCGGCATTTTCGCTTGCAAAATCAATGATTAATTCCGACCAAAGATAGCAAATGAAAATAAAACACGGCCTTTGAAACAAAAATCCACGCTTTATCTTAAAATTTTAGCCGCGCTTGTATTTTCACGTCCGTCCGGTTGTTACCGTCAATTTCGTCCAGGCCGCTGCCGATGGTGCGGCGGTTGTCGTACCGAGTGTTGGCAATGCGAAGCCACAAATCGAGCCAGCGCGAAACCTTGTATTTCAGCATCACATAAAAACGGCTCCCGCGGTAATAATAAGCCGGAATGGAAAAGGCATATAAAACGTCGTTCTCGTAGGCATAAATGCGCTCGTCATAAGTGTCGGTGTCGAAAACGGCATAGCGGAACGAGACATCAAAAGGTTTTTGCGGCGGGCGTATCAGCACATCCTGATACAGCAGGAAACCGTAATCGAAGGGGTGGTCGCCAACCTTAAAACGCATGATTTCAAGCCTGTTTTTCAGGATGATAAATTGCAGTACGGCGTAGGAAACGTGCAATCGGAAACTCTGGCGCAATGTCTCATCTATTTTCGGGACGACGGTTTCATCCGCAGCGTTGATGCTTTTGCGTTCGGAGCGAAACCGCAAATAGGCTTCAACATCGCGTTGCACCTGATAGTTCAACTGGGCGAGGTATTCGTGTCCTTTTGAGGGGGCATCCACCCGGTACTTCAACCAGGGGAAAGCAAAAAGATCGGCATAACCTGTAAAAGTCCACCGTTTGTGCAGACGCAGCAATATTCCGCTGTAAAACCCGGTTTCGTTCCTGTTGTGTCCCGATTCGCCGAAAGCCATTCCGTAAAGGTTCTGAAAGTCGGTTCCGTAATTGCGGTAAAGCAACGAAAGATAGACCCGCGGGCTCAACGCAGCCTGCATCCCTGCAAGATAAGCCGTGCCGCCGTTTTGGCTCATCGAAAATTCGCCGAAAAAATTGAACTTGCCCACCAGTAATGTGGCATCAAGGCCATAGTTCAGATTCTCTTTTCCGCTGAAATAAAACTGTTTGTACTGTTGCCCGTCGTTTTCCAGCGGTGCTGCAAAATTGGTCTGAAATCCGGTTGCCCCGATCCTTAAGAAATTATTTCGGTATTCCACATGACCACCCAAAAGTGTTTCTCCCAGCACATTTTTATTTGCCAGTTCCGAATTGATCCGGTGATAGCCCGACTGCTGAAGCGAAGTAACAAAATCAATTTGCCGGTCGGAAGTGTCAACGAGAACGGCATTGGCATCGATTTTTTTGTGCGAATAAAAACCGGTAAACTCAAACTTTCCGAGTTCGATAGTTGCAGCCCCGCCACGCAGGAAGAGGTTTTCATTTACCGACGTATTGGGGCGGATACCGCGTGCATTTCTTTTGATGTTCACCGCATCGGGCGATTTGCCGAATGCCAGCCCCGTCCACAGGGTCAACCCCTGGCCGAACTCAGCATGGAAGTCGCCCACAACAATTTTTTTCACCACGCCTAAATCAGCAATCCAGCCGTAGGCCGAATAGAAATCGAAACCGTTGGGCTGGCTGGAGTTGAAAAATCCTTCGCCCGGGTCTTTGTCACCAAGCAACCCGAAACGTACCCTGTTGTTGTAATTGAACCCGTACCTGAAATAAAGTTTGTCGGGAGTGCCGAGATAAAAACTGTTGGGTTTGATCCCTTTGAGCGAATCCGGAAGGTGTTGATATCCTTTTTGTTCCTGCAACACCCTCCCCCAACGGATAAAAAGATTGTTTCGGCCGTATTTGAAAATATTTTTCGGTTTTAATGAGTAGGAGGGCTTTGATGAACTCACCGTAATAAAAGGGAGCAAAAGATTGATGGTTTCCGGGTCGAGTCCTTCAATAGCCTGCAATTCGTTGACCGACAAAAAATCACCGTATGTGTTGCGGTATTCGATGATCTTATTGATTTGAAAATCGCTTAAAAAAAGCAATTGCTTGAAATCGTCAAACCGGGCGTAATTGATATTGAGCGGATGTTCGAGGTAAAAATAAAGTCCGTCCAACAGGTCGGAATAATCGAGTTCGCGTTCCGAACGCTCGGCAATGTTTTCGATACGGCTGATGATGGTTTCACGCTGTTTCAGGTCGAGTTGCGGCTGCTGCGCATCCAGCCTGCCGGCAGTGAGCAGCGTCAGCATTAACAAAAGCAACAAAATCGAAGGTTGCATGTTGCCGGATAACTTGCAGTGATATGACCATTTCCGGTTCATTTTTTACTTGAAATTGTAGATCACGGATACCTGGGGTGAATAACCGAGTACCTGATGCACGGAGGATGAAAAATCAATTTTCAGTTTGTCGAAATCCAGACCGAAACCGAAAGAATAGGTAAACGGCCCGCCGGCAACGCCACCTCGCAGGTAAACCTGTTTCACGATCCGGTATTCCAGACCCATCTTCACTACGGGATCAAACTCCGTATCTTTCTCCACTTCCACACTTACAAGAATGTTTTCATCAAAAACATAGGATGCTCCGATCCTTAATTCGGCCGGGATGCGTTCGTCGGCATATTCGGAAAGCTTAACATTGACCGGATTGAAAACATGAGCCCCGATGGTGAGGTGCTTGTTGATCTTCGAAAGCAAACCGAGCTCGAAAGTCACCAGTCCTTTTTTTCCGTAACCCTCGGCAATGGATGTCCCGAGGTAATCCAACTGGAGGCCCACAGCCAGCACTTTTCCAAAACTGCGGGCATAGGCAATGCCGATTTTGCTCTCGTTGTATTTGGAATAGCCGAAATAGGAGATGTTCAGGGCAAATGCGCCTGCTCCGGCAGGGATCACAACCCCACCGGCATTCAGACTTAAGTTTTTGACAAGATACCGGTTTTCGTAATAAAATCCCGCCGCAAAATGATCGTAGTACGCCAGGCCTGCCTGATTGTTTTGCAACGACCAAAAATCGGTAAGAGCCACCGATGCGTGCGCCATTGCCGCCGAACGCCCTCCCTCGGAAACGTTGTTGTGGGCCGCCGTCAGGCTTAACGAGCAAAAACACCAAAACAATACCGGGTATATCTTCGGTTTCATCTCGGAAAATTTGTCCGAAAATACAAAATTTTTGAGAATCTACAAAGTGGGGATTTATTTTTTGATGAAATTATTTCTGCTTCTTAAATTCGCAAGGGAACCCACAGCGATCAAAACACCATTATCTCCGGTTGGTTTCCTTCCGAAACATTCCCGATCACCGTTCCTTTCACTTGATGCTCCTTCCACAAAACATCCACCAGTTTACCGGCTTGTTTTTCGGGGAGAGCGATCAGCAGGCCGCCGGATGTTTGTGCATCGCAAAGCAGGTACCGCATCGTTTCCGGTATTTCGGGGCCCCATGTTACAATTCCATCAACAAAATCCAGATTGTTTTTCGTACCACCGGGGATTGCGCCGGCAACGGCAAGATCGTAAACTCCCTCAATGAGCGGCACACGTTCCGAAAAAATATCGGCTTTTATCTCCGATCCTTCCACCATCTCTTTCAGGTGGCCCAGCAACCCGAATCCGGTGATGTCGGTACAGGCATGAACTTCGAATTGTTCCATTGCCGAAGCGGCGTCGGCATTCAGCGCAGCCATAACATCGCGGGCCGTTTCAGCGGTCTTTTGGTCGGCAAGGCCGTTTTTTACCGCCGTGGAGATGATGCCCGTGCCGATGGGTTTGGTGAGTACCAGCACATCGCCGGGTTTTGCCCCGACATTCGAAATAGCTTTGTCGGGGTGCACAACACCCGTTACCACCATCCCGAATTTAGGCTCGGTATCTTCCACGGTATGGCCGCCCAGCACCGGTATGCCCGCCTCGGCAGCCTTGTCGGAAGCCCCTTTGAGAATATCTTTAAGCACCTGCATGGGCAAACGGTTGTCGGGAAATCCTACAATGTTCAGTGCGAACAACGGCTTTGCCCCCATGGCATAGATGTCGCTCAATGCATTGGCGGCGGCAATGGCTCCGAAATAATAGGGATCGTCAACCACGGGCGTGAAAAAATCAACCGTTTGCACAATGGCTGTTTCGGGATTGATATAATAAACCGCAGCATCGTCGGAGGTGTTGGCGCCGATGAGCACGTTTTTATCAAAAACCACCGGAAGGTCTTTCAACACCTTTTCGAGGTATTGAGGCCTTATTTTACAGGCACAACCCATTCCGTGCGTAAAGTGTGTGAGCTTGATTTCTCCGGCAGGTACCACATTTTTAACTGTTGTTTCCGGCTCGGGCCGCAGTCTTCTGACGGCATCCACAACAATATGTGCGGCCTCTTCGATGTCCTTCTCATTAAGAAATTTGCCGGTTGAAAAACGAATGGTTCCCATGGCATACTCCACCGGCAGGCGGATGGCCTCCAGCACGGGAGAGACATCAATATTTTCGGAATGGCAGGCAGCACCGGCAGAAGCGGCAACCCCTTTCAGTTCGGACAACAGCGTGTTGGCTTCCACTTTGGGGAAACTTACGTTCAGCGTATTGGGCAAACGCAACCCGGGATGTCCGTTCAGCCTGATGTCGGGCAATTCTGTTTTGAGTTTTTCATAAAGCAGATCGCGCAGCTTTTTTGAATGTGCCATGTTTTTTTTCAAATCGCGTTTGGCAATTTCGGCTGCTTTGCCCAGGCCGGCAATTTCCAGCACATTTTCGGTGCCGGCACGCAGGTTCCGTTCGTGGTCGGCACCGTGGATCAATTTTTCCAGTTCGACACCGCGCCTGATGAACAACGCCCCGATGCCTTTGGGAGCATACAGTTTGTGTCCGGCCACCGAAAACAGGTCAACACCCATCTTGCGAACATCGGTTTCGATCTTACCCACCGACTGTGCTCCGTCGGAGTGAAAAACGATCCCGTGTTTCTTGGCTATCAACCCGATCTTTTCGACGGGCTGAATGGTCCCCACCTCATTGTTGGCATGCATCACGGTGATGAGGATCGTGGCCGGCGTAACGGCCTTTTCAACGTCGTCAGGGTCAACCATGCCGTACTCATCCACATCGAGATAAGTAACTTTAAAGCCCTCTTTTTCAAGGTAACGGCACACCTCGCTCACGGCAGGATGTTCCACCGTGGAGGTGATGATGTGATTTCCCTTGTCACGCAACCTGTAAGCGGTTCCTTTAATGGCATAATTGTTCGACTCCGACCCGCCGCTGGTAAAGATGATCTCGTCCGGGTAACAATTGAGTAATCCGGCCAGTTGCTTTCGCGCGTTTTCAACCGCCTTTTTGGTTTCGGTGCCGTAAATGTGTGAACTCGAAGGATTCCCGAAATATTCATCAAGATAGGGACGCATTGCTGCCGCCACTTCCGGGTCAATGGGTGTGGTGGCATTGTAATCCAGATAAATGGGCTTGTTCATTGTCGGTTCGTTTTTTTGTTCCAAAATCCGATCACCAGCCCGGCATTTTCTTTTGCATCGGGGGTGCCGGTTTTCAATATGTGGATTTTTTTTTGGTCTCTTTTCTCCAATCCGTAGTTGTAAGTTTTGTCATAATAAACCAGCACTTTGTCAATGGCTGTTTCATAATCATCGTTTTTTATGGCGTTGATGATTGCCCGGGCATTCTGTCCGCCGAGTTTTCTTTCGATCTTCATCACGCTTTCGATAAGCTGATCTTTGGGAAATTTCGCATAATCCTTTACCAGACGCAGGATACGCAGATTTTTTTCCATCTCGAGCCTGACAACGGGTGCCGATCTCATTTTTGCAAAAAAGACTTCGGGGATGACCACCTTGCCCACCGAGCGGCTTTCGTCTTCAAGAAAGACCGGTTTTTGCAAATCGAGCTTCGACAACTCACCGTAAAGGTCGTTTTCAAACTGTTCGCTGGTGGGCTGTGGTGCTTCACCGAGGGCACCAAAAGCAGAACCCTTGTGATTGGCCAGACCTTCGAGGTCAACAACCTGCTGACCCGATTTTTTCATGGCGAGCAATATTTCGGTCTTTCCCGTCCCGGTGGCTCCCGAAAGTACGACCAATTCCATGATGCCGCCCAGTTGCTCTCTGATGAACCTCCTGTAAGCGGTATATCCGCCTGTCAGCACCTGCACATCGAAACCCGCCGTTGCCAGCAGCCACGCCATACTTTCCGAACGCATGCCTCCGCGCCAGCAGTGCATCAGGAGTTTCCGTCCGGGAGCGTTCTTTTTGGCTTGCTTGACAAAACCCGACATCTTCGGCCCTACGATATCCAATCCTTTCAAAATGGCTGCTTCCCTGCCCGACTTTTTATACAAAGTGCCCACCACTGCCCGCTCGTCGTTGGTAAACAACGGCAAATTGAAAGCCCCGGGAATGTGGCCGTGCTCAAACTCGGCCGGTGAGCGCACATCCGCCACAGGCAACCGTTCGGCCAAACCGAGAAATGTCTTTATATCAATTTTTTCAGTCATTTTTTGTGTCAAAAACTCCGGTTCAAAAGTAGTTGAAATTTTTTTTGTTAAGGATTAAACTATTTTTGCAACAAATTGAATCATTGTAAGCATACAAAATAAAAAATGGCAAATACCGAAACCCTTATCAAAGCACTGGTGGATTTTCGCAACGAACGCAACTGGGCGCAGTTCCATAATCCCAAAGACCTGGCCCTGGCCCTCTCCATTGAGGCTGCCGAGCTCAACGAACTGTTCCTGTGGAAAAATGCCGATGAGGTGAAAAAGATCAGCCGTGAACGCATCGGGGAGGAACTGGCCGATGTTTTTGCCTATGCCCTGATGCTTGCCGAAAAATACCAATTTGATGTTGGCGAGATCGTTATGAAAAAAATGGCCCTTAATGCTAAAAAATATCCGGTTGAAAAATCGAAGAATCTTGCAAAAAAATATACCGACCTGTAACATTTTTTTCGGGGATATTGAACCGCCGGAACTTGTAATTTTGTGATTAAATTAAAAGAACAGTTTTTGAACAAATATTTAAAAATAGAGCCGCTACTTGCACACCGGTCGCCATGGGTGAGCTTACTGGCACTGATCATGCTCATTTTAGTCTCCACACTGATCACCTTTTTTGTGGGGCTGTTGCTGGTTGTTCCCATTTACGGTTCCGATGTATTGGAGATGCTGGTCAATGCCGGTCAGTCGTTCCGGCAGGAAAATATTGCGCTGCTGAAGTACTTTCAGATCGTCAATCAAATCGGTGTGTTTTTTATTCCGGTATTTCTTTTTTCATTTTTAAAAACGGGAAGTCCCGGCGGCTACCTGCAGATGAACCGTTTCCCGACGGTTTTTTCCCTGTTTGCCGTAATCTTTCTTACTTTCTCCATTTTGCCGGTCATTCATTGGCTTTCCGGAATCAACGAAGGAATGCGCCTGCCCGGTTTTTTAAGGGGAGTGGAAGAATGGATGCAACAAGCCGAAGAGAAAAATCAACGCCTCACCGAAGCATTTTTAAGTACCACAACAATCGGAGGACTGCTTTTGAATATTCTGATGATCGGTGTATTGGCAGCCATCGGTGAAGAGCTGTTGTTCAGATCGGTTTTGATCAGGCTTTTCAGAAACTGGTTCGGCAATGTGCATTTTGCCGTTATCATCTCGTCGGTGATTTTCAGCGCTTTTCATCTGCAGTTTTACGGATTTTTACCCAGGCTGGTTTTGGGTTTGATGTTCGGCTATATGTTTGTCTGGTCGGGTTCGGTGTGGCTGCCGGTGGCAGCACATTTTTTAAATAATACCTCGGCTGTGGTGGTCTATTATCTGGTCAATACCGGATATGTAGAAACACCGGCTGATGATTTCGGTGCAACGGATAGCAACATGCTGATCTTTATGAGTTTTTCTCTTTCCGCGGCGATGCTGATCCTGGTCTATCTTGCTGAGAAGAAAAAACAGCAGAATTGGAACATCAATTAAATTTAAAAAAAATATTGTATTTTTAGCAACGTGAGAACCGGTGTATTTTTATTACAATCGTAAGAGCTAATGAAGAAATAAAGAAAATAATTAAAATTTGAATCGCATGAATATTTTTACACTCCATTTATCAAAAATCAAAGTCATTTTTTTATTGCAGGTTTTTACATTCCTGATCCTGAATCAGTCCGTTATTGTTGCACAAATTGCCGCTTCGGAAGAAAAAACGGATGAAAAGGTCAAATCAACCATGCAGGGACGGGACGAAAATCCGCTGCCGCCCGGATGGGACACCTATACCGTTCAGGGCAATCCGCACGGCATCATTGTGATGTTGAGCGCCAACCCCAGGATCAATGACATTCCCATTCAGCCGGGAGATTACATCGGCGCATTTTACGTTGACGATTACGGCGAATTAAAATGTGGCGGCACCGATTTCTGGCTCGGTGATGATAACATTATTTTCGGGGCTTTCGGTGACGACCCCGACACACCGGAAAAAGACGGTTTCGGTTACAACGAGGTGATGCACTTTAAAGTCTATTCTTATGTAACTCATAAAGAGTATGATGTTGACCTGATTGCCTGGGATCCTTCTTATGCATCGTCCGACCATTGGGGCCCTCTCGGGTTATCAAGTATTATCAATCTGGCCTGTTTTGTTGATTTCGATGCCTATGCCACGGCAACGCCCAATCCCGTTTGTCTGGGTAATACGGTGCTGCTCGAAGCACATATTTTTGTGGGCACTAACGGCAATTACACCTATTCGTGGACTTCCGATCCTCCGGGGTTTACTTCATCACAACAAAGTGTAACGGTTCTTCCCGACAATGACATCACCTATTTTCTCGAAGTTTCGGACGGGACATTTTTTTCGAATCATCAGGTGGATATTGTCGTAAATCAGGAGGCCGCCGTCTCGGCAGGAGAAGATGTGCTGATCTGCGAAGATGAAGCGGCACATCTAACCGCCACGGCGACCAATTACAGCAGTATTTTGTGGACCACATCGGGAGACGGGACTTTTGATGATCCCGAAATCCCGGATCCGTTTTACACTCCCGGCCCGCTGGATGCCGAAAACGACTCGGCCATACTTACCGTGACGGCTTTTCCACTGGACGATTGCACATACACACCCACAGATCAGGTGGTAGTGAATGTAGGCCGGTTGCCGGAGGTCAGCCTTCCCGAAACAGCCGGTTTTTGCCAAACACAGGAGATTTGGGTTACGGCTGATGCCCACGATTACACCTCATTGGTCTGGAGCACCGGCGGCGACGGCACCTTTAGTGATTCAACCGCCGAAACAACACAATATTTCCCCGGGGAATTCGACCTGAACCTCGGCGAATTTACCCTTACCTGTTGTGTTGATGCCACCAATCCCTGCTCGGGCAGTGATTGCGCGGAGATGGATTGTACCATTTCCGAATCCGCAACGGTGAATGCTCCGGGGTCGAGGACCAAATGTGAAAACCTTCCCGTTCCGCTGGTCAGCGTGGCCTTCAATTACAGCTCCGTTCTGTGGACCACGGCAGGAGACGGCACTTTTGAAAATCCAAATGCATTGAGTACAAAATATTATGCCGGCGAGCAGGATAAAATCAACGGAGGAACGGTAGTCACCATCAATGCTTTCGGTGTGGATGCCTGTGAGGCGTTCCCTGCCACCAAAGATGTTCAGATCATCCTTCTGCCGATACCGAAAGTAGATGCCGGAGATGTTGAGGTGGTCTGTTCGGGCTATCCCATGCAACTGAATGCTACCGTTGAAGACCAGGCATCGTTTGCATGGTCAACGTCGGGTGACGGTTATTTCAACAACACGACAATTCTCAACCCCATTTACTATCCGGGGGGCAATGACATTGCCACAGGCGGTTTTACCCTGACACTCACGGCACAACCTCTTTCGCCTTGTACCGAAGTTGTTTCGGACATGCTGGATGTGGAGATCGTTGACCAGCCCCAGGTTGAAATACTGACCCCGTCGGGGCAGAATCTTTGCGAAGGTCTTGCGCTTCAACTCGAAACAGATGCCTCGGATTATATGAATCTTTTATGGGAAACTACGGGTGACGGTTATTTTGACGATCCCACGATTTTGAATCCCGTCTATTACCATGGCCCCGAAACAGACCTTTCGGGCTCACCCATCATCCTGAAAGTTACTGCTTTTGCAGCACCCAATTGTAATCCGGATGTTTATGACCAAATTACCGTTTCATTTTTTCACGGCCCTTATGCCGATGCGGGAAATGATGTTACTGCCTGTGGGGACGCTATTTTTCTTTCCGGGGATGCCGGAAACTATTCTTCCGTTGATTGGCAAACCGGTGGAGACGGATATTTTGCCGACCATCAGGCACTCAACACACAATACTTCCCGGGAGAGGATGATATGGCTGCAGGCGCCGTAGAACTTTGCCTTTGGGCAAACGGTATCGGCAACTGCCCTGCAACCGAAGATTGCCTCAATGTTTCGCTAACACCTATCCCCATTGCGGAAATTGGTGTTGACACTGCCTCTGTGTGTTACGAAGAAAATTATTCTTTCGATCAGGCTGTGATTTCTTATTACTCATCCGTCAACTGGTTTACTCCCGACGGTGGCGGAACATTCTCCGATCCAGGCAGCACAAACCCTGTGTACACTCCCGATCCCGTGACCGATTATCCGCTGGGTTGCATCACCATCGGCGTTACCGCACAGCCTTTGTCTCCCTGTACATTATCCGTTGACGACCTGATGACGCTTTGCTTTCAGGCTCCTCCCCAGGTGGAGATCGGAATGGACGAAGCAACCATTTGTTTTGGTGAAAACTATCAGTTTTTCACAACTGAAGCTTATGATTTTTCAGGCATATTATGGTCCACAACAAATGGCGGAGGTTCGTTCGACAACGCCACCATTCTCAATCCGGTTTATTACCCTAACCCTTCGATCGATTATCCTGAAGGATGCATTGAAATGACTGTTACCGTTGATCCCGTTTCGCCGTGCACGGTGTCCGACGAAGATACTTTCACCCTCTGTTTCCAGGCTCCGCCTTCGGCAGATGCCGGCGAGGATGCCACCATCTTTTCGGATGAGACTTTCCTGACCGATGCCACGGCTGATCAATACAGTACGCTCATGTGGTCCACTTCAGGCGACGGAAATTTCACCGATCCGGCATTGCTAAACACTGTATATTCGCCCGGAACCGGTGACATTGAAAACGGAACGGTTGAGTTGACCCTCACGGCTTTTCCGATGGAAGAATGCACTGTTCCGGCTGTTGATGAAATGACCTTAACGATCTATGGTCGTCAGACAATTCTTCTGCCGGCAGGCTGGAGCGGCTTTTCCTCGTTCATCCAACCCGGCGATCCCGCCTTTGAAGAAGTGATGGCTCCCATTGCAAGCCAACTGGTCATTGCCCAAAACATGGCCAGCCTTTACTGGCCGGAATACGGCATCAACACCATTGGTGATCTTGACAATTACAAAGGTTACCAAATCAAGCTGAACGCACCGGCAACCCTGACCATCACAGGTTCTTCGGTAACAGACAAAACCTTGACCATCCCCACAGGGTGGAGTATTCTTCCGGTATTGTCCGAATGTTTTGTGTCCAGAAACGTAATCCTTTCACAACTGGCGGGCAAATTGATCCTCCTGACCGAAATCGGCGGAAACGGGATACTGTGGCCGGAGCAAGAAATATTTACCCTTACCGGTTTACAGCCCGGGAAAGCATACATGATCAAGCTTTCGGAGGAAGCAGTGCTTGTTTTCCCGGATTGTCAGAAATAGTGCATCAAATAAGTTTACACGGGAAAAAACGTGACTGTATTATTCCAGTATGATTTTTTTACTTCCCACTTTGCTTTCCGAAGTAACTTTCAGAATATAATTTCCCTTGGGCAGAGCGGAAAGATCAAAACGTTGATGTGCTGCGGTCAGGACACTTTCCAAAACGACTTTACCGGATAGATCGTAAATCTTCACTCCGGCCCGGTTACCTTCAAAGCTATTACATTTCAGGTTGATCATGCCTCCGGTCGGGTTCGGATAAATCTCAAAACCAATATCCTTTTGACCCTTCTCGGACACGCCGAGATAAGGCATCCACGAAGCGGTAAAGAAACCGCGGCCGTGAGTGGCGGCAAGTACCGTCCGGTCGGATTCGCGCAATTTCAGCATATCCACTCTGACATTGGCCAACCCTTCTACATCGGGGGCCCATGTAACATCAGCGGTGTTCAGGTCGGTGGTTGACCACACTCCGATCTCGGTTGCCAGCAAGGCCGTGCCGTCGTCGGCAGGATGATAAAGTGCCCAGCGGACCGGCATGTCGGGCAGGTTGCCTTCAACCATCTCCCAGGTGTTGCCCCCGTCGGTTGTTTGCCAAACCGACTCCACTCCATAGTTGGAAAATGTGACCAACAGCCGATCTTCCGTTGAACCCACAGCAATGCACGAAACATATGCCGTGGGAAACGCATCGGCAGTGATCTCGGTAACCTGCGGCGAATAACTTTGCGCATTTTCAACTTTATACACCCTTCCGGTTTGCGTACCGATGAAAAGGTTTGTGATTCCTTCGGGAGATTGCGGCGATACTTTGATGTGTGAGAAATAAACGTTCGTAGCGGTTTGCAGCGACACAAAATCGGCGTCCGGATTGTTGGGAATGCCGTCAATGCGAAGTAACGTATTGGACTGGTTTCCGAAAAAACTCACTGCGTTGGCATAAAGCGTATTCATTTTAGAATCGTAATCGGCAGGATTGATAAATACTCCGCAATCGTAGTTATTGTAAAATACCTGATTGGAATTCAACCAGAAACTATAACGGTTGTAATAAACGGAAGTGATCCAAAGAGTGGATTCATTATCATCCATAAAACAATAGGCGCCGTCACCTCCGTCAATCATATCGTTGATGTCGAGTGCCGCATTCTGATACAAAAGTGTCCCGTTGTCCTGCAATCCACCGACAAACTGCGGAGCACCTGCCTGCGGGTTGATGTCACAGGAGTAAAATTGCAAAGTATTGTATCCCTGATTTTTTTCTTCAAAGACGGGGTAAGTTGCCGTTGCCGATGAGGTATAGAACACTCCGCCGTCGTTGCTGCAAATAAACTCGGTGGATGAGCCGGGTTTAAATTCAATGGCATGTTGGTCGGCATGCAAATAATCGTCGCCGCCACCGTAGTACATCAACGACCAGTCAGAGATATGGTTCCAGTTGTTGCCTCCGTTGGATGTTTTCCACATGTCAAGGCCTCCGGTGTAGATCATGTTGGAATACTCGGGATGAACTTTGATGACCAGGGCATGCCATCCCAGAGTTGACCAATCGTTGTCCGGCTTGTTGATCTCACTCCATGTCTCCCCTTTGTCGGTTGATTTGATGATATACCGGCCACGGTAATAGGTAAATCCGCTGTTTTTACCCGCAACAACAGCAGCATAAACGATGTTTTCGTCCGAAGGAGCACAGGCCAGCATGATACGACCGGGGATGTTGTAAGTCGGACTGCTTTGGATAATGGCCACATAATCGTCGTAAACCTCCCATGTACCATACGATCCGTCGTCGGAATAAAAGATCGTGGCGCCGCCTTTCAGTTCCACATTTTGCATCGAAGAGGCATAGATGCGGTTGTCGGCACCAATTTCAATATCGGCAATGGCATAGGGCTCGTCATATCCGGGAATATCAGGCAGTACCTGTTCCCAGGTTTCCCCGCCATCGTCGGAACGGAAAAGACCGTTGGAGGGTTCGCTCTGATGTACCTCGCCCCGATAAATGCCCGAAGCCACGCCGGCATAGATCACGCTTTCCCCGTCTTCAACCCTCACCTTCACATCGGTAACATATTCGAAACCCAATGTTGATTCCATTAAGGTCCAGGTCTGGCCGCCGTCTTCCGATTTCCAGATACCCTGCCCCACACCGCTTGATTCACGATAGATGATCAGCGCCGTTTGAGCTTCTCCCGTTCCCACATAAAACGTCATCGGATTGTTGGGATCGTAAGTCATGCAACTTATGCTGAGGGTACTCCAGAAATCATCCACCGGGTGCCACTTCGACTGGTTGTCGGTAATGTCATCACGGTACCATAAACCGCCTGTAACACCTCCTGCCCAGACTTTATTTCCCGCCGCATCGTTCGGGTCCCACATGATGGTTCTTGTACGGCCGCCCATGTTGGCATCGGTACCTTCCCATTCCAGTGCATCTGTTGACTTCAACCCTGATTGTTGCTCCAGTGCCCTGGTTTGTTGGTAAGCAGCAAGAAGTCTTTCACGCGGCACAACACCCGTTTCGGGGTCAAGTGTCATAAAATAATCCTGTATGGCAGCCTTGTCGGGATAAGTGGCTTCGGCAGCCTCTTCAGCCCCACCCGTCTTTAAATCCGGCAAAAGAGCCATCTTTTGCTGAAGAAATTGTTCATATTTTGTTCTCTTGTCGTTGTTGTTTGCCTTATCCAAAAAGAATGTCCCCAACAGGGACACTATGATAAAAAGCAAAGCAAATGATTTGGTTTTGAGTGAAAACGAGTTTAATTGTTTCATGTTAGTTAATTTTAGATTTATCTGATATTACTGTTTTTCAATATTCCGAAAGTTAAACACCGTCAAGCCCGGCCTAATTACAATAATTATCCAAGGCATAAACCGCCTTTTCGTTGCCGTAATATTTGGCCATTTGCCAGTCTTCACAGGCTGCTTTGTGGTCACCCGAAAAATAATAGGCCAGTCCCCTGTTGTAAAATGCATCGGCATAATCGGATTTCAGGGCAATGGCCTGATTGAAATCGGCAATGGCTTTGTCATACTCCTTCAACAAGCCGTAAGATACCCCCCTGTTATAATAACCTTTGGCTTTACGGGGAGCGAGAATGATTACTTCGGTATTAATATCAACGGCATCGCGGTATTTTCCCAGTTTATAATACGCCATCCCGAGGTAAAGGTATCCGGTGGTATCCTGCGGTTCCAGGTTCACGGCCTGTTCAAAATCGCGACGTGCCGCCTCATACTGCTTGAGTTCAAGCAATCCTTTTCCCCTGTTAATGTACGAATCGGCCATTTCCGGGTCCATGCGAATGGCGGTATCAAACTCCCGCACACCCTCTTCGTATTTGTTGATCTTGAACAGAACCAACCCCCGTTTATAATGGTACTCAACTGTGTTCTTAATTTTTTCATCCTTTTTTTTAGCATCCAGCTTCGGCACAAATTCCTTTTTTACCGTCGATTGTTTTTTATCCTTACCCTTACGGCCGGTGGAATCTTTTTTGATTACCTTTTTTGTTTGCTTGATTGTTTCTTGCCGCAAACCAACAGTATCAGCAGACGGGTCCGGGTTTTGTGCTACCGAAGAGCTGTCTTTCAAAGTATCGGAAACAAGCGTTTCGGATTGTCCGTCGCATACGCCTTCAGCGTTGTTCTTCTCCGTTGCATTGTCGTTCCCCGAACAGGACGCCAAAAAGAATGCAAGTATGATTGGTAAAACAAATGATCTCATTGTTATTTTTTCTGCAAAAGTAAAATAAATTAATTTTGAAAATAACCCTTCCGAAAATGCAATTATTATTCAACCAAACAGTTTTTTAAGATAGTTTTTCTAATTTCGCACACTTAAAAAAATTCACACTTAAAATATTATTTGAACGATGGAATATAATTTTCGGGAAATAGAAAAAAAATGGCAGGAATACTGGAGTAAGAATAAAACTTTCAAGGCATACAATCATTCGGACAAGCCTAAATTTTACGTGCTCGACATGTTTCCCTACCCTTCGGGAGCAGGATTGCATGTGGGGCATCCGCTGGGATACATTGCCTCGGACATCTACGCACGATACAAAAAACTGAACGGATACAACGTATTGCATCCCATGGGCTACGATGCTTTCGGGCTTCCTGCCGAGCAATATGCCATCCAAACCGGAACCCATCCCGAAGTGACCACCAACAAAAACATTGAACGTTACCGCGAGCAGATGGATAAGATCGGGTTTTCGTACGATTGGGATCGTGAAGTGAGAACCTGCGACCCGAAATACTATAAATGGACGCAATGGACTTTTATTCAGCTTTTCAAGCACTGGTACGATAATAAAAGCGGCAAAGCCCGGCCCATAGAAGAGTTGACCGGACATTTCGAAAAGCACGGAAACGAAGGGATAAATGCGGCCTGTACCGAAGAACTGACTTTTAGCGCCGACGAATGGAACGCCATGACAGAAAAAGAACAGCAGGAGATGTTGATGAATTATCGCCTGGCTTACCGTGCCGACACGATGGTCAACTGGTGTCCCGAACTGGGAACCGTACTGGCCAACGACGAGGTGAGCGACGGTGTTTCGGTACGCGGTGGTCACCCGGTGGAGCGCAAGATGATGAAACAATGGTTGCTTCGAATCTCGGCCTACGCCGAGCGCTTACTGGAAGGGCTCAACCGTGTTGACTGGTTCGACTCGGTGAAAGAGATCCAACGCAACTGGATTGGACGTTCGGAGGGTGCATCGGTAAAATTTAAGGTGGAAGACCACCCGGTGGAGATCGAAGTTTTTACCACACGCCCCGATACATTGTACGGCGCCACTTTTATGGTGCTGGCTCCCGAGCACGAATTGGCGCTGGAGATCACCACACCTCAAAACAGAGGTCCGGTAAGCGAATACATTCAAAAAGCCAAAAACCGTTCGGAGCGGGAACGCATGGCCGAAGTCAAAAACGTTACGGGAGTGTTTACCGGCTCCTATGCCGTCAACCCCCTCAATGGCGAGCGCCTCAAGATCTACATTGCCGACTATGTGCTTGCCGGTTACGGAACGGGTGCCATCATGGCTGTGCCGGCACACGACAGCAGAGACTTTGCTTTTGCCAAACATTTTATGCTCCCGATCATTCAGGTTGTAAAACGCAAAAACGAAACCCTGACCCATCCCGGTCAATGGGCCGAATCGTATGATGCCAAAGAGGGGATCATGGTCAATTCGGGTGTTATTACCGGACTGGAAGTCAACAAAGCCATCTCCAGGATCATCGAATACCTTGAAGAAAAAGGCATCGGGAAATATGAGGTGCATTACCGGCTGCGCGACGCCATCTTTAGCCGTCAGCGTTACTGGGGCGAACCTTTTCCCGTTTATTACAAAGATGAAATCCCTTATGTGTTCGACGAGGATCAACTACCGCTCGAACTGCCCGAGGTGGACAAGTACCTTCCGACAAAAGAGGGAAAACCGCCGCTTGCCAGGGCCAAAAACTGGAAAACCAAAGAGGGCTATCCCATCGAAACCAATACCATGCCGGGGTTTGCAGGTTCCAGCGGATATTATTTAAGATATATGGACCCGCATAACGACAAGGATTATTTTTCGAAGGAAGCCAATGAATACTGGAGAGATGTTGATCTGTATCTCGGTGGTGACGAGCATGCCACGGGACACCTGATTTACGCCCGCTTCTGGAACAAATTCCTCTTTGATATCGGATTGGCATGCGAAGACGAACCGTTCAAAAAACTCATTAACCAGGGAAAAATTCAGGGTCGTTCGAGCATCGTTTACAGGATCAAAAACACCAACACTTTCGTTTCCAAAGGATTGAAGGATAAATATGACGTCACACCCATTCATGTGGATATCAACATGGTTGAAAATGATGTGCTGGATACCGAAGCATTTAAAAAATGGCGCCCCGAACTGGCCGATGCACAATTCGAACTGGAAGACGGCAAATACATTTGCGGCTGGGAGATCGAAAAAATGTCGAAATCGCTTTACAACGTCCAGAATCCCGATGACCTGATTGAGAAATACGGTGCGGATACTTTCAGGCTTTACGAGATGTTTCTCGGCCCGTTGGAACACCATAAGCCATGGGACACCAACGGTATCGAAGGGGTTTTCAGATTTATCAAAAAACTCTGGAGACTGTTTTTCGACGAACGGAAGAACTTTATCGTAACCGATGATGAGCCAACACCGGAAGAGTTGAAAGTGATCCATCAAACCATCAAAAAAATAAAAGACGAT
Source organism: Bacteroidales bacterium (assembly GCA_029934065.1). Lineage (GTDB taxonomy): Bacteria > Bacteroidota > Bacteroidia > Bacteroidales > 4484-276 > 4484-276. The sequence continues at coordinate 38,147 of JAOZMX010000005.1, forward strand.
ATCGAAAAATTCTCGTTCAACACGGGTGTGAGCAATTTTATGATCTGCGTCAACCGCCTGCATGAGCTGAAGTGCCATAAAAGATCCGTGTTGCGCGACCTTGTGGTTCTCATCTCCCCCTACGCCCCGCACATTGCCGAAGAGCTGTGGCATAAACTGGGAGAGACCGAAAGTGTGGCTTTTGCCGAATTCCCGAAATTTGATGAAAAATACCTCATCGAAAATACCTTTGAATATCCGGTTTCATTCAACGGGAAACTGCGATTTAAACTTGAACTGCCGGTGGATATGACGAAACAAGAGATCGAAAAACAGGTGCTGGAAGCAAAAGCGGCACAAAAATGGATTGAAGGCAAACAAATCAAAAAGGTTATTGTCGTACCCAAAAAGATTGTTAATGTGGTGGTAGGATAAATGAACCGGCTTTTTCAAAGATAATATGATGTTCAGGGCGCTAAAATATGTTTTGGTTCTGATGGCATTGTGGATAAGCGACAAGGCCGTTTGCCAGGAATTTACCTACCGGAAAATTGACAACGGAGCCTTTGATGTTGGTGAAAAATTAAAATTTAAAGTTTATTATCAATCATTCATTACCGGAAAAGTAAATGCGGGAACAGCTACCCTGGAAGTGGAAAATACCGCACGGCAATTTCATCACCGGAAAGTTTATCACATTATCGGCAACGGCAAGTCCAATCCTGCTTTCGACATGTTCTTCAAGGTGCGCGACCGTTTTGAATCTTACATGGATAAAGATGCCCTTATCCCGCATTTGTTCATCCGAAGAACACGGGAAGGCGGATACATCAGAGATGATGATGTGTATTTCTACCATAAAGAAGGGCTGGCCAAAAGCAGCCGTACTACAAAACCCATCACGCCCAATATACAGGACATCATTTCTGCGGTTTATTACATGCGAACCATCAATTTCGACGATGCTGCCGTAGGACAAAACTATTCCATTGATTTTTTTCTTGACGATTCGGCTTATGTTTCCGTGGTTCAGTTTGTGGGTCGCGAAATCGTTGAAACCGAACTCGGGATATTCCGTTGTCTTACTTTCAAACCGATGGTAGCTACCGGAGAGGTATTCAGCAACCCTTACCCGATGAAGTTGTGGGTTACGGATGATCAAAACAAACTACCCGTCCTGGCCAAATCGGAAGTGATCGTCGGCTCGGTGGTCATGGAACTAACAGGATTTTCGGGATTGCGTAATCCTTTGGAATCAAAGGTAAAATAATTTCAGCGAACGATCGGGAAGAACGCAGCTTAATCCTGCTGCCGGCAATATTTTTGGATGATCGCCGAAAGAATCATATTTTTGTTGGCCCGAAAGCGGGAAAATTATTTGAAAACTTAATCAAAGAAAGGGAATATAAAATGATTTCGAAAAATCTTGAAACGGCACTCAACGAACAGATCAAGATCGAAGAACATTCATCACGGCTCTATATGGCCATGGCATCATGGTGCGAAACAAACGGCTTTCCGGGCGCAGCACGGTTTCTTTACGAGCACAGTGATGAAGAACGGATGCACATGTTGAAATTCGTTCATTTTTTGAACGACCGAAACGGAAAATCGGTTTTACAGGCGCTGGATGAATTGCCTTCGGAATACAATTCGCTCGAAGAGCTTTTCGACAAAGTCCTTGCACATGAACAATACGTTACCCGAAGCATCAATAACCTCGTTGACCTTTGCTTACAGGAAAAAGATCACACCACCAACAATTTCCTGCAATGGTTTGTAATGGAGCAAATTGAAGAGGAAAGTCTGGTGCAGGGCATCGTGGATAAGATCAAACTGATCGGTGCTTCCAAAGGGGGGTATTTCCATCTGGACAATTACCTTGATGGTCTTGCCGCAGGCGAAACCGCCGAAGGGGAATAAACCGGGGAGGATTTCAGATTGAAGATTAACGATTTTAGATTTTAGATGTGGCCCGTTGACGGTTGCACTGCAAAGCCAAGAGAGATTGCTTCACCCGATAAACCGGGCTGGCAAAGTCCGTTTTTCGGTTTAGCTTTTTAGAAAACGAAGTGTCTTTATTTCCCGTTTTTTATTAGCCACAAAGGCCCGAAGGCTCAAAGGTTCACTAAGATTTTTCCTTTGTATTTCTTGGTGTCTTGGTGTCTTTGTGGCTCTTTTTTTTGATCATTGATCATTGAATGTTGAGTATTGAATATTTCTTATTTCTACCACACCTACTTTCCCCTACCAACCACTTTCCACCCTTAATTTCCGACTTCCAACTTCAGTCGTTTAGCATTTTGTCATCTCTTCAGTCTCTTCTGTCCCTTCAGTCCCAGTTCCTCCTCCTTTTGCCTTTTGCCCTTTTGCCTTTTGCCCTTTTCCTTTTTACTTAATCAACATATTGGTTAGCTTTGCTTCCCCAGAGGCTAAATACCG
>JAOZMX010000005.1:40667-43421 GCA_029934065.1 Bacteroidales bacterium
CTTTTTACTTAATCAACATATTGGTTAGCTTTGCTTCCCCAGAGGCTAAATACCGGTTTCCTTGTCTTTTCCCCCGGCGATGGCTTTTTCAAGTTTCTCGTACCATGCTTTGCCGAAGCGCCGGATGAGCGGCTCTTTTAAAAACCTGTAAAGCGGTACGTTTTCTCTTTTGCCCTGAACCAGCGCATAACGGCAGATGTCCCATTGGTGGTAGTTGACGGCCACATGTGTTTTATTTATGGTAATGCGAACGGGATAGAGATGGCATGAAACAGGTTTCCGGAATTTTATTTTTCCCTCTTCGAACGCCTTTTCGACGGCACACCAGGCAATGCCGTCGGTGAAATTCACAAAAGCACATTCGCGCCCATTGATTAAAGGAGTGACAAACTCGCCGAACATATCATATTCGAAAACACCCATCTCTTCAATCACACGAATACCTTTTTCCGTCATGTAAACCTTTATCTCGTCAATGCCGTCCTCCAGCTCGGCAATCTCTTCTTCGAGCAACGGTGCACCAGCATCACCCTCAATGCAACATGCGCCCTTGCATTTTTTCAGGTTGCAAACAAATTTAACCTCCGCAAGGTCGTCCGAAACGATAGTGTCATCAATAACTAACATGGCCGCAAAAGTAATTTTTTTACAAATTCCCATTGAAGGATAAAGAGATAATGATTATCCTTGCACCAAACCAAAATCGAAACGATGAAAAGACTATTTGCAGCCATTAAGGTTCATCCCGACGAGCATTTTTTGATGCTTTACAACGACTTGAAAGATTCGTTGCGGAGAGAAAAAATCAAATGGGTGGAGGAGGAAAACATTCACATCACCCTGAAGTTTTTCGGGGAAACCCCTGAAAGCAGCATTGATCTGATTTGCGAAACATTGGAAGATGTTGCTCTTGAACACAACCCTTTTGAGATCAGATTGCAAAACACGGGCATGTTCGGCAGCAGATACAATCCGAGGGTGATCTGGTTCGGGATGGAACAAAACCCGGCGCTGGAATCTCTTGCCGAAAACGTGATTAAACAGCTTGAAAAAGCAGGTTTTGAGCACGACGGACAACGATTCAGGGCACACCTTACGGTTGGGCGGATCAAATTTATCAACGATAAAAGAAATTTTCAGAAAACCCTCGACAGGATGAAGGATACGTTTATTCAAACGGTTGCGGTGGATGAATTTAATCTGTACGAAAGCGTGCTGCGTCCGCAAGGACCGGAATATACAGTAATTGAGAGATTCCGGCTGGGGGAATGATTTTTAACAATATCTTATCTTTTTGAAAATTAACCCTATTCTTCCGTTTTTCTTCAAAAGAGAAACGATTTTTGCAATAAGATCCGAAAGAAAAATTTTTTTACTGCAGTAATTTTCCCGGTTATTAAAAATTCATTTAAAAGAAATTTATTAATGAATTGATTTTCCCCTTTTTGATAATTATCAAGCCTTCACCTTCAGCACTTCACCCTCGGAAGTGGCAATGATGGCTGCACCACAACTGTCGCTCCAAACATTGACAGTAGTTCTGAACATGTCCAGTATGCGGTCAACGGCCAGGATGAGTCCGACTCCCTCCAGGGGCAGACCCACGGCGGTAAGAATGATGGTGATCATCACCAGTCCGGCCATGGGAATTCCGGCCGCACCGATGGATGCAAGCAATGCCGTTACCACCACCACCACCTGTTGGCCGAAGCTCAGGTCGTAGCCGTAAGCCTGGGCAATAAAAATCACCGCAACACATTCGTAAAGCGCCGTTCCGTCCATGTTGATGGTAGCTCCCAGCGGAAGCGTGAAACTGCTGATCTTGTTTGAAACACCTGCATTATCCTCCACCGACTGGATTGTCAGAGGCAGCGTTGCACTTGACGATGAGGTGGAAAATGCCGTGAGCAAAGCCGTTCGCATGGCTGCAAAATGTTTGCGGGGATTCACTTTCCCGATAAACCGTGCCAGCAACGGAAGCGTGATAAAAGCATGAATGGACAGTGCCAGAATTACCACAGCCATGTACATTCCCATGCTCTGCATCAAGGCGATCAAGTCATCCTGTTGGGCAACTTTTTCAGCCACCAGACCGAAAATCCCAAACGGTGTGAATTTGATGATGAACATGGTCAGTTTCATCATCACCTCAAAAACGGCGTTGAAAAAATCCGTCAGCATCTGTTTGTGTTTGTCGCCCACACGTGTGATGAAAAACCCGAAAAGCATGGCAAAAAAGATCACCGACAACATTTGACCGTTATTCGATAACACGGAAAAAATATTATCCGGGATGATCTTGATAAGTGTATCGCTCAACGAATTGCTTTCGATATCCAACTCAACGATCTCCTGAAAATTCAGGTTTGCACCGACGCCGGGCTTAAAAATGTTGACCAGCACCAGCCCGGTAAGGATGGCAAAAATACTGGTGGAGATGTAATAAACAATGGTTTTCAATCCCAGCCGGCCGATGTTCTCGGCATTGCCGAGGTTGGTAATCCCCGAAATGATCGAACTTAATATCAATGGGATAATGATCATTTTCAACGCCCGCAGAAAGATCGTCCCCATCCAGGAAACGTACCCGATGTAGTCTTTCAGAAAAATACCGAAAAGAATTGCAAGAACAAGCGCCACAAGGATTTGCCAGTGTAGTTCGAATTTTTTCATGTTTTTTGTTTTAAAAGAAATTGTCCGTTTAAACCGTTTCGATGCGGGCTAAAGTAAAAAATAATTGGGAAACGAGTCAAA
>JAOZMX010000246.1 GCA_029934065.1 Bacteroidales bacterium
TGTTGCCCGACCAGGGTTTCCCGATTCGTTAACTCATCGGGGATAAACTTCTCACCCTGTGATGCAAAAAGCCCCTGCTTACGCAGAGGCTTTGTTGCCCGACCAGGGTTCGAACCTGGACTCTTCTGATCCAGAGTCAGACGTGTTGCCAATTACACCATCGGGCATTTTTCGGCTGCAAATTTACAGCTATTTATTAAATTCCAAATCCATTCATGAAAATATTAAAAAAAAACCTGAAAAAATTTTGTTGTGTCAACGACAATGTTTTATTTTGACCGACCGTTCAACCAATAAATTTTTTGATATGTCACCACGAACAGCAAACCAGTTCAAAGCCATCAGGAAGGCACGAAAGGAAAAAATCATGGAAAGCGCACTTGGATTGTTTGCAGTAAAAGGATTTCATTCCACTTCAATTGCTAACATTGCACGTGAAGCAGGCATGTCGAAGGGTTTGTTTTACAATTATTTCGAAAACAAAGAAGCCTTGATCAAAGAGCTGGTCATGCAGGGATTCACAGCGATTCTTTCGGTTTTCGATCCGAATCATGACGGCAAATTGACCGGTAATGAGATGCGGTTTCTGATCATCGAACTGATCGAGATCATCAAAAAAGACATTCAGTTCTGGAGGTTGTATTTCTCAATGTTGACCCAACCGCCCATTTACAGTCTTGTTCAGGATCAATTGATGCAAATGGTAGAACCGATCTATGCAATCATTGCCGAATTTTTCAAACAAGAGGGATACGCTGAACCGATGTCGGAAGCAAAGCTTTTTTCGGCAATGCTTGACGGGATCACCATGAATTTCGTCTTCGATGCCGACCACTTTCCCATCGATCATGTCCTCGACAGATTATTAAGCCTGTACAATTTAAATCAAAAAGAATAAACAATGAAAACCTTTATTTTAATCCTGACTCTGCTATTCCCGGCAATGATGACAGATGCACAAAACGCCACCGAAATCGTACAAAAAGCCAATGATCTGGTGATGGGAAAAACCAGCAAGGGCATTACCACCATGACCATTGAAAGACCATCATGGAGCAGAACTGTTTCGATGAAATCGTGGTCGAAAGGAAACGATTATTACCTGATTCTGATCACAGCGCCGGCAAGGGACAAAGGGCAGGTGTTCCTGAAACGAAAAACCGAAATGTGGAACTGGATGCCCACCATCAGCAGAATGATCAAAATCCCGCCTTCGATGATGAGCCAATCGTGGATGGGTTCGGATTTCACCAATGACGACCTTGTGAAAATGAACTCAATTGTGGAGGACTACAACCACAAGATCATCGGTGAAGAAAAAGTAGGCGACTTTGATTGTTACAAAATTGAATTGATGCCCAAAGAAAATGCAGCAGTAGTGTGGGGTAAGGTTATCATGTGGATATCCAAAAAAGAATTTTACGAACTGAAGATCGAATATTTTGACGAAGACATGAAACTGGTCAATACACAGACGGCCGGCAATATCAAACGGTTTGGCGACCGTACGCTCCCTGCTCACATGGAGATGATACCGGCAGACAAACCCGGGCACAAGACCATCCTCGACATCGAACAGATGGAATATGATACGGATATCCCCGATTCGTTCTTTTCGCAGCAAAACATGAAAAAAGTCCGGTAGATGGCAGATTAAAGATTTTATTGAAAATTTGAACTATGAAAAACTATTTAAAAATCGCATGGCGCAATTTGTGGCGCAACAAACGAAGGACGATGATCACGGTTTTTTCGGTGTTTTTCGCCATTCTTCTTGCGTTGATCATGCGCTCGATGCAACATGGTTCGTACGACCAGATGGAGCATGATGCCATAAAAAATTCATCGGGCTACATTCAGATTCACGCCAAAGGCTACTGGGAAGACAAAACCATAGACAATACTTTTGAGGCAACGGATCAGTTGTACCAAACCCTTCAATCCGACGAAAATGTATCGGCCATCATCCCCAGGCTGGAGTCGTTTGCCCTGGTTTCGTCGGGAAACATCACCAAAGGGGTGGGTATCGTCGGCACCGATCCCGAAACCGAGAACAGTGTTACCAATCTGAAAGAGCGGGTGATCAAAGGCAAATACATCAGCAACAAAGAGCATGACGGGATCATGCTGGGCGACGAACTTGCAAAATACCTTAACGTTGATGTGAACGATACCGTGGTATTATTGTCACAAGGTTATCATGGCCTCACCGCTGCGGGAAAATATGTGGTTTCCGGGATTTTTCATTTCGGCGCCCCGGAAATGAACAAACAATTGATCTACATGACCCTCGGGGCAGCGCAGTATTTCTTCGCCGCCGACAACAGACTGACTTCTTATTCACTGATGCTGGATGACCCGGATAAACTCAACAAAACATTCCGTAACCTCACCAATGAACTCGGCAATCAGTACGAAGTGATGACATGGAAAGAGATGATGATCGAATTGCGGCAACAAATCGAAAGCGACAACATCAGCGGGATATTCATGCTATCCATCCTCTATGTTGTAGTGGCTTTCGGCATCTTCGGCACCATTATGATGATGACCCACGAAAGGAAAAAGGAATTTGCCGTGATGATTGCCGTGGGAATGCAGCGCTACCGGCTTTCGATCATCACCTTTTTCGAAACACTGTACATGGGGATCATCGGAGTTGTTCTCGGCGTCGTCGCAAGTATTCCAATCATTTACTATTATTACAAAAACCCCATCCCACTCTCCGGCGAGATGGCCGATGCTTTTGCCGAATTCAACGTGCAACCCATTATGCCGTTTGCTTTCGATGCCGGCATATTTTTCAGTCAGGCTGCCATCGTAATGATCCTGACCATACTCATCGCTTTTTATCCCATGATCAATATTTCAAGGTTTAACCTGATATCAGGGTTGAGAAGCTAACTGTAAAATTTCGATAAAATTCATAAAACACAAAAAATCATGAAACCATGCTGATAACAATGTCGTGGAGAAACGTCTGGCGCAACAAACTGCGAAGCCTCGTGGTGATCATGGCCATTGCCGTAGGACTTGTGGGGGGTGTTTTTATTTCAGGTATGATGAACGGACTGGTACTGCAGCAAACCGACAATGCCATCAACAACGAGATCTCCGATATCCAGATCCATGATCCGGGATTTTTGGAAAACATGAACCCCGGATATTTGATCAAAAATGCCAATGATAAAATCGCTCTTATCAAAAAACAGCCGATGGTCACTGCCGTCAGCTACCGGACAAAAACCGTTGCCATGGCCGGCACGGCAACAACCGGTGCCGGAGTTACCATCAACGGAATCATCCCCGAAACGGAAAAAACCGTTACGACCATCCACAGCAATCTTGTGGAAGGCACATATTTTGAAAAAAAAATGCGGACATCACCCATCGTCATCGGGCAAAAATTGTCGCATAAACTGAAAGCGGACGTCGGCAAAAAGATCGTCATCACCGTACAGGCGCTCAACGGCGAAATGGCGTATGCACTCTTCAGGGTGGAAGGGATTTTCAAAACCAACGACAGCCGGTTTGACGAAACCAATGTTTTTGTTAAATATTCGGACTTAAATTCTGTTCTCGGAATCCGTACCGGAGAGGCAAACGAAATCGCCGTTAAAACCGCCACTACCAAAGATGCTGCCACCGTTGCCGAAAATCTGAAAAAGGAATTTAAAGGGCTCACCGTACAAACGTGGAGTGAGATCAAACCCTCGCTGATCATTATGACCACCATGATGAACCAGTTCAGCTACTGGCTGATGATCATCATCATGATTGCTCTGATCTTCGGGATCATCAACACAATGCTGATGGTCATCCTCGAACGGAAACATGAGTTGGGAATGCTGATGGCCATCGGGATGAACAAAAAACGGGTTTATAAAATGATTTTGATCGAAACCACGTTGCTCTCGCTCAGTGGCGGATTATCGGGTTTACTTGTGAGCATGATCCTGATAAAAATTCTCGGCCACACGGGAATCAACTTTGCCTTCTGGTCCAAAGGCCTCGAAGCCATGGGGTACAGTTCTTTTGTATTTCCGGTGGTGTCAACACAATTTTATATCGTCATAACCATTCTGGTGATATTTACGGCGATTATCGCTTCCATCTGGCCGACACGAAAAGCGCTGAAACTTAATCCTGCAGAGGCTATCCGGGAGGAATGAAGGAAAAATGCAACATAACTATAATAATGCGGTAAGGAAAGAAGGTAACAATGCGGCAAGGTAGGAAGGTAACAATGCG
>JAOZMX010000247.1 GCA_029934065.1 Bacteroidales bacterium
CAGACAATCAATTAAATTATTTTTTTACTGTCCAGAGGTTACAAGTCGAAAACCTGTTACAAGTTTACAAAAATTCATCAATCAAATAGTCTTACGGACAGTCGATTCTGATATTTACTTAACCTAAAAATCCAGTCATCTATGAAAACAAAATACTCACACTTATGAAAAGTCAAGTTTTTTAAAGTCAAAGAACAAAAAATAAAAGAACTGCGATGATTTAGTCTTCCAAGTACGCTCCCTTTCCCAATTAATTTCTTTAGACCAAATTCCTTTTCCCTGTTGATGATTTTCAGTATTCACCGCAGCACTTTTAAAAACCCTTTCTCTCAATATTTTCATCAACCAGAACTGCTGCAAAAATATATCCGTTTTTGAGACTGCGTATTACGTAAAAAGCGTATTTTTCAAAATAGGTATATTCACCTAAATCAAGCAAAAACTACTGATATTCAGGAGCCGTTTTTTGCTTTAATCAAATTTTCAATCACACCGATCATATCTTCTTTTTCCGCATTAACCAGCAAATAGGCCGACGCTCCCGCATCAATGATAGGCTGAATAAATTCTTTTTCATTATAGATGTGAAGCGCTACAATGCGTGCATCGGGATTCAATTCACGGATCTGCCTGATAAAATACCTGCTGTCGCGATTGAGAGAGGCAAGGTCGGCAATGATGATCTTTGACGAACGGATTTTTTGTATGGCACTATCTTTTAATTGCAACCCGGGGTCGATCTGGACGGGTGTATTGCCAAAAGCGTCAAAAATCATTTCACCGAGTGCTTTATTGATAGATAAATTTGAACCTAAAATAACCACATTGATTCCTTTCCCAAAAGTTACGGAAACAAACAAAAAATCCTCTTTGCAAAAGTAAACGTGAAAATCAAACGGGCAAATAGGCAAAAAAACCGCTTTACATAGGTAATTTCACCTAAATAATATTGTTTTCAAGGGCAAATTTCACCAAACCTGCTGTGTTGCGTGCGCCGGTTTTTTCCAGAAGATTCCTCCGGTGAGCGTCCACAGTCCTGACGCTGATGAAAAGTTTTTCGGCAATTTCCTGATTGGTAAATTCCTGAACGATGTATTTCAAAACGTCCTTTTCGCGGTTGGTAAGAGGTATGGGTTCTCCCTCAATCTTACTTCCCGCGGTCTTTCGCTTCACAATGTTCATCATAATGATGTTTTTCACCTCGTCGCTGAAATAGTTCTGTCCCGAAGTAACGGTTTTGATGGCATCGATCAACTCTTCCTTTCCGGAATTTTTCAGGATGTACCCTCCGGCCCCGGCAGCAATCATGTTCTTGATGTGTTCCTGTTCATTGAGCATGGTAAGGGCAAGAATTTTCACCCCGGGATAATTTTTCACCACTTCATGAACACATTCAATACCGTTCATCACCGGCATGTTAATATCAATGATGAGCAGGTCGGGTGTAATTTCATTCAGTACTTCGAGTGCATGTTTTCCGTTCACCGCCTCGCCGACGACCTCGATATCCGCTTCGTCCTGAAGCAATACCTTGATACCGTCACGGACGATTTTATGGTCATCAACAAGCAAGACCCTGATAATTTTGTTTTGACTGGACATATCTTTATTCTTTAGGTAATTCGATGGTCAGTGCGGTGCCTCTTCCCGGAGATGTATCCAGCTCAAAAGTACCCGACAATGCAATTACGCGGTTGAAAATACTTTTGAGCCCCATCCCTTTATTGCTCTTTTCTATCAACGACTTGTCAAATCCGGCTCCGTCATCCTCAAAAGTATAAATAATTTCGTTCTGATGCAAGATCAACTGGATAAAAATTTCGTTTGCCCGGGCATGTTTTATCACATTGTTCAACGCTTCCTGCGTTATTCTGTAAAGGTTCAGTTCGGTTTGCTTACTCAAACGTATGTCACCGAGGTTCTCATAAAACTTTACATTAATACCTGTTGACTTCATAATGATATTGAACAGCGACTTCAACGAAGGAACAAGTCCAAAATCTTCAATTGCTTTGGGCATGACATTGTGGGCAATGTTACGGCTCTCTTCGATGGCAGTGTTCAGAAAATATAGCCCGGTGGTGAATTTCATGTTGTCTTTTTCACCCAGGCGGGCAACCGACTGCCGGATGGCGTCAAAATTGAGGCTTGCCGCCGTGAGGTTTTGGCCCAGGCTGTCGTGTATCTCTTTGGATATGCGTTTCCGTTCGTTGTCTTCCCCTTCGATGATTGACTGGATAATGCGTTTTTCGGCCTCTTTCAATGAGGTGATGTCGTTGAATGCCACCAGAGCTGCTTTTTTCCCTCCATAATTAATAATGTCAACGTTAGGCTCGACAAGGATGGTTTTTCCTTCCGCCGTTACCAGTCTGGCTTCAATGGTTTCGCTGGCGGCAGTGTGCAGAATTTTTCGTATTTCGTCGTGGGTAAATACCGATATTTCGGGTCTGATATCCCAAAGGTGCATTTTTAAAAGTTCTTTTTTGTTGTAGCCGAGCAATTTTTCGGTGGCTTTGTTGACATCAATAAAAACCAGTTTTTCAACATCAACAATGATGAGCGGCACGGGATTGGTCTGGAACAAAAGGCGGTATTTTTTTTCCGAATTTTCAAGTTTTAACCTGTGGTTTACGCGGTCGGTAATGTCCCGGGCTATACCCTGCAGGCCGACAACTTTTCCGGCGGAATCAAAAAGTGGTTTTCCGATGATCTCAACGGGGAACTCCTTTCCCGATTTATCGTGGATGAAGGTTTCCACGGCAGCCGTTTTATGGTTGCCGGGATGTTTTATAAATTTCAGGGCTGTTCTGGCCAATTTGGCAAATACGGGCCATGTGGTGTGTTTCCACAACGGTGTTCCGATCCATTCTTCGGGCCGGAAGCCCGTGTTATCAAACAGCGAAGGGCTCAGGTAAGTGAACCGCAACCGCAGGTCGGTTTTCCAGATCACATCAATGGAGTTTTCGGCAATCAGCCTGAACTTCTCCTCACTTTCCTTTAAAGCTTCTTCAGCCTGCAACCTTTTGATGGCGCTGCTTATGGACTGGCTCACAAACCGCAGGAGACTTTGCTCGTTGGCACTCCACAACCGCGATTTGCGAACATTGTCGAATCCAAGAAAGCCCAAAAGATGCCCGCCTGTTTCCATGGGTACACAAATCAGGGATTTGATATTTTGTTTTTTGAAATGTTCGTATTCAAGTTTCGCTTCAGGTGGCAGTTTTTCAACATCCGGGACATGAAATATTCTATCCTTATGAATGTGTTCAATAAACCAGGGCAGTTCCTCATTAATGGCAATACCCTTCAGAACATCAATTTGCGGTGCAACACCTTTGGAACACCATTCATGGGTATTGTCAATAAATTTTTCTCCGTCCCGGAATCTGAAAACATAAGCGCGGTCGGCACGTGTAAATTCTCCTATCGAAGCCAGGATGCGCCCGATGAGGTGATCGAAGTTCCCGCTGTTGACCCCCACCAACTCCGTTGATATCTCATTGACAAGCCGCTCAAACTCAATGCGGTTTTTCATCTCATCCTCGTTGCGTTTCCTTCTTGAAATATCTCTTGCCAGCGACATGATCATCTGACGGCCCTCCAGATCGAAAACACGGGAGCTTACCTCAACGGGAATGCGTCTGCCGTCCCTGGTAATGTGAACGGCTTCAAACACCTGCCATTGTTGCGTCAGCAATGCTTTGCGATTCTCTTTTTGCGCACGCACCTTTGCATCTTCGGGAGCGCTGATTTCCCTCGGCGTCAGCCTGAGCAATTCTTCTTTGGTGTATCCCAACCGCTTGCAGGCAATTTCGTTAACCTCAACAAAACGGGCAAAGCCTTCATCTTTGAGCGGATGAACAAAAACGGCATCGTTAATCCCTTCGAACAAAGCCCTGTATTTGGCTTCGGATTTCCGTAGGTCCTGCTCAATGAGCTCTCTCTTATTTTTATAACGGACAACCTTTGATAACTGCTTTCTGAAAATAAAGAAGATCAATAACGCAGTAACGGTAATGAAAAACCAGCCTTTATAGGTCTGGTACTCGTATTCCAATTCCGAGGCGGGCACCAGCATATGCAACACATAATCAGTAAGAAAAATCCACAAGTATCCCAGGATAAGGAAAATAATAGCCGTTTTGAATGCAGGGAGAAACAATTCACGGTTTTTCATAGTTTTATCACATTATTTGCCCATAAAAATAAACAAAAAAACAACACCTTAAAACCGTAACAAAAAAAAACGG
>JAOZMX010000248.1 GCA_029934065.1 Bacteroidales bacterium
ACTGCTGAAGCGTTTTACCCGGCACACCCGCCGGCTTAAACTCCGTAAAAAGCGGAGGCTCATGTACGATTCTGTTGTTCTTGGGTCGTGGCATTTCCTTTAAGTCCCGTTTTTTTGTTAAATTTGCGATGCAAAGGTAATACACATATGTGCATAAAACAAAAATATTTCAGAATTGTTCCAAATAAGATAACATTTTTTAAAACTCAATCAATGAAAAAATTCAACATACTTATTATCATAATTTTATCCGTCAATATTGCCGTGCATGGGCAACAGGTTTTTCAAAACGTCACCTCCTCAATGGGAATTTACGGGCAAACCGGCCTGGGACACGCTGTCGGCTGGGGTGACATCGACAATGACGGCGACATGGACCTGGGAATTTCAAATCAGGAAGGTGACGGTTTTTGGTTTTACCTGAACGAGGGAGATCATTTTACAGACATCACCGCACAGGCAGGATTGAACGGGCTGGGGGCCAACAAGATCATCATTGCCGAAGTAACAGGCGACGATTACAACGATTTGATTTTACGAACAAGAAGCAACACGCAGTATTTGTTCAAAAGCAATGGCGACGGCACTTTCCAGAACATCACATCAAGTGCGGGCATCGCAGGGGCAGCCGTTTACAACATTGCCGATTTCAACAACGACGGCCTGCTGGATCTGCTTTCGGTGGCCAACGACAATTATTCGATTCTGTACAACAACGGAAATGCTGCTTTTCAACCGCCGCAAATCATCTCCCCGTGTCAAAGTTTTATGGGAGTGGCTGTTCTGGACTATGACGGCGACGGGTTGATGGATATTTATCATACCACTTACGGCGATTATCCGAACATGCTGTTACGCAACAATGGCGACGGAACATTTACCAATACCACGAACTTTGCCGGTGTAGGTTATTCCCAGGGCGCACATGGCGTGGATGTTGGCGATTTTAACAACGACGGGTGGGTTGACATTTATCTCGGAAGTTATTCAAGTCTTACGTGCAAACTGTTCCGCAACAACGGCGACGGCACATTCACAGATGTTACTTATTCAACGGGTACGGCAGGCCACAACGATACCCGGACGGTGACGTTTGTGGATTACAACAACGACGGTTGGCTGGATATTTTTTCGTCGCACCACGATTTTTATTCCTATTCAAACACCATGCTGCGCAACAACGGCGACAACACGTTTACAAATGTGGCCCCTCAACTGGGTTTGTCGGGAGAATGGATCGGCGATTATTTCGGACAGGGATGGGCCGACTACAACCTTGACGGTGCCATGGATTTGTTTGCTGCCGGGCACATTGACAAATACAGGCTTTTTAAGAACACCAACTGCCCGGGGTCGTTCATTCAGATACGGCTCAACGGACAGGTTTCCAATCCCAATGGCATCGGCAGCCGTATTGAAGTCTGGAATTCGGGAGAAAAAATATCGCGTTTTGTATTACCCAGCGGAGGATTGCACGACTTTGGGAGCCTCGACATTAATGTGGGGCTCAACGGTGCCTACTGTGTTGACAGCATTCTGGTCTTCTGGCCTTCGGGAATCATTCAGAAATTGTGGAACACCAACGGCGATCAGTTCATCACCATCACCGAAAACGAAACAACGGAAATTACAGATAAAGAATCCCGGAGATCAACCCACGCCACCGTTCAACCCAATCCCGTAGCGCATCAGGGCTCTTTCAGCTTTTACCTCCCTGAACCCGAAATTGTTCATGTCGCCATTTATGATTTGAAAGGGGAACAGGTTAAATTCATATCCCGTAAAAAGCTGGATACCGGAATGCAGCAAATTGCTTTTGATGTTAATGAAATCGAAAACGGAATTTATCTGATCAAGGCATCCGGGGAAAATGTTACAGCTACCGAAAAAGTAATGATCGTGAAATAAGGTGATCTGATTTTTGACAAAGGCAATCGTCCTGTCGTTCCTTTGCGGTAAAAAGCCCATCGCCCACACACACCTCAACAAAGTTTCTGGTATTAACTACTTCCGTCTTCCGACTTCCGACTTCCGTCTTCCGACTTCAAACTTCCCCTTCCTTCTCCTACATCTTATCCGGTACCTCAATACCGAGCAGCCCCATACCGGTTTTTATGACATTACCTACAAATTCGGAAAGTTTCAGGCGGAAAGAGATGATCTCGGGGTTTTCTTCCCTCAACACGGGCACCTCCTGATAATACTGATTAAATTCTTTGGCCAGATCGTAACAAAAGTTGGCAATGACCGCAGGACTGTAATTCTCGGCAGCTTCGCTCACTGCAGCGGGGAAATCAAACAGCAGTTTCAAGAGGTTTTTCTCTTTGGGCAAAAGTTTTACAAGTCCCGGGTCGTCCACAAGCTCCAGCCCTCTTTCCAGGGCTTTCCGGTGAAGTGAGCGGATCCTGGCGTGTGTATATTGAATAAAAGGCCCTGTATTGCCGTTGAAATCAATGGATTCTTCGGGATTGAAAAGCATGGTCTTTTTGGGGTCCACCTTCAGGATAAAATATTTCAGTGCACCCATGCTGATCATATCGAAAAGCTGTTTTTTCCCTGCTTCGTCAAACTCTTCCACTTTCCCCAGCGCTTCCGTGGTCGATTTGGCCGTTTCATACATTTCATCCATCAGATCGTCGGCATCCACCACAGTGCCCTCGCGCGATTTCAAACGTCCGTGCGGCAGTTCAACCATGCCGTAACTCAAATGATAGATTTTGTCCCACCATTTGCGCCCCAGCTTTTTGATTACTATTTTTAAAACATCAAAATGATAATTTTGCTCATTTCCAACCACATAAACCAACCTTTCGGGATCATATTCATCCACCCTCAATTGTGCGGTCCCCAAATCCTGTGTCATGTAAACCGAAGTACGGTCGGCACGGAGCAACAATTTTTCATCCAGCCCCTCATCGCGCAGGTCGCACCAGATCGAACCGTCTTCTTTCTGATCAAACACTCCTTTTTCCAGCCCCTCGTAAACAAGCTCCCGTCCCAGCAAATAGGTGTCCGACTCGTGATAAACTTTATCAAACTCCACTCCCATTCTCCGGTAGGTTTCATCAAAACCTTCGTAAACCCATCCGTTCATTTTCTTCCACAGTTCCATCACTTCCGGGTTGCCTTCCTCCCATTTGCGCAACAGCTCCTGCGCTTCCATCAGCAACGAAGCCTCTTTTTCGGCAAGCTCCTCGTCCATTCCGTTCTCCACCAGTTCTTTGATTTCAGCCCTGAAGTGCTTGTCGAACATGACATAATATTTTCCCACAAAATGATCGCCTTTCATGCCCGTTGATTCCGGTGTTTCGCCATTCCCCCATTTTTTCCAGGCAAGCATCGACTTGCAAATGTGGATACCCCTGTCGTTGATCAGATTGACCTTCACCACCTTCTTTCCGCTTGCTTCAACGATTTTGGCAATGGAATAGCCCAGCAGGTTGTTTCTAACATGCCCCAGATGAAGCGGTTTGTTGGTATTTGGCGACGAATACTCTATCACCACAGGGTTTTCACCTTCGGCAGAGGCGATCCCAAAACCGGCATGATGATGTGCTTTGCTGAAAAAACCGAACCAGAAGCTGTCATCAATGACAAGATTTAAGAACCCTTTGATAACATTGAAGTCGCTGACCTCTTCAACGTTGTCGAGCAGATACTCACCAAGTTGACGGGCGGTTTCCTCCGGGGATTTTTTTGAGAACCTGACCACCGGAAAAACAACCACGGTGAAATCGCCTTCAAATTCGCGGCGTGTTTTCTGTACCGTGATCAATCGGGGGTCAATATCCTGTTTGTAAAGTTCCTGAAATGCTTCCAGTGCTTTGCGGGTCAATAATTCTTCGATCATATTCAGCAGGTTGTTTAAAAAGTTGACGCAAAAATAGGGATTAATTTCATAAACACTGTTAAAGTGAAAAAGAATAGGATAAAGAAAATTTTGCCGGAAAATTTAACTTGTTACCTTTGCAGCGCTTTTCAAAAAAATTAAGTTAAATTATTATATTTCAATTTTAAAAAGGGAAAATAATTATGAAAAAAAATGTAATTATTATTGGTGCTGCGGGAAGAGATTTCCACAATTTCAACACCTATTTTCGTGGAAATGAGGATTACAACGTAGTGGCTTATACAGCCGCCCAAATTCCCGATATCGACGGAAGGAAGTACCCGGCAGAACTGGCCGGTGATTTATACCCGGACGGTATCCCAATTTACGCAGAGGAAGACCTCCCTAAA
>JAOZMX010000249.1 GCA_029934065.1 Bacteroidales bacterium
GGAAGGTGGGAATGCGGTAAGGAAAGAAGGTAGGAATGCGGTAAGGAAGGAAGGTGGGAATGCGGTAAGGAAAGAAGGTAGGAATGCGGTAAGGAAGGAAGGTAGGAATGCGGTAAGGAAGGAAGGAAACAATGCAGTAATGAATGATTGAAGGAAAAAATTTGGAAAGGAAAGAATGAAAGAATGAAGAAATAAAATAAAAGTTGAATGTTATGAAAAATCAACCATTAGATCATTATAGCATTGCTCCCTTACAGTTTTGGCCCCTTACGGCATTTTAAAACTAAAAAACATTTGATCATAAAATTAACAGTGAGACCAAATAATATGTTGCAGCAGTGGAAGTAGATATTTTTATTCCTTGTTTCATTGATCAGGTTTATCCGGAGACGGGTTTCAACATGGTGAAAATCCTGGAGAAGCTTGGCGTTGGGGTGCATTACAATCCCAACCAGACCTGTTGTGGTCAGATGGCATTCAACAGCGGATACTGGGATCATGCCAGGGAATTGGGTGTGAAGTTCATCAAAGATTTCGGCAATAAGCGTCCTGTGGTTGGTCCCTCGGCATCTTGTATCGGCTACATCAAAAACCATTATGATAAGCTCTTTTACAATTCTCCGTGGCATTTGGAGTACAAGGAACTGCAAAATAATATCTATGAGATTACGGATTTTTTGGTCAATGTATTAAAGGTGGAAGATGTTGGTTCCCGGTTTGAGGCAAAAGTGACTTACCACGATTCGTGTGCCGCACTGCGCGAATACGGGCTGAAGGATGAGCCGAGACGGCTGCTGCGCCATGTCCGGGGGCTGGAGTTGATTGAAATGAAACACAGTGATGTTTGCTGCGGTTTCGGCGGGACATTTTCGGTAAAACATGAAGCCATTTCCACCGCCATGGCCGATCAGAAAGTGCACAATGCGCTGGAAACGGGTGCCGAATACATCGTCTCAACGGATTCCTCGTGCCTGATGCACCAACAGGGATACATAGATAAGCATCATCTGAACATCAAAACCAAACATATTGTTGATGTGCTTGCTTCGGGACTGGAATAGTTTTTTGTTAATGAAGTCATCTTTAAAAAATTGAATAAGAAAAATTATCCTAGAAATCAGATTATGAAAAAACCATTGAATTTTGCTTTGATAGGGGCAGCGGGTTATATCGCTCCCAGGCACATGAAAGCCATTAAAGATACGGGCAATAACCTGATTGCCGCACTCGACCCGTTCGACAGTGTGGGAGTGATTGACAGCTATTTCCCCAATGCCGATTTTTTCACCGAACCCGAGCGGTTCGACAGGCATCTCGACAAGCTGCGCAGGAGAAATTCGGGGCGCAAGGTGGATTATGTCAGCATCTGCTCACCCAACTACCTGCATGATGCCCATATCAGGCTTGCGCTTCGCAACAACGCACATGCCATTTGCGAAAAGCCCATTGTGTTGAATCCCTGGAATGTGGATGCTTTGCAGGAAATTGAAAAAGAGAGCGGAAAACGGATATACACTATTTTGCAGGTACGTCATCATCCCTCCATCATTGCGCTGAAGAAAAAAATTGATGAAGGGCCCAAAGATAAAATTTACCATATTGACCTGACCTATTTTACAAGCCGCGGAAGCTGGTATTACATTTCGTGGAAAGGAAACATCGAAAAGTCGGGCGGTGTGGCCACCAACATCGGCGTTCATTTTTTTGATATGCTGAGCTGGATATTCGGTAAAGTGAAGGATGTGCAGGTCAGTTTGTCGAAACCGGAAAAAGTGAGCGGCTATCTGGAACTGGAACGTGCGCGTGTACACTGGAACCTCAGTCTTGATGCGGCCGACATACCGAAAGAGTTGCTGGAGCAGGGGCAGCGTACCTACCGCTCGATCAAAGTGGAGGGCGAGGAGATTGAATTCAGCGGAGGTTTTACCGATCTGCACACTGTTGCCTACCAAAAGATTCTTGCCGGAGAAGGATTCGGACTGGAAGATGCCCGCAACAGCATTGAAATTGTGCACAAGATCAGAAAAATGATGTAGCTCCGGAATGGTGTTTCCCCTGTTTTGTTTCGAATAAAAATGTTCGGACAAGGCTTGAAGCGGGTTTAAAAACAGTTAATGAACAAGCGGTAATGGTAAAGTTAAGCGAAAAGAAAACCGATGATGCCAAAGGGAAAAAAAAAGATCCCAACGAGCGGAAGTGGCTTGTGGTTTACACCAAAGCAAGGGCTGAAAAAAAGGTGAACGATCGCTTGAACGAGGAGGGAATCAAAACCTATTTGCCGTTGTACAAAACCATAAGAAAGTGGAAAGACCGCAAAAAGAAAGTGGAGCTCCCGTTGTTCAACTCTTATGTCTTTGTTCATGTAAATGAGCAGGAAAGGATGAAAGTTCTGTCGGTTGAAGGGGTGGCCAATTTCATCTATTATCTCAAAAAACCTGCGGTGGTACGGGATCGTGAGATTGAAGCGGTCAAACTGTTTTTGAGCAAAACCGAGGGGATGAAAATTGATGTCAGGATCGGAAATATCAAAATTGGTCAGCAGGTCCAAATCGTTTCCGGCCCCATGGAGGGTGTTTTCGGAAAAGTGATCAGGATCGGAAAAGGAAAGCTCGTGCTCCGGATAGAGCAGCTTTCGCTGGAAATGACCGCCGAAGTTGACTGGGGTGCGGTAAAGTATGTCCAAAATGAAAAAAAGCAAAACAAATAAATCATTTCGTGTTGTATGAGTAAAAATAAAAATATTCATCCTGTTTTTGATAAAATCCTTACAAGGGATGATAAGGAGCGGCTGTTGCGGCAAAGGTCGAAGGTGCTTTGGTTTACCGGATTGTCGGGGGCGGGAAAGACCACACTTGCCGCGGAATTGGAAAAAAGACTGAATTATAACGGCTATCTGACGCAAATTCTTGATGGTGACAACATCCGAAGCGGCATCAACAATAATCTCGGTTTTACCGAAGAGGACAGGATGGAAAATATCCGGCGTATTTCGGAAGTTTCCAAATTGCTTATCCACAGCGGTGTGATCACGCTGAACAGCTTTATCAGTCCTACGCGTGAAATCCGTCACCGGGCCATGGAGATCATCGGGAAGGAAAACTTTATCGAGATTTACGTCAGCACTCCCATTGAGGTTTGTGAAGAACGGGATACCAAAGGATTGTACAAAAAAGCCCGTGAAGGCAAGATCAAGAACTTTACGGGGATCGATTCGCCGTTCGAGCCGCCCGTGAGTCCCGACGTGGAGGTGGATACGTCGATCCTTACCATCGAGGAAAGCCTCGACAGAATCATTAAAATTGTTTTACCGAAAATCACTTTTTGGGTATGAATGGATATAATTTAACCAATCTGCAGGAACTGGAAGCCGAGGCGATCCACATCATCCGCGAAGTAGCGGCGGAGTTTGAAAATCCCGTAATGTTGTATTCCATCGGAAAGGATTCGTCGGTGATGGTGCGCCTCGCCGAAAAAGCATTTTATCCGGGTAAGGTTCCATTTCCCCTGATGCACATCGACTCCAAATGGAAGTTCAGGGAGATGATCGAATTTCGCAACAAATATGCAAAAGAAAAGGGCTGGGACCTGATCGTGCATTACAACAAGCAGGGTTATGAATCCGGTGTGGGGCCTTTTACCCACGGCAGCAAGGTGCATACCGACATTATGAAAACACAGGCCTTGCTCGAAGGGTTGAACAAATACAAGTTTGATGCAGCTTTTGGCGGTGCACGCCGCGATGAGGAAAAATCAAGGGCCAAAGAACGGATCTTTTCGTTCCGCGACCGCTTTCATCAGTGGGACCCCAAAAATCAGCGGCCCGAGTTGTGGAACATATACAATGCCAGGGTGCACAAGGGAGAATCCATCCGGGTGTTCCCGCTTTCGAACTGGACGGAGCTGGACATCTGGCAGTACATCCGACTGGAGGAGATCCCCATCGTCCCGCTCTATTTTGCCAAGGAACGGCCGGTGGTGGAGTACAACGGCGCCCTGATCCTTGTGGACGACGACCGCATGCCCAAAGAGCTGGCCGAAAAAGCCGTGATGAAGAAAGTACGGTTTCGTACTTTGGGTTGTTACCCGCTTACGGGGGCCATCGAGTCGGAAGCCGATACCATCGAAAAGATCGTCGAAGAGATGATGACCATCACCAAATCGGAGCGTACCACACGTGTGATCGATTTCGATCAGGATGCCAGCATGGAACAGAAAAAGCGCGAAGGGTATTTTT
>JAOZMX010000250.1 GCA_029934065.1 Bacteroidales bacterium
GAAAACGGAAATGAATTTTTTATGATTTTTTTCATCTCCGCCAATTTATTTGTTAAATAATTAACAATAAATTTATCCGAACAAATCATCAATCGGATTTTATTATAAATTTGCCCCCTAATAGCAATGCAACAACATTTTAGCAAATAAAGGCAACAGAATATGGATTCGACAAAAGAAAAAAGTAAAGGGGAAAAGCTTTTTGCGGATTTTCCGCCCGTTCCGACCGAAACGTGGGAAGCGGCGATAGCCCGGGATTTGAAAGGTGCCGATTACGAGCGCAAACTGATCTGGAAAACCATGGAAGGTTTTAACGTAAAGCCGTATTATCGCGCGGAACATCTGAAAGACCTGGACTACCTGAAAGTGTTTCCGGGGGATTTTCCCTTTGTACGCGGCAACCGCAAAAAAGAGAATAAATGGTTTGTAAGGCAGGACATTGCCGTGGATTTGATGATCGAAAAAGCCAACAAAAAAGCTTTGGACATTCTGATGAAAGGGGTTGATTCGTTGGGTTTTGTCCTTGATCCCAATAAAAAGCCGGCAGTCGAAGAGATCGAAAAACTGATGGAGAACATCTATTCGCATTTGGTAGAGATCAATTTCGTTTGCGGAGAACAGGCTCCCGCCGTATTCGATATCTATCTTCAACTGGTAAAGAAATACAACCGCGATTTGCAAAAGATACACGGGTCGGTTGATTACAGCCCCCTGAAGCATCTTGTTCTCAAAGGGAGATTTTACACCGGTGAAGAACACGATTTCGAAACGGCAAAAAAACTGATCGAGGCTTCCGGGATAGTTCCCAATTTCAGGACGCTGTCGGTTGACGCCTCCGTCTTTAAAAATGCGGGCTCATCCATTGTTGAAGAGCTGGCTTTCGGATTGGCATGGGGAAGCGAGTATCTGACCCGCCTCACCGACAAAGGGCTTACGGTGGATGCCATAGCTCCCAAGATCAAGTTTGTTTTCGGCACGGGATCGAATTATTTTATGGAAATCGCCAAGTTGAGAGCCGCCAGACTGTTGTGGGCAAAGATCGTCAACACCTACGGACCTTCACATGCCGGAATCACCACCGCCTACATTCATTCGGTGAATACTACATGGAACAAGACTTTGTACGATGCACACGTCAACATGCTGCGCACCACCACCGAAGCCATGTCGGCCATCATCGGCGGCACCGATTCGCTCGCCGTTGAGCCGTACAATGCGGCATTTGAGGATCCCGGTGATTTTGCCGAACGCATTGCCCGCAACCAGCAACTGATCCTGAAGGAGGAATCGCATTTCGACAAGATCGTTGATCCGTCGGCGGGCTCCTATTACATCGAAAACCTGACCCATTCCATTGCCACGGAAGCCTTCAAGCTGTTTCTCGAAACAGATGAGAAGGGAGGGTTTATTCAAGCCTTTAAAAATGGTTTTGTGCAGGAAAAAATAGCGGAAACCGCCCGGAAAAGAGACATGGCCATTGCCACACGCAAAGAGATATTGCTCGGCACAAACCAGTTTCCCAATTTAAAGGAGGCCGAAGAAAAAGCGCTTGATGCTGAAATTTTCACCTCTACGGTACAAACTGCTGAAGATGCCCTTGCGCAACCGCTGAAACTTTACCGTGGGGCGCAGGCTTTCGAGATGATCCGTTACAAGACCGACCAATACGTTTTGCAGGGCAACAAAAGACCGCAGGTGTTTTTGTTCACCTACGGCAACCTCGCCATGCGAAAAGCCAGAGCGCAGTTTACCGAGAACTTTTTCGGCTGTGCCGGATTCGGCATCATTGATAACAACGGATTTAAAACGGTGGACGAGGGGGTGAAAGCGGTGCGGGCACAAAAGCCCGGTATTGTCGTCATCTGCGCTGCCGATGAGGATTATCCCGAAATTGCACCCGAAATTTATAACCGGCTCGGAGCGGAAACCATCGTTGTGGTTGCCGGCTACCCCAAAGATAGTGTGGAGATGCTCAAAGAAAAAGGCATCCGTCATTTCATTCATGTCAAATCCAATGTTCTGGAAACATTAAAAGAATTTCAGCAAATGCTGAAGATCGTATGATCAAAAGGATTGCATTAAAAATTCAACCGTTAATACAATATCACAATGAAACCGAATTTTAAAAATATCAATATAAGCCGTTCCCCGAAAACGGGGCTCACTTCGCCGGAGTGGGAAAAAGAGAACATCCGGGATGCGAGATGGGAGACCCCGGAGCACATTTCCGTAAAACCCGTTTACACCGAAGCGGACCTTGAGCAGTTGGAGCACCTGAATTATGCCGCGGGTATCCCGCCGTTTTTGCGGGGGCCCTATTCCACCATGTATGTGATGCGGCCGTGGACCATCCGTCAATATGCGGGTTTTTCCACCGCCGAGGAGTCCAACGCTTTCTACCGGCGTAACCTTGCCGCCGGGCAAAAGGGATTGTCCATTGCTTTCGACCTTGCCACACACCGCGGTTACGACTCGGATCACGAACGTGTGGTGGGCGACGTGGGCAAAGCCGGCGTGGCGGTGGACTCCATCCTCGACATGGAAATCCTGTTCGACCAGATACCCCTCGACAAAATGTCGGTTTCGATGACCATGAACGGCGCCGTGTTGCCCGTCATGGCCTTTTACATCGTCGCCGGACTGGAGCAAGGGGTGAAACTGGAACAACTGACGGGCACCATACAAAACGACATCCTCAAGGAGTTCATGGTGCGCAACACTTACATCTATCCGCCGCTGCCCTCCATGCGCATCATTGCCGATATCTTTAAATACACCGCCGCTCACATGCCCAAGTTCAATTCCATCAGCATCAGCGGCTACCACATGCAGGAGGCCGGTGCCACAGCCGACATCGAGCTGGCATATACCCTTGCCGACGGGCTGGAATACCTGCGCACGGGTGTTAACGCCGGGATGAACATTGATGCTTTTGCGCCGCGGTTGTCGTTCTTTTGGGGTATCGGCATGAACCATTTCATGGAAATCGCCAAGATGCGTGCGGCAAGAATGCTCTGGGCCAAGCTGGTGAAACAGTTTGGGCCGGAGAACCCGAAATCCATGGCGCTGCGTACCCACTGCCAGACATCGGGCTGGAGCCTTACGGAGCAGGACCCGTACAACAACGTGGCAAGGACCTGTGTGGAAGCCATGGGTGCTGCCCTCGGGCATACCCAATCGCTCCACACCAATGCGCTGGACGAAGCCATCGCACTGCCCACCGACGCCTCCGCCCGCATTGCCCGCAATACGCAAATCTACCTTCAGCAGGAAACCAATATCTGCAAGGTTGTGGATCCGTGGGCAGGGTCGTATTTTGTGGAAAGACTTACCCACGAGCTGGCACACAAGGCATGGCAGCATATCCTTGAGATCGAAGAACTCGGCGGTATGGCCAAAGCCATCGAAACGGGCATCCCGAAGATGCGGATCGAAGAGGCGGCTGCCCGCAAACAGGCACGTATCGACTCACACAAAGACACCATCGTGGGCGTCAACAAATACCGCCTCGAAAAGGAAGACCCGCTGGAGATCCTCGAAGTGGACAATACCGCCGTGAGACAGGCACAGATCAACAGATTGAAAAAACTGCGTGCCGAAAGGAACGAACAGGAGGTGCAACAGGTACTCAACGCCATCACCAAAGCCTGCGAAACCGGAGAAGGAAACCTGCTGGAACTGTCGGTGGAAGCCGCCAAGAAACGGGCTTCGCTGGGCGAGATTTCTTCCGCCTGCGAAAAGGTGTTCGGAAGATACAAGGCGGTGATCCGCTCCATATCGGGAGTTTATTCTTCGGAGTCGAAAGGGGATAAAAACTTCAAGGAGGCATGTGAGCTGGCCGATAAATTTGCAGAGATGGAAGGGCGTCGTCCGCGCATCATGATCGCCAAAATGGGACAGGACGGCCACGACCGCGGCGCCAAAGTGGTTTCGACAGGCTATGCCGACATCGGTTTCGACGTGGACATCGGGCCGTTGTTCCAGACGCCGGCGGAAGCCGCACGTCAGGCCGTTGAAAACGATGTGCACGTGCTGGGCGTTTCCAGTCTTGCCGGCGGACACAAAACGTTGGTGCCGCAGGTGATCGAAGAGCTGAAAAAACTCGGCCGCGAAGATATCATGGTGATCGTGGGCGGCGTGATCCCACATCAGGATTATCAGTTTCTGTACGACGCCGGTGCCGTGGCCATCTTCGGCCCCGGAACGGTGATCTCCGAAGCCGG
>JAOZMX010000075.1 GCA_029934065.1 Bacteroidales bacterium
TAAGATTCTCAAGCCCTTCCAAATTCCCTAGTTCAGGATTTGAAGAAATTAAAATCCCGCCACCTATGGCAGCAAGAGCATCCAATCCCTCAAGGCTTTCCAAAACATCGTTTTGAAAAACGGTAAAGTCACCCCCGATGGAATTCAAATTTTCCAGCCCATACAAATTAATCAGCATATCGTTGTGTTCAACGGTCAGGGATCCGTTTATTGTAGTGATGTTTTCCAATCCCTCCAGACTTTCCAGAAGATAATTGAGGGAGATTCGCAATCCCGACATGATCGTTCCAAGGCTGTTAAGTCCGTTGAGACTCATTAGTCCTGTATTGTAGTTGATCTTGAGTGATCCGTTGATCCAGGCCAGATTGTTTAATCCGCTCAAATCCTGCAATGCATCATTTTTTTCAATAAAAATATCGGAATTAAAGGAGGTAATACCGTTGAGCCCGTTCAAATTTTCCAACGCATCATTATCGCTTATTGCAAGATATGCTCCGATATTTACATTTTCCAGCCCCGTGAGTTGTTGCAGAGCAGGATTGTTAAATATTTTGAGAAATCCTCCGATATTGGTCAGACTGCTCAATGAATTAAGCCCGGTCAGCGCCTGATTCGAGCCAATGGAAAGACTTCCCTGAACATCACTTAAATTCTCCAATCCGGTCAGGTCAACCAGCAATGGATTGGTCAGCGGATTGTTTTGCCCGATGAAAAGGTCTCCGCCGATTTTCGTCAGCACATTCAATCCGTTCAAATTGGAAATATCCTCCCCGTTGATCGTTACATCTCCCACGATGAAAACACATCCCGGATAATTGGTCTGGAAATTGTCTATCTGGTCTTGGGTTGAAAATGTGATTCCTTCGTACAAACAGCCTTGCGAAAAAGCCACAAAGGGCATTGCGGTTAAAATGAAAAGAAAAGTTGCAAAGTTTCTCATGTTGTTGATATTTGAATGGCGATTGATATGAAAAGGATGGTTATTTTGTTTTGATTAAATATTTATGATCAATCAATGAAAAAACCGGAATTTACCGGTTTGACCAGCTCCAGCCGGAGGGCTTTTTGGTAAAGCGTATTGATGGCTTTTCTGCCCTTTGCTCCCAATGACAGCGTAAAATCGTTCACATACAGGGCAATGTGTTTGTACATTACATCTTTGTCCATTTCCTGGGCAAACATTTTCACAAAACCGGTTGCCTCATCCGGATGGTTAAACGCATATTGAACCGATTCTTTGAGTATGTTACCCGTTAGCTGTTGAATTTCACTGGGCAACTCCCTTTTAATTGCGATTCCTCCCAGCGGCACGGGCGAATCGGTTTCTTTCTCCCAATACTCACCGAGATCAACGATTTTGTGCAACCCTTTCGCGGCGTATGTAAAACGGCTTTCGTGAATGATCAGCCCGGCATCGGCTTCGCCGTTGAGCACAGCATTTTCGATGTCCGAGAAAAGGTACTCCACTTTATCGGTTGCCTTCGGATAAGCCACCGACAAAAGTAAGTTGGCCGTTGTGTGCATCCCGGGAATGGCAATCTTCAGGTATGGAATATCTTTTTCGGTGAACTGTTTTTTGCTGATGAGCAAGGGGCCGTTGTTGCTTCCCAGCGCTGCTCCCGAATCAAGCAATGCATACCTGTCGGTCACCGAAAAAAAAGCATTGAACGAAATTTTGGTCACATCGGACAACCCGCGACCAGCCACGCGGTTGAGCTCTTCAACATCCCCGAGACGGTACTCGAAATCAAGGCCGTGCGTGTCAATCTTTCCGTGAACCATGGCATCGAAAATAAATGTGTCGTTGGGGCAGGGTGAAAATGCAAGCGTCAGTGTTTTTTTCATGAGTGATCAAAAGTATTGATGATGTCAAAAGTCTTCAAGAGTGTCCCGGTCAATTGTGCAACAGCTTCCTGCACTTTCCAGCGCGAGCGATCCCTTACCTCAACTTTGTTGGAAATTGCTCTGATTTCAGCACATGGAAGGTGCTCTTTCAGGCAAGCAAACAGGAAACCTCCGCCGCCCATGGTTTCTACATCAGGATTGTAATCAGTAACAATTTTTGAGATGGTTGCCGCATTGCCGTGAACGGTATTGGATGTAATGCCGACAGCCTTTTTCAAATGGTCAAGGCCAAATTGTCTGAAGTCCGTATCGTTGACCAAAATGCCGTTACGGTACGGGAATTCGTTAAATTCCCGGAATCCCATCGAGGCAACCGGAATGAACGATTCACCCTCTTCTGCTCCCATTTCGGGGAATTGCTCCCGAACCACATTCACCGTCTCCCCCACCGGAATTTCATCTTTGAAACTCCCTGCAATGCCGACATTGAGCGCCAGGTCATATTGCTCTTTTTGCAGTTGCCGGCCGGTGGCATAGGCTTTGGCCACCATGCCAATCCCGCTTACAAGGATGTCAATGTTGAGGTTGCCGAAAACAAAACTTTTGGTATCGGTATCTTTCAGCGGTTTTTGCTTAAGATTTTCTATCAGCGGTTTAACTTCAGTTTCAGTGGCGGCAACGATCAGGATTTTCATCTTCCCTCAAAGGTTTTCGGTTTGTTTTAATAAGATAGGTTTATGGTTTCCCGGTGTTACGGTTTGTAATACTTCATGGCTTCGGGCAAAAAAGCTTCAAGGTTCCTGACCCGTGTTTCGTCGGCGGGATGGGTACTCAAAAACTCGGGTGGTTTTTGTCCTCCGAGGTTGGCCATTCTTTTCCAGAATTCAATGGCTTCATGCGGGTCGTATCCCGCCATGGCCATAAAAATAAGCCCGAGTTTGTCGGCTTCGGTTTCGTGAGCCCGTGAATAGGGCAAACTGATGCCCACCGTTGTGCCCATACCGTAGGCAGTCATAAACAGGGCTTTGGTCTCTTCGGGTTTTTGATCGATAGCCGTAGCCAAAGCCAATCCTCCCATCTGTATCAGCATCCCCTGGCTCATTCGCTCGTTGCCGTGCCGGGCAATGGCATGTGCAATTTCGTGTCCCATCACCACAGCCAATCCCTTTTCGTTTTTCGTGATGGGCAAAATACCCGTGTAAACCACCACTTTACCACCCGGCATGCACCATGCGTTGGGAACGTCATTTTCCACCAGGTTAAACTCCCACCGGTATCCGGCCACGCGATTGCCAAGTCCGTTTTCGTTAAGGTATTTCTCCACGGCATGGGCTATCTTGTTCCCTACGCGTTTCACCATCTGGGTTTCTCTTTGGTTGGTTGACAATTCGTTTTCCTGCAGAAACTGGTCGTACTGTGTAATACTCATGGCCATCAACTCCGACTCGGGCAGCATGTTCAACTGATGTCGTCCCGTAAGCGGAACGGTGGAGCAAGAGGTCATAAAATGGCCGAAAAGTATTGGCATTACAATAAACCCTACAATTGTTATGAACTTTTTCATTGTTGCAACTTTATATTTCATTTAACGTTCAATATCATTTGTCAGATGTTAGCAAAATCAAATACCATGTTACCAGTTGATGACCATTTCGTCTTTTTCGTTTGGAAAAACAATGGACGGACAAATAAGGGTTGAGGGATGGCTCTCGTCGGGGGTTTCAGCCGCCAGTTGAAAATTCATGGACTGCATGATTATCTTGCGCGGCTTCCCGTTGAATTTGATGATCTCGCCGAGGTTGTCGAAGCCGTGAAATACCAGTTGAATACTTTTGAATTTGCTTTTGTATCCTCCCTCCGGGGGTGTGAAAACAACCTCGTCGATACCGGCTTTGTAGATCATCGTCCGTTCGTAAAACTTTCCGTCCTGATACGCATAGGTCAGCCCGTCGTCTTCATAATAATCCCAATGGTAATCATTATCGGCTCCGCTTTGGTAAAGATGAACACGCAAGGTATCCGAAGGCATTTCTTCAGTGCTTTGCACAGGCGATTGCATGGGGATCATGCTTCCGGCCGATACAAAAACGGGAAGCTTGTCAATGGGACATCCGGCGGTAAGCTCCTGCTTTCCTGAAAATTTTTCATCGGTGTAAAAATCGAACCAGTCGCCACGAGGCAGGTAAACTGCAATGCTGTCTCTATTGCTCTCCACAGGGATGATCAGCAACGACCGGCCGAACAAATACTGGTTCTGGTATGCCCTTTCGTAAACTTTATTATCAAAGGTATAATTGATGGCCAGACTGCGGTTGAGCGGCATCCCGTTAAGGGTGGACTCATGCATGGCCGTATAAACATACGGCAACAGGTTGTAACGCAGTTGAATATAATTGCGCGAGATGTTCTCGGTTTGCTCACCGAAAACCCATGGCTCGGCATCGGCGGTGTTGATGGCCGAATGACCGCGAAAGAAGGGGGTGAAAGCACCGATTTCCATCCAGCGGGCAAACAGTTCGGGGGTGGCGTCGCCGCCAAAACCACCCACATCGGAGCCGGTGAAGGAGACACCGCTGATGCCGAGACTGTTTACCAGCCTGACGCCAAGCAGCATGTGTTGGTCATCGGCCTGATTGTCGCCGGTCCAGATAGCCGTATAACGCTGCAGCCCGGCAAATCCGGCTCGGGTGATGATCAGCGGCCGCCGGCCGTTCATCAGGTTTTTGGTGCCCTCAAAGGTGCTGCGTGCCATCTCCATGCCGTACACATTTTTGGCCTGCCGGTAGGTGGTTTTGTTTCCTTCCCAGTCAAATTCGATAAGGGGAGGCGGCTGTTGTCCCCAGGTGGCAATTTCGTTCATGTCGTTCCAAAATCCGGTAATCCCCAGATTGACATATCCCATAAATTGCTCGCCCCACCATCTGCGCGTTGCCGGACGAGTAAAGTCGGGAAAGTGGCACCATCCGGGCCACACCTGCGCCGTCCACAGTTTGCCGTCGGGGTATTTCACGAAATGATTGTAGGCAACCCCTTCGTCGTAAGCCTGATACCCCTCTTCCACTTTGATGCCCGGGTCCACAATGACGGCGGTATGGAATTGCAAAGATTTCAGGTCGTTGATCAACTTTTCGGGATTGGAAAAGGTTTCGGGATTCCATGTAAAGATTTTGTACCCGTCCATGTAATCAATGTCGAGATAGATGACATCGGCGGGGATTCTTTTTTCACGAAAGGTTTTTGCAACCTCCAGCACCCGGCTGTCGGGCGTATAGCTCCAGCGGCATTGCTGGTATCCCAGTGCCCATACCGGAGGCATCTCCATACGCCCGGTAAGCCACGTGTAAGAACTAATGATCCCGGCAACGGATTGATGATAGATAAAATAATAATTCATCTCGCCGTCCTCTGCCGAAAAATAGGAAAAACGATCGTTGGAAGCTCCGAAATTGAATATGGAACGGTAGGTGTTGTCGAGAAAGATTCCGTAATTCAGTCCGTGATGGATGCCGATGTAAAAGGGAATGGAAGCGTAAATGGGATCGGTGTTGTTGTCGTAGTGCGGATTGTCGGTATTCCAGTTGACATAAGCTTCGCCCCGCCGGTCGAGATTTCCCGTTTTTTCCCCCAGACCGATAAACCGTTCGCCTTCCTGCAATGTTTTGTAAGTGGTTACTTCGGCATTGATCCACGAAGTGCCGAAAGCCGGATCGTCGCTGTTGATAACGACGCCTTCTTTTGTTTCAAAAGTAAACCGCAACGGATATTTCGAAATTCTCAAAGTGAGCGAATCGGTATGGATGAAAAATTCCTCGTTGTCTTCACCGTAATCAAAATTGCATCGCTTGGTTTTCCCCACCACGGCATAAGAAATGTCGGGAGCAGCTTTTTTGGCGATCCTGATCCTGAAAATATCGGGTGTGACAATGGTAACGGCTGCCGTTCCGTTGTCGGTGATGAAAGTAAAGGTTTGCGCTGCATTGTCCTTCTGGATCACCAGCACATTGCCGATGCTGTTGTTGAGTTGGTTTTGCCCGATGGTTATTGACGACACAAACAATGAGATTAAAATGATTAATGTGTTCCTCATGTGTAATTATTTTTCATTTGGTAACTGTCCGGGAACATTGCATTATTTCCGATAAACCCTGTAATCCCACGGTTTGAGTTCCAGTTGATGATTTTCGATGAAGGTAACTTTCTTTTCATTGAAAATATTGGTATAAGTCCCCGCAAAATCCTTTCCCTGTAGTGTGACTTTTTGTGATTTTCCCGTAAGGTTCAGGATAACAAAAACGGTATTTTCATTTTTTTTCCGGGTAAATGCAAACACCGCATCATCGTGATCGGTCTTCACCCTTACAAGGTCTCCGCCGGATGTACCGTTCCACAGTGCTTCATTTCTTTTTTTCGCATTCAGCAAAGTCCGGTAAAAATCCTGTAAAGGATAGTTCCCCCAGTCGATCACATCTTTTTCGAAAAACTCAAGCCTTTTGTTCAATCCCGCCTCCTGTCCGCTGTAGATCAGGGGCATACCCGGAACGGTAGCCATGAGCACCGCAAAGGTCTTGTATCCTTCGCCATACCTCTCCTGCACGGTGCCGTTCCACGAATTTTCGTCATGATTGCTGGTGAAATTCATAATGTATGCACCTTTGGGAAAACCGGCTTTGTACCGGTTGAAATAGGCTTCCAAATCATTGGCGGTGGAATCGCCTTTGGCTATCGAATTGGTAAGATGGTGCAATGTCCAGCCGTAATCCATGTCGAAGGCATTGATGAGCAAGGCATTGTCTTCGGCTTCGGCAAGCATGAAAAGGGGCTTTGTCTTTTCGAGAAAAGCACGTGCCTCCTCCCAGAAATCAAGAGGCACCAGATCGGCCACGTCACATCTGAAACCGTCAATATCCGCTTCAACAACCCAGTATTTCATGGCTTCCATCATGGCCCTGCGCATGTCCGGGTTGTCGTAATCCAATTGTACCACATCACTCCATCCGTGCGGCGAGATCATGTTCCCGTTTTCATCGGTGGCATACCATTCCGGATGTTCGGTAACCCACGGATGATCCCACGCCGTATGATTGGCCACCCAGTCGAAGATGACCTTCATCCCCAGTTGATGGGCCAGCTCCACCACTTTTTGAAATTCATCAATGTAACCGTAATCATGATCCACCTCTTCGTAATCCCTGATGGAATAATAGCTCCCCAGTGTTCCCTTCCTGTTTTTTTCACCGATGGGTTGAATGGGCATGAACCATAAAATGTCAACCCCCATGTTCCGCAACCGGGGCATGTGCCGGATGAAGGCTTTCAATGTTCCTTCTTTTGTGAATTGCCTTAAATTCACTTCATAAATATTGGCCGTAACCGACCAGTCGGGGTGTTTAACATGACTGATGATCGCCTTTTCATGTTTCCCGTTTCCGGACTTGTCGGAATTGCTGGTACATCCGGCAAACAAAAGTGATAATACAACTGTTGTGATAATGATCTTTTTCATACGCATGTCTTGGTTTGATTTTTTCAGACGGTAAAAATATGCAAATCGGAGCATCCGGCAAAAAATCATTGACATGATTTTGAAAAGTGCTAAAAATAGGTACTTTTGAAACGTTTTTTATGAACCCCAAATACGATTGAATTTTGCATACTGAACAAATAGTAAAGATAGACCCGAGAGATATTGACCTCGTGATGAGGGATGAGGATTTTGTAATCTATTACCAAAACAAACCGCTCCTTACCCCCAACGGAAATGAAGTTTCGTATGGCGATGCACGGTTGTTGAGGTATATCCTGACCGGGATGACCATAAGACGAAAAATCAATTTTTCTTCGGTAAACTGTTTGAACCTGTTCTCTTTTATGGCGGATCATTTTCACAACGGCAACGATCCGGTAAAAGAACACATCAAAGTGTATATTGCCGGAGATCCGCTGGTGATGTCGAAACTCGAAACGGGAGAAACCAGCAGGCTGATCCGCATACAGGACGTACTGGAATACCTGGACGAAAACCCGCAAACCATGAACCTGATCTTTTGGGGCGGTGCGGTGATCACACAACTATTGCACGATTTCTTAAGCGGAATGGAGCAATTCGAAAAGGTCATGAAAGATTTTCAGGCTCACAGGGAAGAGCTGATCGCCTTCATTGAAGCGAAATACGAATCTTTGTCGTCCGGGCAACGGGCATCCGTCCATCTGTTATCGTTGAATCACCGCAACGGATTGCTGCTGCCCATGCTGCTGATCCTGTCCAAGGTGTCGCCCACCGAATACGCCAACATTACCCTGGCACTGCATACCAACCGCCACAGAAAACATCTTGCACCCGCAATGGAGTTATTTGGCAAACACAAAATTCCGTACCAAAAAATAACCTGGAACAACCCCGAAAAAACCATCGAAACTTTTTATCACGATGCCGTTTGCGTGACCGAGTTTATCGGCTTTTTCGAACAATCGAGAAAGAAAATTTCGGTGATCAGCGAATTGATCGCACAGGGCGAACACGACAAAATGGAATTTAAAAGCACTTTCAGGTGGGATATTCGACAAAACAAAAAAAATCCTGCCATCGAACATGCAGCACTGAAAACCATGGCGGCATTTCTTAATTCCGACGGGGGCGACCTGCTCATCGGGGTGGAGGACAATGGAAATATTTATGGCATCGAAGCCGACAATTTCCCCAACGACGACAAATTTTTGTTGCATGTGTGGATGCTTATCAAAAGTTCCATGGGACAGGATGTAAGTCCGTATATCAAAACCACACTCGAAAGATTCGGCGACAAAACGGTTTGCCGCGTCCATTGCCTGCCCAGTCCGGCGCCCGTATTTCTCCGGCAAAAAGGATTCGACGAGTCTTTTTACATCCGCATCGGCCCCAGTACAGGCAGCCTCGAGATCAGCGAAGCACTGAAATACATCAGCGAACATTTTAAATAAAATACCGGCCGAATAAAACGCTGGCCGGCACGAAGCCGGCCAGCATCCTCTGAACTCCCCCTTCAATGACATATATCAGTTCAGATTGCAACAAAGATAATACATTAAATCCCAAAATCCTAATTTTTATCCGTCTTTCTTTTCTCTGATATTTTTATTTTTGATGGAAAGATAAAGTCAGCTTCGAAAATTAACAAATCGCTTTCACAGCAACAAATCCGGGACTCCTACCCTTTTCCTTCAACCAGAATTTCATCCCATTTGTAACCGATTTCGTGAAGGAACAATCCGTGCGCCGGCGCCGAAACACCTGCATTGCTGCGGTTTTTGCTTTCGATCACCCGGCGGAAACCTTCCGTAGTGAGCTTTCCCTTTCCGGCTTGCACCAGCGTTCCCACAATGGCCCGTACCATGTTGCGCAGAAAACGGTCGGCAGTGATGGTAAAGGTCATTCGGCCGTCCTTTTCCTCCCAGCCGGCATAGGAAATCGTACAGTTGTTGGTTTTGGCATTGGAATGTAACTTTGAAAAACTTGTGAAATCGCTGTATTCATGCAATACGTCAGCGGCCTGCTGCATGGCGCTCGTATCAAGCGGTGCGTGATAGTACCATGAATAAGCTCTCGCAAACGGATCCTTTACGCGGGAGATGTAATATTTATAGGTACGGTAAACGGCATGGAACCGGCTATGGGTGCCGGGAAGAACCGGAAAAATCCGCTGCACGGCAATGTCATCCGGCAAATAAGAGTTCAGTCTGCTGCGCAATTCGTCAGGATCCAATTCACCGGGTACTTTATCCAGATCAAAGTGGGCGTAAAACTCCCTGGCATGAACGCCGGCATCTGTCCTGCCACATCCGGTAACACTGCCCGTCAGCCCTGCTCTGAAACGGAGCGCCTCCTCAAGGAGCGATTGAACGGTAACGGAGTTTTCCTGAATTTGCCAACCGTGGTATGCCGTGCCGTCATATGAAATCCGGATAAAATACCTCATCTGATCCTTTTTCTTGAAGATTTTACCGTACGAAAATAATTAAATCCGCTTTCCCTTGAAAAATTATTGAATAAAAATCGATTTTTTGCTTTTTAACAAGAAATACAACACAATTTAAACCCGTTCTAACACCTCCATAACTTGATGTAAATCAATTCATATACAAATCAAATCTATTTATATCATTTCTAAATTTTAAATCCTTTTTGCCGGATACACAATTACCATTAGATTTGCGTTGTTAATTAATTAACAACAGACGTTTAAACAGAATAAAAAAGAAGAAAAATAAATGATAAGATATTGAAATTCAACAATTCGATAATAATCACATAAAAATTATGGCAATGCAATTAGAAAATATCATTGAAAAGTACAATAAGGATAAAACCAGACTGATGGATATTCTTATTGATGTTCAATCGGAGGAAGGATACATTTCGGAAGATGCGATAAAAAAGATTGCCGGGGAGCTGGACATTTCGCTGGCAGATGTAAAACAAACCATGTCGTTTTATCACTTTTTCTCAGATAAACCGACGGGCAAATACACGGTTTACCTCAACGACAGTGTGGTGGCTTACATGATGGGGCGGCAAAAAGTAAAAGAGGCATTTGAAAAGGAAACGGGAATTAAATTCGGAGAGGTTACGCCTGACGGACTGATCGGCCTGTTCGACACATCGTGTATCGGGATGAACGATCAGGAACCGGCGGCATTGATCAACGGCAAGGTATTTACAGATCTTACGCCGTTCAGGGTTAAAGAGATCATTCAAGACATCAGAGACGGTAAAAACATTGAAGAGATGTACCGGTCGGATCTTGGTGAAGGCGAAAACCGCAATGAGTTGGTACGGTCGGTGGTAAGGAACAACATCCGCAGGATAGGCCCTGTTTTAAGCAAAGATTACATTCCCGGCCGGGTGATCAAGGAAAAACTCACATCCATGACCCCCGAGGAAGTGATCCATGAAATTAAAAAGTCAAACATCCGCGGACGTGGCGGCGCAGGATTTCCCACGGGATTGAAATGGGAATTTTGCCGCAAGGCCAAAGGCGAGAAAAAATACATCTTTTGTAATGCTGACGAAGGGGAACCCGGAACATTTAAAGACCGGGTGATCCTTACCGAAAGGCCGAAGCTGCTCTTCGAAGGGATGGTGATAGCGGGTTATGCCGTGGGTGCAACAGAAGGCATCGTTTACATCCGTTACGAATACATGTATCTGAAAAAATACCTCGAAAGCATTCTTCAGGGCGCCAGGGACCGCAATCTGCTGGGAAAGAACATCGGCGGCATTGAAGGTTTCAACTTCGACATTCGCCTTCAGTTTGGTGCGGGCGCTTACGTTTGCGGTGAGGAATCGGCACTGATAGAATCTGCCGAAGGAAAACGCGGCGAGCCGCGCGACCGTCCTCCCTTCCCCGTGGAAAAAGGATACCTCGATCAGCCGACGGTGGTCAACAATGTGGAAACACTTTGTTCGGCGGTAAAAATTCTGCTGAACGGCGGCGAATGGTACACCACCCTCGGAACGGCAAATTCCACAGGGACAAAAGTTTTGAGCATCTCGGGCGATTGCAGATACCCGGGCGTTTACGAAGTGGAATGGGGCTTTTCGGTCAAGGACATTCTGGAGATGACCGGAGCCGACCAGGAAGACGTACAAGCCGTGCAGGTTGGCGGCCCATCCGGAACACTGATCGGCCCGAAGGAATTCAACCGGTTGTTGTGTTACCACGACCTTGCAACAGGCGGTTCGTTGATCATCATCGGAAAACAGCACAACCTGCTTAAAGATATCGTAACGAACTTTACGCAGTTCTTCATTAACGAATCCTGCGGCTCGTGCTCCACCTGTCGCAACATCACCTTCCAGATGAAGGAAAAACTGGAAAAAATACTGGATGGCAAAGGCATCGAAAAAGATATTGATGACCTGGTGGAATGGGGAAAAATACTGAAAGTGAGCCGCTGTGGTCTGGGACAAACATCTGCAAATCCCATTGTGACAAGCATACGCAATTTCAGGCACTTGTATGATGAGCTGGTAGCCGGGGACAAAGATTTTGAGAGCGAGTTTGATCTGTCGGAAGCCGTAAAAGCCTCGTGCGACGCCACGGGCAGGATACCGGTTTTAAATTAATAAAAGACTAATAACGCAAAACAAAAAAAGAGATTCAATATGAGCACATTAATAAAATTTACAATTGACGGTGTGGAATGTATGGCCGAGGCCGGCACATACATCGTTGAAGCCGCCCGCGAGAACGGGATCTATATTCCCACATTGTGCAACATCAGGGGTGTGAAGCCGAGGGGATCGTGCCGCATATGCAGTGTAAAGGTTAACGGAAGGCCGATGACCTCGTGCACAACCCCTGTTGCCGACGGGATGGAAATAGAAAACAATACACCCGAGATCAACGACATCAGAAAGGCAATCATCGAAGCCCTGTTTGTGGAAGGGAATCATTTTTGCCCGGCCTGCGAAAAAAGCGGATGTTGCGAGTTGCAGGCTCTGGCTTACCGCTTCAAGATGATGGTGCCGCGCTTTCCGTACAATTTTCCACGGAAAGAGGTGGACGCTTCCAGCCCGAAGCTCATCAAAGATCACAACCGCTGCATTCTTTGCAAACGTTGCATCAGAGCCATCAAAACCGAAGACGGCAAAAATGTATTTGCATTCGTGAAAAGGGGCCGGAACGTAAGGATCATCATGGATCCGGTACTGGGCGAGCAAATGAGTGACGAGCTGGCACAAAAAGCCGTTGAGATATGTCCGGTAGGCGCACTGCTGCCAAGAGAAAAAGGATACCAGACTCCCATCGGCAAAAGAAAATACGATCTGGAACCCATCGGTAGCGATATTGAAAAAAAATAAAAAATAAGGAGAAATAAAAATGAGTAAACCTATCGTAGCAACAACATCACTTGCAGGATGTTTCGGCTGTCACATGTCTTTGCTGGATATTGACGAACGCATCCTTGATCTGATCGAATTGGTAGAGTTCAACAAGTCGCCCATCGACGATATCAAAACTTTTACCAAGCAGTGTGATATCGGCCTGATAGAAGGCGGATGCTGCAACAGCGAAAACATTCACGTATTGAAAGACTTCAGAAAACACTGCAAAATACTGGTGTCGCTTGGTGAATGTGCCATCATGGGCGGACTTCCCGCACTGCGCAACGGCATCGCCATCAAAGAGTGTCTGGATGAAGCCTATCTGAACGGCCCCACGGTCAGGGACAACGACAAACAAATTGTTCCCAACGATGACGAACTGCCGATGCTGCTCGACAAAGTATATCCGTGTCACGAGATCGTGAAGATAGACTATTACCTGCCCGGCTGCCCGCCGCGTGCCGATCTGATCTGGAATGCACTGGTAGCGCTGGTAACGGGCGACGAAATGAAGTTGCCGTATGAAGTTATTAAATTCGATTAATCTTAAAAGTGAATTATTATGGGAAAGAAAATCACAATAGAACCGGTAACGCGTGTGGAAGGACACGGAAAAGTTACCATTCATCTCGACAATCAGGGTAATGTCACCAGAACGCGGCTTCACATTGTTGAGTTTCGCGGTTTCGAGCGTTTTGTTCAGGGGCGTCCCTACTGGGAAGCTCCCGTACTGGTGCAACGTCTCTGCGGCATTTGCCCGGTGAGCCATCACCTTGCCGCAGCCAAAGCACTTGACGTTATCGTTGGTGCCGGTACCGGCGACGGCCTTACGCCGACAGGCGAAAAAATGCGCCGCCTGATGCACTACGGACAAATGTTCCAGTCGCATGCACTGCACTTTTTCCATCTTGCATCCCCCGACCTGCTTTTCGGTATCGACAGCGACCCGCTGATGAGAAACATCATCGGTGTGGCTCTCAAACACAAAGACCTGGCAGTGCAAGGAGTAATGATGCGCAAGTACGGACAGGAGATCATCAAAGCTACAGCCGGAAAGAAAATACACGGTACAGGAGCCATTCCCGGCGGGATCAACAAGAATCTGACCATTGAGGAACGAGATGCGTTCCTGCACGGTGCCGACCCGCTGAACATCGACAAAATGATCGAATGGTCACAGGCCGCTGTTGATTTTTTCAAAGACTATCATCAGCAAAACCAATCCATGATTGACAATTTTGCGGCTTTTCCGTCAAGTCATTTAAGCCTCGTGCGAAAAGACGGCGCACTGGATCTGTATCACGGTGTCCTGCGGGCTGTGGATGCCGAAGGCAAAAAAATACTGGATGATGTGGATTATCAGGAATATACGAAATACATCAACGAAGAAGTGCGCTCGTGGAGTTATATGAAATTCCCGTATCTTTACCATCTGGGCAAAGAAAACGGCTGGTACCGCGTTGGCCCGCTGGCCCGCCTCAACACTGCCGATTTTATCCCGACACCGCTGGCGCAAAGAGAATTTGAGCTATTCAAGGCCTACACCAACGGCAAACCCAACAACATGTCGATGCACATGCACTGGGCTCGTTTGATAGAAATT
The DNA here is from genome assembly GCA_029934065.1 of Bacteroidales bacterium. GTDB lineage: Bacteria > Bacteroidota > Bacteroidia > Bacteroidales > 4484-276 > 4484-276. The sequence continues at coordinate 14,313 of JAOZMX010000075.1, forward strand.
CTGCATGCAGCCGAGATGATGAAAGAGCTGCTCAACGACCCCGACCTTCAGGGTGACGATCTTGTAACCAAAGGCACAAAACAAAATGAAGGTGTGGGTGTGATCGAAGCACCGCGGGGCACCCTGTTCCACCATTACAGAATCAACGACAAAGATCAGATAGAGATGGCCAACCTGATCGTTTCCACCACCAACAACAATGAACCCATGAATCGCGCCGTTAATAAAGTGGCAGTGGATTACATGACGGGGCAAAAAGAGATCACCGAAGGGATGATGAATGCCGTGGAGGTGGCCATCAGGGCTTATGATCCCTGTTTGAGTTGCGCCACACATGCCCTCGGTCAGATGCCGCTGGAAATTACGCTTTATGACGCAAACAACAATCTCATTGACAGAAAAAGAACATAAAAAGCACAAACATTTGGAAATATTGATTTATGGATATGGGAACCCGGGTCGTCAGGATGACGGCCTGGGTAATCTTTTTGTGGAAAAAACCAGACAGTGGGCCGCAAGCGAAGGGTTGGATCACATTGCATTCGATTCCAATTACCAGTTGAACATCGAAGATGCCGCCGAAATAGCCGGGAAAGACATTGTGATCTTTGTGGATGCTTCCATTGAAGATATCGAAAAATTTGAGCTGACCGAAATAACACCCGAATCGAAGGTAGAGTTTTCGATGCATTCGGTTTCTCCGGCATTTGTGGTCAAACTGTGTCAGGATATTTACCCGGAAACGCCCAAAGCCTATCTGCTCCACCTGAAAGGATATGAATGGGAATTCATGGAAGGGATCACACGGGAGGCTATGAATAACATGGAAGCTGCATTCGAATTTATCAAACCTTTGCTTCTGAATCCCGAATTATTTCAGGAAAATACCGGCCGTTGGTAAGGTTCCGGGAAAAATGAACACACCCCGGGAGCATCAATAGCCACCACATTTATGTGGTGGTGAATATAACGGATATCCCCATCGCGGGCTTTAGCCCAAAATTAATTTCGAAACATTATTAAAATTCACGGAGCATCAATAGCCACCACATTCATGTGGTGGTAATCATAACGGCGGTGTGACAATTACGGGATAAAAACAAACCTTCCGGGAATGATACCGGCGCGATA
>JAOZMX010000076.1 GCA_029934065.1 Bacteroidales bacterium
CATTCGCCAAAACCATGGAGAAAACATGCGGCTATAAAAGGTGTCATATTGATAAGAAAGTCATTTTTTTTTGTCATTTATACACAAAACACTAAATTTGGTGAAAAATTTTCAATTTCATTTTTTAAGGATTGACCGGATCAATTGAAAAAAAATAATCCTAAAATATTACTTGTGGACGATAACGCGACCAACATCAGGGTTGCGGCTAAAATTTTAAAACAAAATCAATACAACATTTCTTTTGCACAAAGCGGTGAAGAGGCGCTTGAAAAGGTGAAAATGATCGCCTTTGATGTTATTTTGCTGGACATTATGATGCCCGGCATTGACGGATATGAAGTATGCAAAAGGCTGAAACAACATGATGAAACACGCCATATTCCGGTGATTTTTCTTACGGCAAAGGCCGAGCCCGAAAACATCGTAAAAGCTTTCAGGGTTGGCGGAGCCGATTATGTGACCAAGCCGTTCAACGGCGAAGAGCTGCTTGCACGGGTCAATACGCAGGTTAAACTTAAAAAAGTACTTAATGAATTGAACCATGCAAACAAACAATTGAAAGCGGCCAACGACACACGGGATAAAATGTTCTCCATCATCAGCCACGACCTGTCGGGGCCGTTGGGAAACATCAAAGAATCGTTGACCGTTATCGTTAACGGAGAGGTGAAGATGACCCCGGAAGCCATTCGTGATTACCTCTTTACGGTGTGGGAATCCATCTCTGCCTCGTACGACCTTCTGGAAAACCTGTTGTTCTGGACGGCAAACCAACAAGGCAAGATGGTTCTGAAGCAAAAAATCATCAACGTCACTCCCGTTGTGAACGAAACGTTCAACCTGCTATCAGGACTTGCCGGCCATAAATCCATCACACTGGAAACAAATCTGGAAGATTATGTGATGGCTTATGCCGACAAAAACGCCCTGAAAACCGTTTTGCGGAACCTTGTCTCAAACGCCATTAAATTTACTGGCCGCAACGGAAAAATTACCATTGATGCCCGTGAAAATCAAGACGGATTTCTGGAGATCACCGTGGCGGACACGGGAATAGGGATGGATGCGGAAACACAAAACAAACTCTTCGGAAATTTTATCAACGATACACGCTGGGGTACCGAAGGAGAAAAAGGTACGGGGCTGGGGCTGGTGATCACTTATGAATTTGTAAAGAAAATGGGTGGTACTATCCGGGTCAAAAGCCAGCCGGGAAAAGGGACAACTTTCTTTTTTACTTTGCCGACCCATGAACCATGGCCTGAAGAACCCAACAATCAAATAACAATCGAGCATTAATCATTTCATTCAGAATAAACATCACAAATATGGAAAGTCAGGTAACAAAATACAAAATACTCATCGTTGACGATATTCCCGAAAACATTGAACTTGCAGCCAACATTTTGAGTACGAAAAATTACAACATCACCTTTGCCACATCGGGCGCTGCGGCTCTGCGGAAAGTAGCATCCATTGATTTCGACATGATCCTGCTGGATGTGATGATGCCCGAGATGGACGGCTTTGAAGTGATCACGCATCTGAAAAGCAATCCCGCCACGCGGAACATTCCCGTTATTTTTCTCACAGCCAAAGCCGAGGCCGAAAATATTGTCAAAGGGTTCGAACTGGGTGCCGTGGATTACGTCACCAAGCCTTTTAACGCCGAAGTCCTGCTGGCAAGGGTCAACACGCACATCGGTATCAAAGCCAGTCTGGACGAAAAAGCCGAGATCGAATCAAGGTTAAACGAAATTTCCGATGGACGGCAGACCGGCAATGGAACAAAAGAAGGGGTGGTGAACGAACTTGAAGAGAAAAAGAAGAAACTGGATGAAGTTACCCTGTTTTATGATCTTCGGAGCCAGCTCGACAAGCTGATCGTGGAAAAAAATCCCATGGCACGGATGGAGATCAAACGGGTGAAAGAGATGATATCGAACATGTTCATTGACAAAAGCAACCGGGAGTTTCACCGGAAGCTGAAACAACAATACCCGAAACTGACTTTCGACGACCTGCGGCTTTGCTCCTATCTGAAGCAACGTTTCCTCAATGTGGAGATCGCCGAATTTCTCGAAACCTCTCCCGAAGCCATTTACACCCGTAAATCAAGACTCCGGCAAAAGCTCAACCTCACCAAAGATCAGGATATTTCTGAATTTCTGATCAATTTCAATTTCTGAACATCGCTTTCCAAAAGAGTTTTTCAACCCAACCAACCGGCTGAAATTCATCATTATACCTCAGGCCGTAAACCTTTGTAAGAAATTTGTAAGACGGGGTAAGTGCGACTGAACCGCTTTATCCGGAATAACCATGTACTTTTGCCGCATTGTTCCAAAAAACAATACATGTAATCCTCCTTTTACAATCCCGGGAAGCATTTTTCCGGGATTTTTTGTTTTGCGAATGTTTGTAAAAAATTGGGAAGCAAAACCATCGAATGCGGCCTACGTACTAACAGATTTTTTTCTAAACCATCCAACCGTCCATTAATTCAATAATCTGAACGTGGCTCTTCCTCAAAAAATTCCTCCTTCGGAACAATGAATTAAAAAAAAGAGATAATTCACACGTCAATGCCTTCCTACAAAGTGACTTTTTTTCAGGCTTGTACTGAAAAAACGTAGTTTCTTTAGTCCCTCCAGTCCATTCATTCTTCCAACTTCGGTCTTCCGTCTTCCAACTTCCGTCCTCGGTCTTCCATCTCCCCACTTCAGTCTTCGGTCTTCCGACTTCCGACTTCTGACTTCCCACTTCACCTATAAATCAAAAAAACACAGGGTTGCTTATGCAGGTCGGGTTTGAGCGTTTTCCACCGGGCAATGGTCTCCGTTCTGATCTCCTCATTTTGCAGCGTCAGGTTTTTGGCCACGCAAAGTTGCGTTTGTCCGGAACAAACTTCAAGCAATGCATCAAAAAGTTTCGTGTTCCTGTATGGCGTTTCGATGAATATTTGCGTTTGGTCGTTCTTATAGGCAAATTGCTCCAGCGTTTTGATTTTCCGTTTCAGGGCGTTTTTCTCAACGGGCAGGTAACCGTGAAAAGTAAAATGCTGTCCGTTGAAACCAGAGGCCATCAATGCAAGGATAATGGAATTGGGGCCAACGAGAGGGATCACCTGCAAACCGGCTTCCCGGCAAAGTCTTACGGGGACATTTCCCGGGTCGGCAATGCATGGCGTACCTGCCTCCGAAAGCAATCCGACAGCTTTTCCCTCTTTCACCGAGCGGATAAATCCCGGAACCTCCGTCATGGCGGTGTGTTGATTCAGCAAGTGAAACGTCACTTCACCGAGGTCTTTTTGATAACCGATACTTTTTAGGAATCTCCGGGCCGAGCGGATGTTCTCAACAATAAATTCATCCAGTTGCCGGATGATCTCCGAATTGTATTCCGGTAAAACCCTTCCGGGAGCACTCTCCCCCAACGTAACGGGAATCAAATATAAAGCCGGTTTTAACATGTCCCAATCATTTCATTTTTTACTTTTACTTCCTAACCCCATCCCACTTCCGTCTTCTAACTTCTGACTTCCCACTTCGGTCTTCCTACTTCCCCCCTTCACTTCAGCTTCTCTTCCTTCGTATCGATCACCGTACCGGTTTTATCGTAAGAGATGGTGGTTTTGGTAACAGGTTCTCCGTTTTCATCGTATTTCGTAAAATTTTCACTTACCAGCATGTCGTTCACAATATTGTAGTTTACCTTAAGCTGTTTGTGTCCCTGCTTGTCGTAAGTGATATCCTCGATGATGCGGCCGTCGCTGTTGTGTTTGAATTCATTTTTGACCCACCTTGTTTCTTTCCCTTCGGCATCATATGAAATGAAAATATTTTCAATTTTCCATCCTTTGTCGTTGTACTTGATGTAATTCACGTTCGACATGATGGGTTCGCCGTTGTCGGTGGTGGCATAATACCATTGTTCGATACGGCGTCCGGCATCGTCATATTTGTAGGTATAACGGTTTTTTTTGACCACCTCGCCGAATTTATTGAACATCTTATCCGTCCGTTCGATCAAATTGCCGCTGTCATCAAATTTATCCTTGATGGTTTCGCGACGTTTCTGTCCGCGTTCGAATTTGGTTTTGAAACCGGGTTTGGCCTTTTTGCCCAGATCGGGGGCGGACATGGTTGCCGGTGCAGTCTTGGCTTTGGGCTTCTCCGGCAATTTGATCATCGGCTTTTTTTGTTCTTCTTTCTTCTTATCCGATTCTCCGCTGCAACCGATAACCATGGATGCAATCAACAATACCGCAATAATTTTATAATACATCTTTCTGTTTTTTTTTGATTTTTTGCAAAAATAAAGGTTGCTTTCTTTTTTGCATCAAGTAAATTCATAAACTTTTTTAATTCCGATAAATTATTGCAATCCGAAAAACTTATCGAGGAAAAAAGCGGGTGAAATTGAGAATGTTTCTAAAAAAGAAGATGATGGCCGGAATCCGCAGCAGGGATGGGAGCGGCATCCTGCCCGCATGCAAACCGATGTGGAGCGGCACGGGCAGAGCGACCAACGGAAGCTCCTGCCCGCTGCCTGCGAAACACGGATTGCATGCGAGCAGATATAGCGGACAGCCCGGCCGCTGCCCAAACAAAAATAAAACGGAAAGGAAATAAAAAAAATCAGCTGATCAAATCTCTGATATTATCAATGGTGAGTTGCGACAAGGGATTGCCCGACCGGATAAAGAGATCGGCAAGCTCCGATTTTTTCCGTTGCAGGTTCATGATCTTTTCTTCCACCGTTTGGAGGGTGATGAAGCGGTAGGCAAAAACGTGTTTGGTCTGGCCGATGCGGTGGGCGCGGTTGACGGCCTGATTTTCCACGGCGGGGTTCCACCAAGGATCGAGCAGAAAAACATAATCGGCACGCGTAAGATTGAGTCCTACCCCACCCGCTTTCATGGAGATCAAAAACACGTGCTTCCGTTCATCGTTCTGAAACTCTTTGATGATCTTCCCGCGGCGTGTGGATTGACCCGTAAGCATTGAGTAACCGATCCGGTTTTGTTGCAAAAAACCCTCCAGAAGGCGGAGATGTTTGACATAAGATGAGAACAACAATATTTTGTGCCCTTCGCTGATGAGCGTTTCAAGGTTGCGGGTGATCTCCGTAAATTTTCCTGAATCGTACGTTAAATCAGGAAAGATCATCTGCGGGTGGCAGGCCAGTTGCCGGAGCCGCGAAAGTCCCTGAAGGATGGTGACTCCCGATTTTTTCAACCCCCGTTCCTCGATACTTTGCAGGATCATGTTTCTGATCTTCGATTTTTCTTCCTGATAAATGTGTTTCTGCTCGTCGCTCATTTCGCAATAGATGTATTCTTCAACCAATTCGGGCAATTGTTTTTCCACCTCTTTTTTGGTTCTTCGCAAAAGGAACGGTGAGATGATCAGCTTAAGTTTCTCCTGTTTAACGATGTCGTTGTTGCGTTCGATGGGAGTGGCAAAATAGCGCCTGAAAAAGGCAAGGTCGCCCAAAAGCCCTTTGTTGAGGAAATTCATGTGCGACCACAGATCGGTCAGCGAATTTTCGATGGGCGTTCCGCTCAAAGTGAGCTTATGCGTACAGCGAAGCTTGTTGACTGCCTTTGCTATTTTTGAAGCCGGATTTTTGATGGTTTGGCTTTCGTCGAGGATCAGGTAATCAAAATCAATTGCGGCCAGCGCTTCAATGTCGTTTCTTACGGTGCCGTAAGTGGTTAACACAATGGCGACTTTATGGAATCTTTCGATCAACATTTTTCTGTGCTGGCCGGTATAGATAAGGAATTTCAGGCCGGGAATGAATTTTTTGATCTCGTCGGACCAGTTGTGCACCAACGATGCCGGCATTACGATCAAAGAAGGCTTTACCGGTTGCATGGCACCTTCCTGCTCAAAGAGGTCGAGCTGGCCTCCCGTGGCCTCAAAAACAGGAAAAGCTCCGCCATTTCGTTGGGCGATATTTTGTGCAATAACACACAAGGTCTGCAATGTTTTCCCAAGCCCCATATCATCGGCAAGGCATGCGCCGAGATTTGCCCTGCGCATGGTATCGAGCCAGCGAAAGCCCTCCAACTGGTAATGCCGCAGTTGGGCATTGACGGCTGCCGGAACAGCTACCGATTTATCGGCGGCCACCATCTCCTTGATACCGTCGGTGAGCATATCGCGTACCTGTTTCATGCCCAGCGATTGTTTAATCAGCGGAAAATGACGCTTATCCACCCTTATCTTTTCCTTATCACTTTTACCGAAAGTGACCAGGTCTTCAAATTTACCGAACCATTGTTCCGGCAAAACCGCCACCCGGCCATCGGGCAGCACATATTCCCGTATGCCCTCCAACAGATATTTTCGCAGCTTGTAAATGGGAATTTCAAAATCGTTGCCGAATCTTGCCACGGCAAATACATCAAACCAATCCTGTTTTTCGGAATAACTGATTTGCACGGTGATCTGGCCTGTAAAATACCGAACATTCGAAAAATCCTGTTCCGTCACAAAACCCGCCTCTTTCAGTGCGTCGGCATGTTCGTTCAGCCACGTTATGATCCCGTATTTTTCCGTTTCGGAACCGACGGGCAGGTAATAATTGTCATATTTTTTTTGAAGCCCAAGTTCCGTCAGTTTTTTCGCCATACGCGATTCCCAGTTCCTGTCGCGCTCAAAGACCCGAAAGCCGAAGCCCTCATCCCGTTCGAAAAACACATAACGGTTTTGTCCGTCTGCGGGCTGCAACAATTCACCGCCGTATTTAAAGCCCAGTGCCAGCATCGGCACCTCCGTACCGAAGGTTGAATAACTCAACAACGCTGCCTTTTCGGGTTCAACCTTGTTAATCGTAAATCCCGTGGCCTCCACATGAAAATTGCGAATGCAGCTTGCCACAAAATTGATATAAAAATCCGGCTCCAGTTTTCCGGGGACTTCAATGAACGCCTTATTGAAAAAAGCAGCGAGTTTCTTCCCCTCCACATTATTGCGGAAATGATACAACTTGTGCTCAACCAACAACCAGCACGGATCATTACTGATAATCGCCCCGGCTTTATCCGTCAGCGAGATGATCTCACCCTTGTGTCTGACGGTTTGGAAATAACGGGTGCTGCCTTCCAGTTTTTCGAAATGGAAAACCACATCCGCTGCTTCGGGCTCAACCCGTATTTCGTCGTCTTTGTAAACGGCATCTTTATCTTCGCGGTAAAATATACGCATCTCCTCTGCGATGGCAAGCGCCACGATCTCCGCAATTCTTTTTTCGATGAAGGGACGAATAAATTTTTTCACGTATCCGGCATCCAGCTTACGGACAAACTCTACCGCGGTTATCTTTTTGTTGGTAAAATGTTGCTTAAGGTTATTATCCGCATACTCCTCCGTTTGTTCGATGATCTTTATCTGATTCTCCGAAAGGTACGTTTTGTATTGCTGCAGATTGGCCCTCATCAGCCGGTCGCCGATCAGGTAAAAATCCTTATTCTCTCCTTTCAGTTGAAAAAGATAGGGCAGTAATCCGAATACCGGATGCTTTTGAATTAAAATCGCAAAAAAATTCTTCATCGTAATTTCAAGAGAAATTAAACGGCAAAGGTAATTTTCTTGATTTAGAAACAAATCGGCTCGTTAATAATTTTCTTATTTATTTAGCTTTTAACGACATTATCAGGAACAACGGCCTTTAAGATACCGTGAAACCGCCGACGCAATTTACTGCTTGTTTTTTTGGTGTTTTTTCCGAAAATGTATATTCTTGGTGAGAAGTTAACATCATACGGGATCATCTGAAAAACAGGATGATTAGAAACAACCTGACCCGAATATTTCAGCATGATCATCTCGTAAAACCCGGCAACGATGGAAACACAAATATGGATAAAAGCCAAAGGTCGAAAAATACCGGAACCCGTGGACTGGAAAATCCGCGATAATGCCGAAAATTGTGATATCTATGGCGGATTGTACCAGTGGCACGAAATGATGCAATATGTTTCTACAGAGAGCACACAAGGCATCTGCCCCAACGGCTGGCATTTACCATCGGATCAAGAATGGAAAACCGCAGAAAGGCAACTCGGCATGACCATTTACCAATCGAATCTATCCGGATGGAGGGGCACGGATCAGGGTAGTAAACTGGCAAACAACAAAGTCCTTTGGATAGATGGATTTCGCTTACAGCGTTCGTTGTGTCAAAGAATAATCATCATTGTTTGTATTGCCGAAGCCGGTTTTGTGTAATCAAAATTCACATGATAAACGATTTTGGATATACTGGGAGAAATAATGCCTTAACCCTGCAAAAGCAGCCGGCACTATCCCAAAAGACTCCGCACCGATCTGGAAACGGCCGGCACGCCTTTTTCTTCATAGGCTTCATGGTTCGATTCGATGTGTTTCAGATCGTAAAGGTAATTTACCATCAGGCCGAAGGATGCTTTCAATCCGTGAGCCGAGGTATCGCCCATCCAGTTGATGCGGTAAAGTTGTGCTCCGTTTCCGAAATGAAATCGAGCCACGGGGTCAATGGGTTTTCCGTTTCGTTTTACCCTGACGAGGTAAACTGCACAGGCCCGTGTCAGCGCTTCCTCCGAAACGGCGCGGGTTTCCGGATCCCGATACCATTTTTCATTTTCCAGCACCTTTAGCTTTTCCAAGTCTTCTTGCGGGATCAGTTCACTTTTTCCGCGGCGCACCTCTTCCCTGACCCACCTGGCAAAACCGGGCACAGGTGATAAGGTGCAATAGGTTTTGATGGAGGGCAATTCCATGGCCAGTTCATTGACAACCTGTTTGATCAAAAAATCACCCAGCGGGATTCTTTTCAATCCCCTCAGGCAGTTGTTGATGGAATAAAATATCGCCGTATCGGCATCTTTTTCAAAATGGTTTTCACTGTTGATGATGGATTGTATGGAGCCGGCAATGCCTTTGGTGAGTGCGATCTCGACAAAGATCAGCGGCTCGCCTTCCAGAGCGGGATGAAAAAAGGCAAAGCATTTTCTTCCGTCGCCCAGTCTGCGTTTCAGGTCGTCCCAGTTTTTGATATCGTGCACGGTTTCGTACCGGATGATCTTTTCGAGCACGGCGGCTTCGGTATTCCAGTCCACATTTTTCAAAACGAGAAAACCGGGATTGAACCACGAGGTCAACAACTCTTTCAATCCTTCATCCATAACTTTCAGTTCGGGATGTTCAGGCAAAAATTGCAGTAAATCCTCCCGCATGTGTACGATGGCTGCTGTTCCGCCGGGCGCCGTATTGAGCCTGTTGAACAATTTGTAACGGGCTGCCCTGATCTGTTTCGACAACTCCATCAGGCGCTCTTCGTCCCGGGTCTTCAAAAATATTCTGGCCAATTTGCTGACGGCAGCGATATCGGGGCCGGTTTTCTTTTTCAGTTCCACAAAAAACTTCAGTTTATCGTCGCCGGTCATCTGCCGGTAACGGTTGATGATCTCACGTGCAAGCGCGATTCCCGAAGCCACGCCCTTGTGAGAGATCAGCTCTTCGCAAAGCTTCACCGTCGAATACACCGACTTGCTGCGCAACCGTCGCAGGTCCAGAAATTTCTCGCCGGCATCGGCGATTTGATCCACAAGATTTTTGGCAAATTTTTCGATGACATTCATGGCCGGTTCCTTTTTTTCAAATTTTCGATCAATTGTTTACATCGCCTACAAATCTAACCGTTTTTGCGCAAAAAAGCAAACATCAATTTTTCCGGTTATTTATTTTTTTGTATTCTTGCATAAAAACATTCGAATTATGACAACAAAACAAGATCAACTCAACCGTTTTTTTGCCGAAACGATCCAGCGAAATCAATCGTTACCCGCTTTTTCCGATTATCAGGGTGCCACACACACTTATGGGGATGTGGGGAAGAAAATCCGGTTTTTGCACCATTTGTTTGCCGGACTGGAGATCAAAGAGGGCGATCATATTGCATTGCTTGGCAACAACTCGTCGTCATGGGGAATTGCATTTATTGCCATTGTAAGCTACGGAGCAGTGGTCGTGCCGATCCTCAACGAATTTTCCAACGAGAACATCTACCATATTGTCCACCACTCCGACAGCAAATTGCTTTTCATCACAGCGGGCATTTACAAAAATCTGGACAAGGAACACCTGCAGGATCCGGAGAGTATCATCAATATTGATGATTATTCACCTATTGTTGACACAAAAGGAAATATTGAAAAAGTCCTGAAAGAACACGGCGGAAAAGATAACAGCATGGAAGTCCTCGGGTTTAGATCGTTCGATCCCGAAAGCATTTGCGTCATCTCATATACCAGCGGCACTTCCGGATTTACCAAAGGGGTGATGCTGCCGCGGCGAAGCATTATTTCAAACATTATTTTCGCACAGGTACGAATGCCGCTTGATGCGGGCGATACCATCGTTTCGTTTCTGCCCATGGCACATGTTTTCGGCATGTTGTTCGAGTTTTTGTTTCCCTTCACCATGGGTTGCCATATTACGTTCCTCACACGGGTACCTTCTCCGCAAATCGTCACCAAAGCCTTCGGGGAGATTCATCCGCGACTGATCCTTTCCGTTCCGCTGGTCATTGAAAAGATCTATAAGAAGCGTATTTTGCCAGCTTTGGAAAAGCCGTTGATGAAATTTCTTCTGAGTTTGCCGCTGATCTCGGGGATCATCGAAGGCAAGGTCAATAAGAAACTTACCGAAACCTTCGGCGGCAACTTCCGTGAAGTGGTCATCGGCGGTGCACCGTTGAGTGAGGATGTGGAAAGTTTTTTCAAAAAGATCGGTTTCCGTTTTACCGTGGGATACGGCATGACCGAGTGCGGCCCGCTGATCAGTTACGAATCATGGGAAAACATCCCCTACCGTTCCTGCGGAAAGGCAGTTGACCGGATGCAGATCAAAATCGGCAAAAGCAACACGGACGACAAGATCGGCGAAATACTGGTGAAAGGTGACAATGTGATGCTGGGGTATTACAAAAACGAAGAAGCCACTGCCGGATCGTTTACCAACGACGGCTGGCTCAAAACCGGAGACCTGGGGTACCTCGATGAAAACGGACATCTTTTTATCAAAGGAAGAAGCAAGAATATGATCCTGGGCCCCTCGGGCCAGAATATCTATCCCGAAGAGCTTGAAAACAAAATCGGCAACCTTGCCTGCGTTCAGGAGTGTGTGGTCAAAGTACACGAACAAAAACTGGTGGCGATGATCTATCCCGACCGCGAAGTCATGGAAGCCGAAAAACTCACTTTCGAAGAGGTGGAAAAACGCCTCAGGGAAGGCATCGCCGAACTGAACAAAAAATTACCCAAATACGAACAGATCACCGATATAGAATTGACCGACGTAGAATTTATCAAAACCCCGAAGAAAAATATCAAGCGGTATCTGTACACGTAATTTTCAACCATCATTAACTAAACAAACAAAATCAACACAAACCGGCGCCGGTCACCCGGCCCAGTTGTTAAGCATTTTTTCTCCCTCGCGAGTCATCACCGATTCGGGATGAAACTGGAAGCCGGCCAGGTCGAAGGCGGCATGCCTTACGGACATGATGACGCCTTGGTTGCTGACAGCGGTTACTTTGATCTCCGGCGGGAGGGTTTCGGGATCGAGTTTCCATGAATGGTAAAGCCCGGCATCGAACGGCGAATCGACACCTCTGAAGAGCGGTTCGCTGCCGTCGGTAACGGTGATGCGTTTCACAACACCGTGCGAAGGCTCTGGAAGCTGAAGAAGACGGGCTCCGAAAAAAAGAGCGATGGCTTCCATGCCGAGGCAAATCCCCAGCATGCTTTTTTCTTCTTTGTATCTCCCGATGATCTTTTCCATCACATCGCCCGTGGCGGGAATGTCCGGCCCGGGAGAAAACAAAATCTTGTCAAAATATCGCACCTGCTCCAGCGCTATTTCATGGGGCTGCAAAATTGTTAGCGCCGTTTTTTTATTTTTGCGCAAAATATTTACCAGATTATAGGTAAAGGAATCGTAATTGTCAACCAGTAAAATTTTCATTGTTGGTACATAAAAATCGAACATCGGATTTTGTTGCAAAGGTAAACGCTTTGGCGTCAAAGGGAAAACCTTTTTTGTTTGTGATTGATTTTTTAATGGAAAATCCGGTTGTTTTTGCAGAGAATGAAATCCCCGCAGACATTTTGTTTTCGTTGCCCGGGCGCATCAACGGAAAAACTGCCAGACCTCCTTCTTCCTTTTCGCTCAAAATTTTCCCGCCCGACCGCTCTTCTTATCTGAAAGCCTTCGGACTTGTGCAGGAAGAGATCAAACAAGGCAATACCTTTTTGCTGAACCTGACTTTCGAAAGCAGGATAGCAACGGAGGCAACACTCAAAGAGATCTACCGGCTGAGCCGGGCAAAATACAAATTGTATTTCCGGGATGAATTCACGGTGTTCAGTCCCGAATGTTTCATCAGAATTGAGGACGGGATCATCTCGTCTTTTCCGATGAAGGGCACCATTGACGCAACGATTCCTGATGCCGAACGCCTGCTGCTCGAGGACGAAAAAGAGCATGCCGAACACAACACCATCGTTGACCTGATCAGGAACGACCTGAGCATGGTGGCTGAAGATGTGAAAACGGAACTGTTCGGGTACGTTGAGAAGATATCCACCCACAAGGGCGCATTGCTTCAGATGAGCTCAAAAATTTCGGGCAGGCTTCCCGCCGGATATCAAAACCGGCTGGGCGAACTCCTGATCACTTTGCTTCCGGCGGGCTCCATCTCGGGCGCACCCAAGCAAAAAACACTGGAGATCATCAGCCGGGCAGAGAATTACCAACGCAAATACTACACCGGCATCTTCGGCTTTTTCGACGGCAAAAATCTCGACAGTGCCGTGATGATCCGCTTTATCGAAAACCGCAACGGCACCCTTTGGTTCAAAAGCGGCGGCGGCATCACCTGGATGAGCGACCCCGCAAAAGAATACGATGAACTGATCAGGAAAATCTATGTACCCATTGCTTGAAACCATAAAAGTTGAAAACGGCCGTTTTTGCAATTTGCCCTTACATCAGGAACGATTCAACCGGTCAAGGGCCGAAATATCAGATGCCGGCAACATCATCAGCCTCGGTGAGGTTTTGTCCGTTCCCGGAAATTGCAAACAGGGGGTCTGGAAATGCAGGTTTGTTTACGGCAAAACCATCGGCAAGATCGCATTCGTTCCGTATGTACCGAAGGATGTCAATACTTTGAAGATCGTCCGGGACGATCACATCAGCTACGGGCATAAATTTGCAAACCGTTCGCAACTGGAAAAACTGCTGTCGCTAAAAGGAGCATGCGACGACATCCTGATCGTGAAACAGGGGATGCTTACCGACACCTCGTTTTCCAACATCGCCTTTTTCGACGGCAGCGATTGGATTACACCGGATACGCCGCTGCTGAAGGGGACAAAACAGATGCTGCTTTTATCAACAGGAAAAATCAAACAAGCACCGCTCCGCCCGGAAGACCTCAAACATTTTCAAAAATTCTGCCTGATCAATGCCATGCTGGATTTTAATTCCGGGTCCGGAGTGCCTGTTGAGAACATCTGTTTGGCTGAATGACCTGCGAAGAGTTTCTCACTTCATGGCGAATGGTGGGACATGCTAATTGGCGTAATATCCCCACGTACTTTATTAAAGGAACCGAAAGGCGACTATTTTCCATAAACGACGGGAATAAAAGCATCCGCTATTATTCATGCTTCATAGATCAACTTCTTGGTTTCGTCAACACGTTCAATAAAAAACGGATTTGAAAGGGATCTTTCGGTGATTACATCGATTTCTCTTTTGAAAAGTTTCCGCAATTGATAATGAAGTTCAAAATAAATTATTATTCCGATTCCTTACATTTTTTCGGCAAACAAAATCATTGGAGTTCCGGGAAGGAATTCCGCCGGACGACCGGCCTTTTGGACGGGAATATTTTGAGGAAATAAAAAAAGCCCGAACATCAACGACATTCAGGCTTTTGTGGTAGCGGGGGCTGGATTCGAACCAACGACCTTTGGGTTATGAGCCCAACGAGCTACCTCTGCTCCACCCCGCAATATATTTTTATGTTTATGAACGCTCTCTTTAAGATTGATCTTTTTCAAAAATCGGTTTGCAAAAGTATACTTAATTCTCCCAATAACAAATTTTTTTTTGAAATTTTTAACGTTCTGAACATGATGTGTACGATGGTTTTTATTTCAATTATTTGTAATGCACACCGGCCGGTAGTGATCATGCAGTGCTACCGGGTTCTCCGGACATAAAGGAAAATGCCCACCACACCGAAAATAAAATTGGGTAACCAGGCTGCCAGCCAGGCGGGGAGATTGCCGAAGGTGGCAAATACTGTGGAAACCTGCATGACAAGAATGAACGAAAAGGCAAGCCCGATGCCGATGCCGAGATGCAACCCGATGCCGCCCCTCACCTTTCGCGACGACAACGACACACCGATCAGCGTCATCACCAGCGTGGCAAACGGAAAGGCAATGCGCTGGTGCTTTTCCACCTCCGTGCGAACAATTCTCGGATTGCCTTTCATCTTTTCCTCGGCAATGTACTTACGTATCTGAAAAAAATCCATGACCTGAAAGTCCTCTTTCGTCACATACAAATCCGATGGTTTCAGGTTGATCACCGTATCCAGCTTGTACCCTTTCACCAGCCGTTCGGAGTTTTTGCCGATGCTTCTGATGTAATAGTTTGTGAGGCTCCACTGTCCGGTTGCCGAATCGTAAACGATCCGGTCGGAGTTGAGTTTATAAACCAACCCCCCTTCCCTGTCAAATTTTTCCATCGAGAATTTCATTCCAATATTGTTAAATGTGGAAAACGATTCCACATAAACAAATGTGCCCGGGGATATCTGGATATGGATGTTCTGGTCCTTGCTCTTGATCAGGTTTTCGATGTATTTTCCCTGAAATTCCCGGCGTACCACATTGGCCTTGGGGATGACAAAGTTGGCGAGATAAAACGACATCAAAGCCAGAAACAATGCCGAAAGCATGTATGGATACAGCAACCTGTTGAAACTAATGCCACTGCTCAGCATCGCAACGATCTCGGTGTTTTGCGCCAGCTTGGAGGTGAAAAATATCACTGCGATAAATGTAAACAGATAGCTGAACATGTTGATGAAAAAGGGAATGAAATTCAGGTAATACTGGAAAATGATCTTGTTCAGCGGCGCTTCGTTTTCAATAAAATCGTCGATCTTTTCCGAGATGTCGAAGATGATGATGATAATGGCCAGCAATGCGATGGAATAGAAAAATGTTCCAAGGAATTTCTTAATGATGTAAATGTCAATTATTTTCAACCGCATGCCGTTTGTTTATTCAAAACCGTCAGTTTTCAAGAACGTAACAAACCCGTTTTTCTTTTATCA
>JAOZMX010000077.1 GCA_029934065.1 Bacteroidales bacterium
GAACGATCGTATGAACTCCGGTGGGATATTCCCGTGAAATGATCTCGATGATCGTTTGATAATCCGCTTTGCGATGGACAAAGTCCAGTTGATTGGTATCAATAATCACAACCCTTAAATTCGGCTGCTTGCGAATGTAATCAAGGTAACTTTCCTGGATTTTGGCAAGGTATTCCGATTTGATATCCAGTTCGTACTCCCTTCCGCGTGTGCGAATGTTTTTCAACAAATTGTCGATGTTGAGGTAAAGATAAACCAGCAGATCGGGCTTGGGCAACGATTCGCTGATGATATCGAAAAGTTTTTTGTATAATCCGAAAGTATCATCCGGCAAATTTTTCCGGGCAAAGATGAAGGATTTGACAATAAAATAATCCGATACGGTAAAGTTCCGGAACAGGTCTCTCGTGGTCAGTTGTTTTTTCAGTTGTTCGAAACGTTCGGCCAGAAACGACAACTCCAACGGAAAAGCATATTTGTCGGGATCGCGGTAAAACTTGGGCAAAAAGGAATTGTCCTCAAATTGTTCGAGGATCAGTTTGGCATTGAAATCTCCGGCAATCCTGGTGGCCAGCGAAGTCTTCCCCGCCCCGATGTTCCCTTCGATGGAAATGTAGTTGTAATTATTCAGGCTCATTTTTTCTTTTTAATGGTTTGGAATTCGCTTTCCGTTATTTTTCTTACCGACAATTCGTCCTTGCATCCGGCGCGTAATTCCGACACGGTCTTACCCAAAACCGGATGTACTTTTTCGGGACATATCTCCGTTAGCGGAACAAGTGTAAACATTCGCAGATGAAGTTTGGGATGAGGGATTTTCAGTTCCGGCAAATCGATGATCTCGTTATCAAAAAATAAAATGTCAATGTCGATGATTCTGGAAACATACCCATCGGAAACATGCCTAACCCTTCCCAGCCCGGTTTCGATCTCCAAAACGGTTTTCAATACTTCAAGGGCTGTCAATGCCGTTGACACCACCGCTACCCTGTTCAAAAAAGCGTTTTCCGATTCAAATCCCCAGGCTTCGGTTTCGTACAGTGACGAATATTTTTCAACGGGGCCGATCTTCCGCCGGATTTCCCGAAGTGCTTTGTCGAGGGTATCAACCCTGTTGCCCTGATTACTGCCAAGTAACAAATAACATTTGTGTGTCGTCTCCATTGATATGCTTTGCCGCCAAATTTACAACAAGTTTTTTGAAAATAAATTAGTATTATTGCACCTACTTATTAACAACGAAATTATCCACACTGATTTTTAATCAATAAAATTAAAGTACACACAATCATGAAAGATTTTTTTAAATTTATGTTTGCCTCCATGATAGGCTTTTTTATGATGGCCGTCATTTTATTTTTTGTCTTCCTGGGAATGATAACTTCAATGGTGAGTATGATGGAGCAGGAACAAATCGACCTGTCCGAAAATACATTATTGCATATTAAACTTGACCAGCCGATACTTGACAGAGCGCCGGCAGAGCCGTTTTCAGGTTTTAATTTTGCCACCATGCAGCCCGAGAAAAAACTGGGATTAAACGATATTCTGAAAAATCTTGATAAAGCGGCAAGAGACGAGAACATCAAAGGAATATACCTTGATCTGACAGGAGTACAGGCCGGCTCCGCCACATTATCCGAAATCCGCAATGCGTTGATGAAATTCAAAGAATCAGGAAAATTTATCATCGCTTACGGCGAAATGTTAAGCCAGGGGGCTTATTATCTGGCAACAACTGCCGACAAGATTTACCTGAATCCGGACGGCATGATAGATTTTCACGGGCTGGCTGCCGAGCTGATGTTCTTCAAGGGAACACTCGACAAACTGGATATTGACATGCAGATCATCCGGCACGGAAAATACAAAAGTGCCGTAGAGCCTTTTATGCTGGACAAAATGAGCCCCGAAAACAGGGAACAGATCACTGAACTCATTGATGATATCTGGGGAAAGATCACAGGTGCCATTTCGGAATCAAGAAACATTCCGGTGGAAAAGCTGAACCGTATTGCCGACAGCCTGCTGATGCAAACTGCGGAAGATGCGGTTAAATACGGGTTTGTTGACAGCCTGCGCTACAAAGATCAGATTCTTGCCGAGCTAAAAACTTTGATGGATATTGATAAGGACGATGACATCCCTTCGGTAACCTTGACAAAATATACATTAGCTCCCGACCCGTCGAAAAAACGGCCGAACCGCAGAAATAAAATTGCGGTGATCTATGCTTTGGGTGAAGTTGTGATGGGCAAAGGAAGCGACAATGCCATCGGCTCGGAGAATATCTCGAAAGCCGTTCGGAAAGCCAGGACCGACGACAAGGTAAAGGCCATCGTCATGCGGGTAAACTCCCCGGGGGGCAGTGCACTGGCCTCGGATGTGATTTTGCGTGAAGTGAAACTCGCAGCCAAGGAAAAACCTTTTATCGTTTCGATGGGTGATGTGGCCGCTTCGGGAGGATATTACATCTCCTGCGGCGCCAGAATGATCTTCGCCAGTCCGTCAACCATCACCGGGTCCATCGGTGTTTTGGGCATGATACCCAACATGCAAAAAACTTTCAAGGATAAACTGGGCATCACGGTTGATTATGCCGTGACCAACAAAAACGCCAATTATCTGTCGGTGTTCCGTCCGCTTACCCCTTATCAAAAACAAGTTGCTACAAAAAGTGTGGAAGATGTTTACGACACTTTTGTGACCCATGTTTCGAATGGTAGAAATATGACATGGGAACAGGTTGACAGCATCGGACAGGGCCGGGTTTGGTCGGGAGAAGATGCCATGGACATCGGCTTGATCGACCAGTTCGGCGGGCTTTCGGATGCCATTGATGCCGCTGCCGAGATGGCCGGCGTTGATAATTACGTCATCAAAGAACTGCCGGTGCAAAAAGATCTCATCCAGGAACTGGTTGAAGGAATATTCGGTCAGGCAAGCGTTGACTCTTACCTGAAAAGCGAACTGGGAGAAAATTATAAACTTTATCATTACATCAAATACTGGCAAAATGCAAAAGGCGTACAGGCACGCCTTCCGTACGACATCTCCGTTAACTAAACAGACCTTGACGCAATAATTTGCATATCGCAACGGAAATGACAAGCAAAAATACTGACACGGAAATCCGGCTTAATTTAACTTGGATATGAGCGTTAAAAAATTTGTCATACTTTTTTTCATTTTGGTCATGGCCATCCCATGGCAACTTTCCGGCCAGGAAAAGGAGGCAAAAAAAGACTCCGTTGAAACGCCTTTCAGAAAAAAAAGATGGCTGACCATGGTAATGGGGAGTATTGCCTCTTCAGCCATTAACGGTAATCCCACAGGTAGCGGGTCGGACGTTTTTTCCAATCGCTACTCCGTCAACATTGCACTATCCTACTTTATGGTCAACCGGCTCTCGGTGGGACTTTCGTTCAATGCTTACCGGAACTCCTCCCGCCAGTTGCTCGAAAGGGAAGTCGAATCGATGACCGTAGGCCCATTTGTCACGTATTATCTTTCGAAAAACAACCATGGAAGTGTATTTTTTCATGGCGGACTGGGATATGGCAAATACCGGGAAGAGGACACTGAAAAACAGGATACCGTTTTGATTACACAAAACATCACAGGAAACGAATTCGGAGGAAGCATCGGACTGGGTTATTCACATGTTGTTCTCGACAAACTGGCATTCAGCATTTCAATGATGTACGACATTTACAGGGTAAACACCACACTGAACGGAACTCAATATCCGGAAAATGAAAAATTCAACGCAACAAAAATTCAGGTCAGATTCCTCTTCGGTTTTGCTTACTTTTTAAAATAATGATGCGAAAAAGGCTTGCCATATTAATATTTGTATTGTTGCCCGGCTTACTTATGGCGCAGGGAGGAAAAAATACGGGCATTTTTACCGACACGCTGAAGATCAAAAAAAGTGTCCGCGTCGTCGGGCTTCCCATCATTTACTACACACCCGAAACGGCCTTCGGCTTCGGAGGCGGGGTGCAGTTGTTCCTCAACAAAAAACTGAACGTTTACAATTCGAGGTTGTCCAATATCCTGACAACGGTGATCTACACCACTAAAAAACAATTGATCATCGAATCGAAACCGCAAATCTATTTTATGAACGGAGCTTTTTTCCTCGACGGATTGTTCCGCTACAAACTGTTTCCGAATTCTTTCTGGGGAATCGGGAACAACACACCGGAAAGTAACCTCGAAAGCTACAACATGAAAACCATCAGGTTTCAGGCGACATTGCTTTTCAGGCTTCCGCCCTCATTGAATTTCGGATTCGAATATTTGTATGAGATGAACAAGATGATTGAGACCAAAGAAGACGGTCTGCTGGCCAATGGCGACATTCCCGGATCGGAAGGAGCGGATATTTCTGGTTTGTCCATCGTTTTCAACCTCGACGACAGGGATAATGTTTACTCCACCCGGCGGGGCAATTACATGCAGCTGCGAGCCGGATTTTCCAGCAAAGTACTGGGGGCCAACTACAGTTACAACAAATACATCATTGATCTGCGCCACTATTTTCCCATCAAAGAAAAACATGTGATCGCAGCACAACTCTATTTTGAAGAAAACTTCGGAGATGTTCCTTTTCAGGGAATGGCATGGCTCGGCGGCGGCGAACGGGGGCGCGGATACTACAAAGGACGCTACATGGACAACAACATGTACTCGGTACAGGCCGAATACCGCTGGCGTTTTCTCCCGCGATGGATCGGTGCCGCATTTTTTTCACTCGCCGATGTGGCCGATCTCCCCAACAATTTTTCCAATGATCCGAAATACAGTTTCGGCGGCGGCATCCGTTTTCAGCCGCTCAAAGACAACGGCACCCTGCTGCGCCTTGATTACGGTGTTGGAAGGTACGGCCAGTCGGGAATTTATTTCGGGGTTAACGAAGCATTCTGATCATTTAATTATCGGTATTTTTGTTTAAAAAAATTAATACGATATCTTGTGGAACTTTTTACCATCAATACGGGAAACTTTAAACTGGACGGCGGTGCCATGTTCGGCGTGGTACCGAAAGTATTGTGGAACCGCGTTTATCCCGCCGACGAAAACAACTATTGCACATGGACAATGCGATGCCTGCTTGCTGTTGACGGCAACCGGAAAATATTGATCGATACGGGCATCGGCAATAAGCAAGACGAGAAATTTTTCAGCCATTTTCATCTGCACGGCGAAGATTCATTGTCAAAATCCTTGCACGCCCTCGGGCTCGATTTTTCCGACATCACCGATGTGGTGCACACCCATCTGCATTTCGACCACTGCGGCGGCAGCGTGAAACGGAAAGATGACCGTTCGGGATACGAACCGGCCTTCCCCAACGCAACCTATTGGGTAAGCCGCACACAGTTTGAATGGGCCGTCAATCCCAACCTCCGCGAAAAACCGTCGTACCTGCCCGAAAACTTCATCCCGCTAAAAGACAACGGACAATTGCGATTGATCGAAAAAGAAGAAACACTTTTCCCGAATTTCAACATCAGAATTTTTAACGGGCATACGCGCGGTCAAATCATCCCGCACATTGATTACAATGGAAAAACGGTGGTTTTCATGGGCGATTTGTTACCTTCGGCAGCACACATCCCCTTGCCTTATATCATGGCTTACGATATTGACCCCCTGCTGACCCTGCGCGAAAAACAATCTTTTTTCAAAAAGGCTCTTGATGAACAATACATTCTCTTTTTCGAACATGATTATTACCACGAGTGTTGTACGCTGAAATCCACGGAAAAAGGTGTGAGGGCGGGGCGTTTTTTCAAGCTGGATGAAATCTGATGATCGTTATGCTGCCATTACCACAGCGCCACTTTTTTCAATGCTTCTTTGATCTTTTCGTCTTCTTTTCCCAAATCCCGCAAAGCTTTCAGGATTTTGCCCTGATCGCGTTTAACGGGAGCTATCGTTGAGCGTCTGTCCCAAATGATGAAACCTATCAAAACAAAATTTAGGTAATTTTTTTACAGAATGTTTGTCGGTTGACGTAATGTTTATATTTTTACCAAACCTACTTTTTTTGTCAATTTACTAATCAAAAAAATCATTTACATTGTACAGAATAGAATCTCAAATCGACCCGAATGCTCCTGAATTTTTGAAGCACAAAGCGGAATATCTGGAGTTACTGAAAGTGTACCGGGAACGGATCATGCAGGTAAGAAAGGGGGGCTCTGCGGCTTCTGTCGAGCGGCATAAAAAACGCGGAAAGCTGCTTGCCCGCGAGCGGATCAATTTATTGATCGATCCCAACACGCCTTTTCTTGAATTGTCGTCGCTGGCAGCCTGGGGTGCTTACGACGGACAATTTCCTTCGGCGGGCATTGTTACGGGAATCGGCGTGATCCACGGCCGCGAGGCAGTGATCGTCGCCAACGACGCCACCGTTAAAGGCGGGACGTATGTGGCCGAAACCATCAAAAAGCATGTGCGCGCCCAGCAAATCGCCATCGAGAATCATCTGCCGTGTGTTTACATGGTGGATTCGGGAGGAATCTTCCTGCCCGAGCAGGCCAAGGTTTTTGCCGACCGGTTCGACTTCGGCAGGTTTTTTTACAATCAGTCCGTACTGTCGGCCATGGGCGTTCCGCAAATCGCCATCGTGATGGGCTCCTGTACGGCAGGCGGAGCCTATGTACCGGCCATGAGCGACGAAACCATCATCGTAAAAAAACAGGGCACGATCTTTATCGGCGGCCCTCCCCTGGTGAAGGCTGCCACGGGCGAAGAGGTTACAGCCGAAGAACTGGGCGGCGCCGATGTGCATACCGCCATCTCGGGTGTTGCCGACCATTTTGCTGAAAACGACCGCCACGCCATCCAGATCTGCCGCAACATTTTTCAAACCCTTGAACACAAGGAAAAGCAGACTTTAAATCTCTCTCCTGTGGAAGAGCCTTACTACGACCCTGAAGAACTTTACGGCATTGCGCCCGTTGACCTGCGCAAACCCGTTGACTCCAAAGAGATCATTGCCCGCATGGTGGACGGCAGCCGTTTTCAGGAATTTAAAGCGCGGTATGCCCCGACACTGGTAACAGGCTTCGCCAATATCATGGGATTTCCCGTCGGCATCATTGCCAACAACGGCGTGCTGTTTTCCGAATCTTCACTCAAAGGAGCTCATTTTATCGAGTTGTGTGCTTTTCGCAAAATTCCGATCATCTACCTGCAAAACATCACCGGATTTATTGTTGGCAAGCAGTACGAACGGGGAGGAATTGCCCGCGACGGCGCCAAATTCGTCCATGCCACCGCCAATGCCGCAGTGCCTAAATTCACTGTGGTTTTCGGAGGTTCGTTCGGCGCCGGGAATTACGCCATGGCAGGCAGGGCTTACGACCCGCGGTTGCTGCTGATGTGGCCCAATTCCAAAATTTCGGTCATGGGCGGCGAACAGGCTGCCGGCGTGCTGATACAGGTCAAGGAAGACCAGCTGAAAGCACGGGGCAAAAAAATGGATGACGAAGCACGGGAAGCCCTCCGGGCCGAAATCCTGAAAAAATACGAAGAAGAAGGCTCGGCCTACTATTCCACGGCCCGCCTGTGGGACGACGGCATCATCGACCCGGTGGACACACGAAAAGTGCTTGCCATGGGCATCGCCGCTTCGCTGAACAAGAAATTCGAAGATACCAAATTCGGCGTCTTCAGGATGTAATTGCAACTGAAATCAAAAGAAAAAATCAAACAATCGAAACATGCAGAAATACCAAACCATTGAACTTGAAATACGGGACGATCTCGGCACGGTATGGCTCAACCGCCCGCAAATCCACAATGCTTTCAACGAAGTGATGATCTCGGAGATCATTGACATTTTCCAAAAGATCAATCAAATGGACGAAGTTCGCATCGTGTTGTTGCGCGGACGGGGCAAGTCGTTTTGCGCCGGCGCCGACCTCAACTGGATGCGGGGCGTTGCAGGTTACACTTACGAACAAAATTTCCGGGAAAGCCTCAATCTCTCCAAATGTTTCTACGAGATTTACACCTGTACCAAGCCGACTATTGCGGTGGTTCACGGTGCGGCCATCGGAGGAGCCAACGGCCTGCTTGCCGCCTGCGACTTTGCCTACGCCGACGACAATACGGTGTTTTCGCTCAGCGAGGTGAAGATCGGCATTGTGCCGGCATGCATCTCGCCTTATGTAACCAAAAGAGTGGGCGAATACGGCTCGAAAGAGTTGATGCTGACGGGAAAACGCTTTAAAGGCCCAGAAGCCGAAAGACACCGGTTGGTGAATAAATCGCTCCCCCCCGAATTGCTCGAAGCCCATATCACCTCGGTTATCAACCTTTTGCGCACCAGCGGCCCGAAAGCCATGGCTCACTGCAAAAACCTGATCTACGACATTTCCAACAAGCTTTCGCTGGATGATGCCATCGAATATACGGCAAGGATGATCGCCGATATCCGCGCTTCGGACGAAGGACAGGAAGGCATGGACGCTTTCTTGAACAAAAGAAAACCCAACTGGGTGAAAGAATAGAAGATTATCGTTTCTTTTCATAATTTTGTATGGTTTTTACCGACAAGTAAAAAAATGATTGCATGAAAAACAGCAGAATTCTCTTTGATAAAATATTGGTTGCCAACCGCGGTGAAATTGCCGTCAGGGTGATGCGTGCAGCAAGAGCACTGGGCATCCGTACGGTGGCGGTATATGCCGAAGTTGACAAAGATTCGTGGCATGTATCTTTTGCCGACGAAGCTTTTTGTCTGGGCCACGAAGCATTGAGCGACACCTATCTGAATGTGGAAAAGATCATTGCCATTGCACGCGAAACGCGGTCGGACGCCATTCATCCGGGATATGGTTTTCTGTCGGAAAGCCCCGAATTGGTAAAAGCCTGTGAAGCTTCCGGCATCACCTTTATCGGCCCCGATACACGCGCCATCAAACTGATGGGGAACAAAATCGAATCAAGGGAATTTGTGCGGAAGATCGGTGTCCCCACCACACAAGGCATTGTCGGCGATACGCAAACCCTTATCCGGGAAGCCGGGAAGATACCTCTCCCCATTCTGGTGAAAGCGGCTGCCGGCGGCGGCGGAAAGGGCATGCGCATTGTCCGCGATCTTTCGGAACTCGAAAACATTATCGAAACCACCACACGGGAAGCAAAAACATATTTCGGCGACGGAACCGTCTTTATCGAAAAATATGTCGAAGAACCGCGTCATATCGAATTTCAGGTGATGGGCGATAAACACGGCCATGCCATCCATCTTTTCGAGCGTGAGTGTTCCATTCAGCGCAGGTATCAAAAGATCATCGAAGAATCGCCCTCACCGACCCTCACCGACGAGGTGAGAAAAAAAATGGGCGAAGCCGCCGTGGCCATCACCAAAGCCATCGGTTACAACAATGCCGGAACCATCGAATTTTTGGTGGATAAAGACCTGAATTTTTATTTCCTCGAAATGAACACCCGCATCCAGGTGGAGCATCCCATCACCGAAATGGTTACCGGCATCGACCTCGTACAGGAACAAATTCTGGTGGCAGCCGGCAATCCGTTAAGTTTCCGTCAGGAAGATATCCGTCAAAGCGGCCATGCCATCGAATGCAGGGTATATGCCGAAGATCCTTCCCACAACTTTTTGCCCTCGCCGGGGGATATGATCCTCTATCGCGAACCCGCAAACCACCGTGTAAGGATCGACTCGTGCACCGACAAAGCCGCTACCATTCACAGCTTTTACGACCCCATGATCTCAAAAGTGATCGTATGGGAAGAAAACCGCGAACACGCCCGCCGCAAAATGATCGACGTATTGAAAGATTACATCATCCACGGTATCAAAACCAACATCCGTTTTCTGATCGAATTGTTGCAGCAGGAAAATTACATCCGGAACAAAATCTCCACAAAATATTGCGACATTCATCTCGACGAAATCGTGAAAGCCTCGGAAGAAAAACGCGGCGGGATCGTTACCGACGCTCCGCTGGCATCCTACGTTTTGTATTTCTTAATCCACAAAAACAATGATGAAGGTTCGTCCGTGTGGGAAAAAATCGGATACTGGCGCGATGTACTGGAGTTGAAACTGACGATGGACGAAAAGGATTACGAGATCGTCGTTTATTCCGCCAAATCGGGGATGTGGGAAGTGGTGCTCGGCAACCATTCATATCTTGTTGAAATTCCGCATATCAGCGAAAACAAAATCACTGTTAAAGCCGACGAAGGTATTTTTACGGCCGACATTTCGCACGACAACTACGGCAATGCTTTCGTCAGTTGCAACGGTCATATTTTCAATATTCATCGCGACGACCTGTTAATAAAAGAAGACACCTATTCGGGCCTGGACAGTCCCGACAACGAAGGGCAAAATGCCGTCTTCACACCCATGCCCGGAAAGGTGGTCAAGGTTAATGTCAAGACGGGCGACAAGGTTGCAAAAGGCGACCAACTGATTGTTGTCGAAGCCATGAAAATGGAAAACAGCATTGTTTCGCCAAGGGACGCTATCATCGAAAAAGTGAATGCCAAACAAGGTCAGATGGTGGACGGCAGCCGGCCGCTGATCGTTTTCGAGGCGGCGGAGACAAACTAATTATTTGATGAGCAGAATAAACAAAAATATTAAACCTAAAAATACCAAACAATGAATTTTGAACTGACAGAAGAACATCAGATGATCCGCGAAACGGTACGCGATTTTGCAGAACGCGAAATACGGCCGGTGGCAAAGGAATTGGACGAAAAAGCCGAATTTTCACTTGAACTGACGGCCAAAATGGGTGAGCTTGGATTGTTTGGGATGTATTTACCCGAAAAATACGGCGGGCAGGGTTTGGATACGCTGGCCTACATCATTGCCGTTGAAGAGCTCGCCCGTGTTGACGGCAGCCAGGCAGCCACACTTGCGGCACACAACTCCTTGGGCATCGGGCCGCTTTATTACTACGGCACGGAAGAACAAAAAATGAAATACCTGCCGCAATTGTGTACCGGCAAAGCGTTGTGGGGCTTTGGCCTTACCGAGCCCAACGCCGGTTCCGACTCGCGCGGAACAAAAACCACGGCATACCCTGACGGCGATGACTGGGTGATCAACGGCTCGAAAATTTTCATCACCAACGGCTCGGTCGACATCTCCGTCGGCTCCTGCGTGCAAACGGTAACCAAAACCCTCGATAACGGCAAAAAAGAGTTTACGACCTTTATCGTTGAAAAAGGTACGCCGGGATTCAAACGGGTGAGCATGCACGGCAAGATGATGTGGCGTGCCTCCGACACGGCAGAGCTTTACTTCGACGACTGCAGGGTTCCCAAAGAAAATCTGCTCGGCGAAATCGGACAAGGGTCGAAGATTATGCTTTCGACACTGGACAACGGAAGGCTCTCCATCGCCGCCATGGGACTGGGTGCGGCACAAGGTGCTTTCGAGCTGGCCCTGCAATATTCGCAGGAACGCAAACAGTTCGGCAAACCCATCTCCAAATTTCAGGTCAATGCTTTTAAACTGGCCGACATGGCCATGAAAATCGAACATGCCCGCTGGTTTCTTTACCGCACCTGCTGGCTAAAGGACAATCATAAACCTTTTGCAAAAGAAGCCGCCATGGCCAAACTCTATTGCTCCGAGGTGGCCCGTGATGTGGCCAACGAAGCCGTCCAGATCCACGGTGGTTACGGCCTGATGAAAGATTACGACGTGGAACGGATATTCCGCGACCAACGCTTGTTGCAAATCGGCGAAGGAACATCCGAAATCCAACGGCTGGTCATTTCAAGACATCTCGGATTGTAATTTTCCGGAAAACCATGAAATTCGTTGAAACCGAAAATACAGAACTGAAAAAATCAACCGCACAGTTAAAGGAAGGGATTATTTCCATTGCGTCCATTTTAAATAAGCATGGAAAGGGAGAGTTGTATTTTGGAATAAAAAACGACGGGACAATCATCGGGCAGGATGTAAGTGAAAAGACATTACGAGATATTTCACAGGCCATTTCCAATCACATCGAACCAAAAGTTTTTCCGCAAATAACAAAAGAAAAACACGGAGATTACAATTACATCAAAGTAAAGTTTCGTGGAGACGACAAACCTTATTTTGCTTACGGAAGGGTATATTTAAGAGTTGCCGATGAAGACAAACAATTAAGCCCCAAAGAAATTGAGAAATTGATTCTTGAAAAAAACGTCTACTCAAGCCATTGGGACTCCGAGGTATGTGAATTGGATTTTAATGAGATTGAAAATGATTCGTTTTCAAATTTTATCAAAAAATCAAAAAATGCGGGACGTTTGCCGGTTGAAACCGAGAAGTCTGCCGAAGTTTTGATCAAACTCGGGCTTGCAAAAAACGGCAAATTGACCCGGGCAGCAAAATATCTTTTTACACGAAAGCATGATATTGAAATACAAGCTGCAGTTTTTGCGACGAACGAAAAGTTGACTTTCATTGATATCAAAAAATTTAACCAACCCATAATCAACATACTTGAAACGTCCGAATCGTATGTAAAAGAAAAAATAAACTGGCATGTTGAATTTATTGATTTTAAAAGAGTAGAAATACCGGAAATCCCGATAAAAGCCGTTCGGGAGGCACTCGTTAATTCCTTAATTCATCGTGATTATAACAACCCAAAAGGTAACGAAATAGCCATCTTCAAAAACCGCATTGAAATTTATAATCCGGGCTCATTCCCACTGGGTCTGACACCGGAAGATTATATCCATAAACAAGAACGCTCTTATCTTCGCAACCCTAAAATTGCCGAAATCTTTTATTTAACCAAGGATGTTGAAAAATGGGGATCGGGTTTAAAACGCATCTATTACGAATGCTTAGAAAAAGGTGTTAAAGTTTCTTTTACATCCGTCAAAACCGGTTTCATCACCACATTTTTCAGACCGGTAAAAAAAGAAAAACACGTTTCCACAAATCCGCAAATTGCCGAACAACTTCAAAAATTGTCAAAAACATTGGGAATAAGGTGGTCAGAAAGGTGGTCAGAAAGGTGGTCAGAAAGGTGGTCAGATTTAACATTCCGAGAACAACAGATTATTTTGTTAATTTTGCATCACCCCAAAATTACAAGAACTAAAATGGCCCAACTATTAAAAATAAATCCCTCTGCCGTGCAAAAGCACTTGGAAAAACTTAAAAATAAAAACATCATAAAACGCATAGGATCCGACAAAGGCGGTTTCTGGGAAATAATTGAAACATAATTTGATAGGATTTTGTATTGAAAAAATTAACATGAATTTGGTAAGATATGAACAAAATACTCTGGCACCCCGATCCTGAAAAGATGAAACATTCGCAGATGCACGAATTTCTGCATCTGATAAAAGAAAAGTATAACCTTCCCGACGAATCCTACGAGACGCTTCACCGCTGGAGTGTTGAGAATCCCGGGACATTCTGGAGCGAATTCTGGGAATATGCACAGGTTGTTCGCTCGAAAGATTTCGACACCGCCGTTGCAGACATCCACAAGATGCCCGGGGCCAAATGGTTTGTCGGTGCAAAGCTGAATTTTGCCGAAAATCTGCTGAAGCACAAAGGGAATAAAACCGCCATTATTTTCAGGAGCGAAAACGGAACGGAAAAACGGTTGACATTTGCTGAATTACGCGAAGAAACCGCCCGTGTTGCCGCCGGGTTGAAATCGCTCGGGGTGGTGAAAGGCGATCGCGTCGCCGGATTTATGCCCAACCTGCCCGAAACGGTCATCGCCATGCTGGCCACGGCATCCATTGGGGCCGTATGGTCTTCCTCTTCTCCGGATTTCGGCATCAAGGGTGTGCTCGACCGCTTTTCGCAAATCGAGCCGAAAGTGATCTTCTCGGCCGACGGTTACTTTTACAACGGCCGTCAATTCGATTCACAGGAAAAACTCAAAGGCATTCTCGAAAAATTACCTTCGGTAGAAAAAGTGGTTTTGATCGATTATTCGGGAAAACGCGATATTGACAGCATCAACAATGCCGTTGCATGGGAAGATTTCGGCACTACCGCAAACGAAGAACTAACTTTTGAACAACTGCCCTTCGACCATCCGCTGTACATCATGTACTCGTCCGGCACTACGGGTCTGCCCAAAAGTATTGTCCATTCTGCCGGCGGCACGCTCATTCAGCATTTGAAGGAACTGCGCCTGCACTGTGATTTGACCCCGGAGGATACCATTTTTTACTTCACCACCTGCGGCTGGATGATGTGGAACTGGGTAGTGAGCAGCCTGGCAGTGGGTTCCACGCTGGTTCTCTTCGACGGGAACCCGTTCTACCCCGCCCCGGATGCCCTGCTGAAAATGGCCGACGAACTGAACATCACCATCTTCGGCACCAGTGCCAAATACATCGCTTCGCTCGAAGAAGCCGGGGTTAAGCCCAAAGAACTGTCGGATTTTCCCGCATTGAAAGTAATCACAAGCACGGGCTCTCCCCTTACCGACGAAAGTTTCGAATACGTTTACCGGGAATGGAAAAAAGACGTCCAGCTTTCGTCCATAGCAGGCGGCACCGACATCATCTCCTGCTTTGTGCTCGGCAATCCGCTGTTGCCTGTCCGTCGCGGCGAAATCCAATGCAAAGGTCTGGGAATGGATGTGGATTGCTTTGACGAATACGGACAATCGCTCGTCGGGGAAAAAGGCGAATTGGTCTGCAAAACACCGTTCCCTTCGATGCCCATTTACTTCTGGAACGATCCGGACGGAAAGAAATACCATAAAGCCTATTTCGAGGTGTACGACAACATCTGGCGCCACGGCGATTACATCATGATCACCGAAAACGGCGGTATCATCATGTACGGCAGGTCGGATGCCACCCTCAATCCCGGCGGCGTCAGGATCGGCACAGCCGAAATTTACAGCGTGGTGGAAAACATGGAAGAGATTGCCGATTCGGTAATCGTCGGACAACAATTCCACGGCGACGAACGTGTTGTGCTTTTCGTTAAACTCGCCGAAGGATTTTCGCTGAACGATGAGCTGATCAAAAAGATAAAGACCAACATCCGTACTTCCTGCAGCCCCCGGCATGTGCCGGCCGTGATCAAAGCGGTGAAAGATGTCCCTTACACACTGAACGGCAAAAAAGTGGAAGTGGCCGTTAAAAAAATCATCCACGGCGAAGATGTCCTGAACCGGGATGCACTGAAAAACCCCGAGTCGTTGGATGAATATGCGGGGATTCTGGCGGATGACTAAATTCTTGATTCCGTATTCGACTCATGTTTTCATTATGTGTGAGGAATGATGAAGGGATAAATTGTTTTTGAAATTCAAAATAGGATAAAATAAACAAAAAGAAGCCGATACTTGTTTATATCGGCAATAAACGAAATAAAAAAAACAGATAAATATGCAATATCC
>JAOZMX010000251.1 GCA_029934065.1 Bacteroidales bacterium
ATAAAAAATATGCCGATACTTTCGGCCTGATCGCGGTTTACAACCAGCTTGGTATTTCCTTTAAAGACCTTGCGCAATACGATTCTTCAATTTATTATTACATCAAAGGAAGCGAACTTTGCAATGAGCCCCGGTATGAAAAATACAACGGGTCGCTGCTGATCAATATTGGTAAAGTTTTGAAATTGAGAGGGGAGTATCAACGCGCAAAACAATATCTATTTAAAAGCATTCCCGTCAACCGGAAATATGATCGGAAAGGGAATATTGCGCTTACTTATACCATACTCGGAAATATTTACAATGAAATAGGAATTCCGGATACGGCCGTTCAATATTATCAGGATGCCGAAAACCTTTACCGGTTGTTAGGATATGAAAAAGGCCTGAACGATATTTATATCAACCTCGGCGAGATCTACCAAAAAGATGGGGCTTACAGGAAAGCGCTCCGCATGTACGACAAGGCACTTGTTTATTACCGGAAGATTGATGATTACACCGGGATCATCACAGCCATGACCAATAAAGCTGCTATGCTGGTTTATTTGAAAAAATATCAGGACGCGAAAAAACTTTACGACACCTGCCTGCAAATGACCGTACAATCCAATGATATTTACAACAGGAAGAAGATTTATTTCAACCTTGCCGATCTGATGTACAGAAAAGGCGAATACAAAAATGCATACGAATACAAACAGAAATACATTTCCCTTCACGACAGCATCTTCAATCTTGAAAAAGAGAAGGTCATCAACGAATTGCAGATAAAATACGAGCGGCAAAAGGACAGGGCAAAAATACTGACACAGCAACTTGCTTTGAAAAAGCGCACGATGCAAAAAAATATTTTCCTTTTTACAGGTATTGCATCCGTCATCATTTTGCTTTTGCTGATCTTTTATCAACGGAGTGTAAACCGGAAAAACAAAATCATTGCCGGGCAAAAGATCAGACAACTGGAAGAAGAGAAAAAACTGCTCGCAGCACGGTTTCTTATCGAAGGGGAGGAAAAAGAGCGCAAACGTATTGCCAAAGAGTTGCACGATGGCCTGGGGGTATTGCTTTCGACAGCCAAAATGCAGTTCACGGCCATCAAAGATCAGGCTCCCGAGAACAGATCGCTCATCCAACGTGCGGTGAAACTTCTGGAACAGGCCACCGGAGATGTGAGAAAAATTTCGCACAACATGATGCCGGGTCTGCTTACAAAGTTTGGCTTGTATGATGCTGTTGAAGAGTTGTTCGAACAACTGGCCGATACTAAAGAGCTGTCGGTGGATGTGGAAATCCATGGTGATAAAAAACGACTGCCCGAAAATACGGAGATCATGCTTTACAGAATAATCCAGGAATTGGTAAACAACACTTTGAAACATGCTAAAGCATCAAATGTTGCCATTCAAATCATTGTTTTATCGCAGCAACTCAGTATTGACTATTCGGACGATGGTGTTGGTTTTGACATTGAAGAAACTTTGGTACGGAAGTCGGTCGGATTGACCAGCATTAATTCAAGGGTCAATTTCCTGAATGGAAACATTGATATTCAGTCGAAACCGGGAAAAGGCGTGCAGTTCCACATTACCATACCCTTGAAGGGTTGATTTGCAATTTCATCAAATCATTCAATACGAAAAACAAAACATTATGATTAACATTATCATTGCAGATGACCACCAACTAATGATTGACGGCATCAAAACAACGTTGGCCGATATTGAAGATTTTAATTTTGTGGGCGAAGCAAGTGACGGGTACAGGCTCATTCGCCTGCTTGAAGAGGGTGTCGCAGTTGATGTGATCCTGATGGACATTAACATGCCCAACCTCGACGGCCTGGACAGCACACGTAAGATCACCAAACAATTTCCGGATATCAGGATCATTGTCCTGACACAATACGACGAAAAAAGGTTTATCAAGCAAATGATAAAAAGCGGAGCCACGGGATACCTGCTGAAAGATTCGGGGAAAGATGAGTTGGAGAAAGCCATCCGTAAGGTGGCGGCCGGCGAAAAATATTTTTCCGGAAGACTTTCGCTTAGCCTGGTCAATCAGGAACTGAAAACCGAAAACGCCAAATCGCTATTTCCTAAACTTACCGGAAGGGAAAAGGAAATTTTAAACCTGATCTGCCGTGAATATTCAAGTCAGGAAATTGCCGATAAACTGTTCATCAGTTTTCATACCGTTGAGAGCCACCGCGCCAACCTCATGTACAAAGCCGGGGTAAAAAATACCGCCGGGCTTGCCCGCTGGGCCGTGGAAAACGATTTTGTAGATTGAAACCCGTTTCGGCTGAATTTTGAAGGAACGAAGGAACGATGGTACGATGGAACGAAGGGACGAGGGAACGAAAGAACGACGGTACGATGGAACGAAAAGATGAAGGGGCGATGGGGTGAGGAGAGAGACTGGAGCGACGATGAAACTCATAACTTATAGCTGATCCCGTCACACGGGTGAAGGCCAAATAAAAAAACCCGCCTGATACTGGGCGGGTTTTCTGCTCCTCATAGACTGCTTTGTCATTCGTTGGAAAAAGGATTGTTTTGACGGATGTTTTTACATTGCCTCCATTTTGTCATGTTGAAAAATTTGATCCATTCCTGGTATTTCCCGTAAATGACAAAGGTTGTGTATCCGCAGCGCAGCTTCGTGACGTAATATCCCGGATGCTCGATTTTAAGGAACTCCATATTGAGCTGTTTTGTCATTTCCGAGCACAATGTTTTTGAGTTCATGGCTTTTTCAAGCGAAATTTTTACTACCGGCGATTTGGCCACCGGAGGGATGTCTGCAAAACTCATCATTACAAATGAGACTAAAGCAATGGTCAAGAAAAATCTGGTTGTTTTCATGGTAACCTCCTGTTGTTTTATGGTTAATAAAAGGGTTTTTGTTAAAGAACTTTCGTAAATTTGTTTTACTAAACTTTACCTCACAAAAGTACAGCCGCAACGTACCCAAAACATGGCAGGATATAACCATGATTATTATTAGTGGTTTTCGGGGATATGAAAAAACCCGGACAAAATGCCCGGGTTTGTTGTATTATGATTGTTGTTTGTCAGGCTATTCGGCCACGACTTCGAATTTCACTTCGGCAACAATGTCTTTGTAAAGTTTCACGGTTGCTTTGTAAGCTCCCAGTTCTTTGATGGAATCGCCGTCAACATCAATTTTCCTGCGATCTACTTCGTGACCTTTTTCCTTCAGGGCTTCAGCGATCTGAATGGCATTCACCGATCCGAATATCTTGCCCGATGTTCCGGCTTTGGCTCCGATCTTCAGCTCGATCTTGTTGAGCAACTTTGCAGTGGTTTCTGCTTCCGAGCGCAATTTTTCTTCTTTGAAAGCTTTCTGCTTTTGTACCTCGGCAAGCACTTTTTTGTTGGTTTCCGTAGCGAGAATCGCCTTCCCTTTCGGGATGAGGTAATTGCGCGCATAACCGGCTTTTACATTAACGATCTCGTTTTCGTAACCAAGGTTGTCGATATCTTGTTTTAAAATGATTTCCATAATTTTTCCCTCCTATTTTAATAAGTCAGCAACATAAGGCATTAAAGCAAGATGCCGGGCACGTTTGATGGCCTGGGCAACTTTCTTCTGATATTTGGTAGATGTACCGGTAATACGACGCGGAAGAATTTTCCCTTGTTCGTTGACAAATTTCAAGAGAAAATCGGCGTCTTTGTAATCAATATACTTAATGCCGGCTTTCTTGAAGCGACAGTATTTTTTCTTTTTAACATCAACTGCAATAGGAGTTAAATATTTAATTTCTGAATTTTGTTGTACCATGTTTTAAATTTTTAAAGGTTCGAAAATCAATTATTCGGCAGTTTCGGTAACTTCTTCCTTGGCTTTTGCACGTTTCTTTTCGTTGTAAGCCACTGCATGTTTGTCCAATTTAACCGTGAGGAAACGCATTACACGTTCGTCGCGTTTAAATGTAAGCTCCAGTTCGGCAATCAAAGTTCCTTCTGCTTTGTACTCGATGAGGTGGTAAAATCCGGTGGATTTCTTCTGAATGGGATAAGCCAACTTACGCAAACCCCAATGCTCTTCATGTACAATTTCCGCACCTTTTTCCTTCAGGTAATTCTGGTACTTCGTTACCGCTTCCTTCATCTGTTCTTCAGACAAAACGGGAGTTAAAATGAAAACGGT
>JAOZMX010000252.1 GCA_029934065.1 Bacteroidales bacterium
GTGTGGCGGCATAACCCATATTGTCCTCATTCTCTTTTCTGATCAGCCCTGTATCGCTGATGCTGCAGGTGTCGGTCTGCACGTTGAAGATCACTTGTGTTTTTATATTCAGGTTTTTCTCTTTTGCTTTTTCCCGGAACGTATCTTCTCCGGCAGCGTTGTCGTTCAGGGGTTTTTGATGCTCCGGCGTATCTTCGGGCATATCCGGCGTTTCCGGTTGTTGGCGGAAATCTTTCAGGTTATTCAGTCCGGCAAGAAACTCTTCGCAGCTTTGGAAACGGTCAGCGGGGTTTTTGGCCGTAGCTTTTTGAATGATCCTGTTCAGCGGGGCGGAGACTTCTAATTCGGGCAATGGTTCCTGTACGATCTTGACGAATACTTTGAAGTTTGAGAGGTTGGTATGGTCGTAAGGCGGTTTGCCGCTCAAAAGGTAATAAAACAATACCCCCAGCGAATAGACATCGCTGCGCCGGTCAATGTCTTTCGATTCTTCCACCTGCTCGGGGCTCATATACAGGGGCGTTCCCATTTGCATTCCGGTGGAGGTAAGGTTTGCATCGCTGTGGATCATCTTGGCAATGCCAAAATCGAGTATTTTAATGTGGTCGGATTTTTCCGTGTCCATGATCACGTTTGCCGGTTTTACGTCGCGATGGACGATGCCCCGCTGATGGGCATAAGCAAAGGTTTTGAGCAGTACCTCCATGATATCGAGGGCTTCCTCAACGTTTAATCCCTTTCTTGATTTCATGTATTCGGCCAGTGTTTTCCCTTTGACAAGTTCCATCACGATGGCCGGTTCCTTTGCATTTTCATCAAGGTCAATGACTTTGGCGATATGGGGATGGTCAAATCCGGCCATGATCCGGGCTTCGTTGATAAAGCGTTCACGGATGTTAGGGTTGCCGGCATGTTCTTCATTAAGTACTTTCACGGCTACTTTGTGGCCCAGGCGGATGTGTTCCGCTTCGTAAACATGCGACATGCCGCCTTTGCCGATAAGGCGGGTGATGCGGTAATTGAGTATTTGCTTGCCGACCATATTTTAAAGTGCTGTCCTGAACCGGAATACGGTTTCTCCCGTTTTTATCAAATCCCCGTCATTTAAAACCGTTGGTTTGGTTCCGATTGCTTTCTCATTGACCGATGTTTCCTGACGGGGAGATTCGTTTTTTATCCTGAATACGCCGTCTTCGAACATGATGCTTGCATATTTTCCGGACACCGGTCCGTCATCCGGAACGATGACCTCGCAATCAGCGTCTGTACCCATCACATTTTTGCCTTCGAACAGTCTGAAGTCGCGGCCCTTTTCGTCCAGGGTGTACGACACCACCCAGCCCACAAGTTTTCGTTTTTCGACGGTTTCTGCTGCTCTTTTCTCGCCGGGTGCATCAACCATTGTTTTTTCCGCATCACCCGAAGTGCTGTCCGGTGCAATGATTTCATCCTCGTTCCCGTCGTCTTCCATGATCATGGTTTTGTCGGGGGGAAGCAGGATGGTCTCATCCATGTTGTCCTCATGTTCACCATCCGGGCAATACGGGCAATGGTCCAGTTCATCGGCATAATAATGTCCGTTCGGGCATTTTTTCATAACGGTATCAGATTTTGTCTTTTTTCTTCAGAAAAATATATAATAAAACGAATGTCAGGATATTCAGTATTGTAATAGCAAGAATGTTCTTTTTCAGACTGTTAAAGATATTGAACAATTCCGGGTTTTCATAAAAGCCGAGTATTTTTAAGGGGTTTGCTTTGATGGTCCGGTAACCTTTCTGCCAGGTCAAAGGCACCGGCTTTTCTTCTCCCCGCACGATCATCGTATCCCTGCTGGCATGGATTAACGGGACTTTTTCATAAACGCTTTTTATATCCGTTTTACAAAAGGGTTTTTCCCTGTTGGACGTATCCTGACAAACGGATTCGATTTTAATTTTCTGATACATGCCATACATGTTGATAAGAAAAGCGTCGTCGGGAGCATACGCTGCGGTTTCGTAAGCAGGATAATCATTCTGAATCCTTGCAATGCCTTCCGTACCCCAGCGGCTTAACATAATATAGCTCAACAATTCCTTATCTTTTGTGTCAATGTTCGCAATCACCCCTGCAAAAATGATTTGCGGGATCAGAATGATCGGGATGACCGACATGACCTGTTGTGAATTTCTGAAAAGTACCGAAAGAAGCAATCCCAGCAGAGTGGCCGAAAAAGCAAGGTAAAACATGAAAACGATCATATGCGGAATGTTTACCAGCTTAATTTCGTCCCCTGTAAACCTGAATTTCAGGATCAGCACGAACAGGATGATCTGAATCAGAGCGATCAGTGAAAGGATCGTTATTTTGGAGAACAAATAGGAAATAATGTTCAGGTTAAACATCCGCTCCCTCGTATAAATGGGCATTTCCTCCACAATCTCTTTGGCTGCATTGCTGATGCCGAACCAGATTGCAGACACAGCCATTAAAAACAGAACGCCGATGCGCAGTTCCGAAAAGATATAGATCAAAGCAAGGGGGATGATCAGCGGCTGTGCCATTAAGATCAGCATATTCGCCTTGTCGTTCAGCTTGATGCGCGCATACCGGCCCGTGAGCCAGAAGTATTGACGTATCAGGGAGTAACGGCTCCTGGTCTTTACCGTTGACGGATCTTCCTTTACTTCAACGGGCTGATGAGCTTCCTGCCATTTTTTGTACCATTCTTCGAGCTTGCTCTCCCGGCTTAACGCGGAATAAACGTCTATTATGTTTTCATCGCTTAACCCGAAATAAGTATAGATGTTTTTCTCGTTGCCGTAATAGGCCGGATAGCCCCTTTTTGCCAGGAAGATGATCCTGTCGGTATAGGGAATGTCGGTCGGTTTGTGGGTAACCATGATGACTGTGGTATTCTCCAGCACGGTTAACTCTTTGATGCTTTTCAGGAAACCGTCAATGGTTTCCGGGTCGAGGGGGGAGGTGGGCTCGTCAAGAAATAGTATCGAAGGGTTGTTCAGCAGTTCCACAGCGATGGACACCCGTTTTCGCTGGCCTCCCGACAGGTTTTTCACCTTGTTTTCCCTGATTTCCTTTTCATCAATGTTCAGGTTTTTACACACCTCATCAATTCTTTCCCATATTTCTTCATTTTTGGTGTCCTTGTTCATCTTTAATTTTGCCGCGTAAAACAAAGACTGGTTTACGGTCAGTTCCTTATGCACAATATCATCCTGGGGCACATAACCGATCTTTTGTTTGAGCAGCTCGAAGTTGTGCGACAGTTCCAGGCCGTGGATGTAGACCTTGCCGCTTGTTGCCGGATTGGCGCCGTTCAGGATGTTCATTAAAGTGGTTTTGCCACAGCCCGAAGGACCCATGATGGCGACAAAACACCTTGCCGGAATGGTAAAAGACATGGGGTGAAGCCCGACAAAATCATGATCGTATTTTTTGGTGATGCTTTCGGCTCTTATGGCTGTCAATCTGTTTTTCTCAAGCACATCCTCATTCAGGTCGGCATTGAGTTTAAACAGGTGGAAACCGATACGGATTTCATCATGGAATGAAATGACTGTTTTTCCTTTGACCTTTTTGCCGTTCACAAAAACACCGTTTGTGGAGTTCAGGTCTTCGATGTAATATTTGTTGCCTGATTTGAAAACACGGGCGTGTTTGCGCGAAACGATGTTGTCTTTGATTATGATGTCGGCTTCGGGACTGCGGCCGATCGTTACGGAAACTTTTTGCGAGAGCAATTCGATCAGTTTCCTGTTGTTTTTTACGGATAACAAGACCTTTGAGCTTGCCGGTTTTTCATTGTCTAACAGGGTGAACTCCACCCGGCCGATTTGTATTTTATCTGTCGGGCTGATGAGATGCCTGCCTGTGATCAGCTTCTTGTTGACATACGTGCCGTTTGTTGAGGCATTGTCGGTGATGTAATAATTCCCCCGGTCGTCTTTTTCGATAAATGCATGCACCCTTGAAGCAAAATCCGAAATCAGTACCACATCACATGCTTTGTCCCTGCCAATGGTTATTTTCGATTTGGTTTTCAACAAATCCGTAATACGCATTCTTTCTGTATCTTCTGGTGTCATCGGTTAATGATTGTGGATGATAACCTGTTTTGAAACGGCAGATCCCATGAGCGTACTGTCAGCGGAGAAACCCGTTATTCTGAAAA
>JAOZMX010000253.1 GCA_029934065.1 Bacteroidales bacterium
AGGAAACATCCGAAGTCAAAACTGAAGCGGAGGAACAACCTGTAGCCGAAGAACCCAAGGCTGAGGAACCCAAGGCTGAGGAACCCAAGGCTGAGGAACCCAAAGCGGAAGAACCCAAAGCGGAAGAGCCTAAGGCAGAAGAGCCGAAAGCCGAAGAAGCTAAGGCTGAAGAGCCGAAAGCTGAAGAATCTAAAGACGAAGAACCGAAAGCACAGAAAACCGACGACGAGAAGAAAGAAGAAAAATCAGGAGAGTAAGAATTGAAAAAACTTGATTAGAAGATGTTGAAGATGAGAAAAAATCGGGATGCCCGGTGTTTCGGTAAATAGTTAAATAAATAAAAAAGGATGAAATATTACGATGTTTTATCCTTTTTTTGTATTTCAAAAATTGTTCATCAAAAATTTATTCAAAATGAGCTCAATAGCAAGTATTCATGCACGTCAGATATTGGATTCCCGCGGGAACCCCACGGTGGAAGTAGAAGTAATGACCGATAGCGGTATCGTTGGCCGTGCAGACGTTCCCTCGGGAGCATCAACAGGGATTCACGAAGCGGTTGAATTGCGCGACGGCGAAAAGGAACGTTTCCTCGGAAAAGGAGTGATTAAAGCCATTCACAATGTCAATAACATTCTTCACGAAGAATTGAACGGATATTATATCCTCGATCAGGTTGAGATCGACAAAAAAATGATTGAGATTGACGGGACACCCAATAAAGCAAATTTGGGTGCCAATGCCATTCTCGGTGTGTCGCTGGCAGTGGCACATGCAGCAGCCATCGAAACGGGCCAGATGCTTTACCGATACATCGGTGGAGTGGGGGCTAACACATTGCCGATCCCACAAATGAATATCCTGAACGGAGGCTCACATGCCGACAACAAGATCGATTTTCAGGAATTTCTGATCATGCCGGTGGGAGCACCCACTTTTGCAGAGGCTTTGCGCATGGGCTCGGAGGTGTTTCATCACCTGAAAGCCGTGCTGAAAGATAAAAATTATTCAACCAATGTCGGCGATGAGGGTGGTTTTGCTCCCAATCTGAAATCCAATGAAGAAGCGATCACTCTGATCCTCCATGCCATTGAAAAAGCAGGCTATAAACCCGGAGAAGATATTTATCTGGCTCTCGATCCCGCAGCATCCGAATTTTATATTCCCGAAGAAAATGTTTATCATCTCAAATGGTCAACCGGCGAGAAAATTACACCGGCTGCGATGGTGGATTACTGGAATGACTGGATGAAAAAATATCCCATCATCTCCATTGAAGACGGAATGGCCGAAGACGACTGGGACGGCTGGAAACTGATGACCGAAAAAATGGGTGATAAGATTCAATTGGTGGGTGACGATATTTTTGTTACCAACACAGGACGTCTGCAAAAAGGTATTGACATGGGAGTGGCCAACTCGATCCTTATCAAGGTCAATCAAATCGGAACCTTGACCGAAACCATCGAAGCGGTAAATCTTGCCTATCGCAATGCTTATACCTGTGTGATCAGTCACCGGTCGGGCGAAACCGAAGATACCACCATTGCCGACCTTGCCGTGGCACTCAATACGGGGATGATCAAAACCGGCTCGGCATCGCGCAGCGAAAGGATCGCCAAATACAATCAACTCCTGCGTATAGAAGAACAACTGGGCTCGGCAGCATACTATCCGGGCAAGGATTTTAAATACATCAAAAAATAATTTCTTTATTTGGAAAGTCTGTGCTTACTCCATTCCAGTAAAGGAATACGATATTTTTTGAATTTTGAAAAATGAAATGAATCAATAAACGAGATCAAATGAAAATTTCACGATATTTCTATATTTTGCCCGTGATGTTGCTGGGCCTTCTCTTTTCGGTGAACCTGCCTGCGCAGGATTGCAAATTTTATTTCCCCACCGAAAAAGGTACTTTGCTCGAAATGGCCAATTACGATAAAAAGGGAAAGGTTACCGGCTACACATCGCAAAAAATTATTGATAAAAAGGAAGAAAACGGTGCGCAGATCATCATATTTGAACAAAGCGCCAGCGACAAAAAAAAGGAAAACACCACCACGCATACCATGCAGGTGAAGTGTGAGGACGGGAAGTTTTATGTGGGGATGAACAACTATTTTGAAAGCATGGGGCTGGATCAATACGAGGAGAATCCCCAGATGGAAGTGGTCGTTGACGGGGATGAACTGTATTTTCCGTCGGAGCTGAAGGAGGGTGAACAACTGCCCGACGGTATCATCACGGCAAAGGTGCTTTCAGGCGGGATGCCGATGATCACGATGACGGTGCACATTTTGAACAGGAAAGTAGGCCCGAAAGAATCCATCACAACACCTGCAGGTACTTTCGAGTGTTACAAAATTTCGCAGGATGTGGAGATGAAAACGATCATGCGGATCAGAACATCCGAAACAAGCTGGATAGCAGATAATATAGGAGTAGTTAAATCGGAACAATACGATAAAAAAGGAAAATTGGTTTCCTCTTCCGAGTTGATCAAAATCCAAAAGGACTAATGGCTACGGGCAGGTGATCTTTTTTTCTTTGCCTTTTCGAAATTTTTTCGGGTTTCTGTAATACTATAAATTCTGTAAAACTATGCACGACTATTTTGAGAAGTTCAGAAAAAACATCGTTGGTATCGACCAGACCTTTGTTTCGCCGTTCGGGGTGAAGAAAATTCTTTATGCCGACTGGATTGCCAGCGGAAGACTTTATGCACCCATCGAGGAGAAGGTCTCATACACCTTCGGGCCTTTTGTGGGCAATACCCATACCGAAACAAGCGAAACGGGAACGCTGATGACCAAAGCCTACCACCTGGCACATCAGAAAATTAAAGACCATGTGAATGCCGGCCCCGACGATGTGATCATCACTGCCGGATCGGGGATGACCACCGTGGTCAACAAATTTCAGCGGATACTGGGTTTTAAGGCGATGCACAAGCTGGATGTGGCCGAGTGTCTTCCCGAAGAGGAGAAACCGGTGGTTTTTATTACCCACATGGAGCATCATTCCAATCACACTTCGTGGCTCGAAACCATCGCCGATGTGGTATTACTGGATCATGACAAGGATTTGCTGGTTGATCCCGATGTTTTGCGGCGCGAAATAGAAAAATACAAACACCGGAAAATGAAGATCGGCTCATTTACTGCCTGCTCCAATGTTACGGGTGTTTCAACGCCATATCAACAATTGGCAAGGATCATGCATGAGAACGGCGGGTTGTGCTTTGTGGATTTTGCCGCATCGGCACCTTATTCCGATATGAACATGCATCCCGACGATCCCATGGAAGCCCTGGATGCAATCATGTTTTCGCCCCATAAGTTCCTGGGCGGTCCCGGAACACCCGGCGTGCTGATCTTTAATTCATCCATCTACCATAATAAGACACCTGATAACCCGGGTGGAGGTACGGTGGACTGGACCAATCCGTGGAATGAATTCAAATACATTGATGATATCGAACTTCGTGAAGACGGCGGAACACCCGGATTCCTTCAGGCAATCAAAGCGGCACTTGCCATTGAGCTCAAAGAACAAATGGGGGTGGAGCAAATTGAACGCCGTGAAAAAGAACTCGTGAAAATTGCATTCGAAGAAATGCCGAAGATACCGGGAATCCATATCCTGGCTGACAATATCCGCGACAGACTCGGCGTCATTTCGTTTTACCTCGACGATGTACATTTCAACCTTGTCGTCAAGCTGCTGAATGACAAATTCGGTATTCAGGTACGAGGAGGGTGTGCATGTGCAGGTACTTACGGGCATTTTTTGCTTAATGTCAGTTATAACCAGTCAAAAGAAATTACCGAACTGATCAATCAGGGCGACCTGTCGAAAAAGCCGGGCTGGGTGAGGCTTTCGCTGCATCCTACCATGACCGATGATGAGCTTTATTTTATCATTGATGCCATCCGGCAAGTGCAAAAAAATCATCATACATGGGGCAAGGATTATATTTACAACCGCCATACCAACGAATTCAGACATTACAAAGAACCCGAAGACAAAACCGTTCTGGTGAAAGACTGGTTCAATCTGGATAGTTAAAAGGGAATGCAAACCTGTTGTTCTCTCGCAAAGGCGCAAAGGCGCAAAGGAAAATGTTTTTTTTGGGGTGTTGCATTGCTGATGAATCATAAG
>JAOZMX010000254.1:0-2119 GCA_029934065.1 Bacteroidales bacterium
AAGGGAAGAAGAGGGTAAGGTGTTTTGGCTTCTTGATGGATAGATTTTTTTAAGATTGAAAAAATGTTTATTTTTGTTGTTACTGGCAAGGCAATAAAAGGAAACAGGAAATCATCAAAGGTTAGGAAGATCATTGAAGGAATGATTTAGAACAATGAAAAACGAAATAGTAATATATCAGCCCGAAGATATTCCAGTTCGCATTGATGTGAG
This sequence comes from Bacteroidales bacterium, assembly GCA_029934065.1. Classification (GTDB taxonomy): domain Bacteria; phylum Bacteroidota; class Bacteroidia; order Bacteroidales; family 4484-276; genus 4484-276. The sequence goes on from JAOZMX010000254.1 coordinate 214, forward strand.
AATTGAGGACGAAACTGTTTGGCTGAACCGTCATCAAATAGCTACTTTATTCGGCAGAGATGTTAAGACAATCGGGAAGCATATTAATAATGTGTTTTCGGAAGGAGAGTTAAGTAAAACAGCAACTGTCGCAAAATTTGCGACAGTTCAAAATGAAAGCGGAAGGTCTGTTCAGCGCCAAATTGAATACTACAATCTCGATGTTATTATTTCTGTGGGTTACAGAGTGAAATCCAGGCAGGGCACACAATTCCGTATTTGGGCAAACAAAATTTTAAAAGATTATCTGTTAAAGGGCTATGCATTGAATAACAGAATGAACCGCATTGAAGACAATGTTGCCGAGTTATCAAAGAAAGTTGAAAGCATTGATCTGCAAATTAAGGCAAATCTCCCACCCAACCAGGGTATTTATTACGACGGTCAAATATTTGACGCATATGAATTTGTTGCCGGGCTGATTAAAAAGGCCAAAAAATCCATAACCCTCGTTGATAACTATATTGATGAATCTGTTCTGACGCTGTTCAGCAAAAACCAGAAGATTGATGTAGTGATCTACACTAAAAAAATTACCAAACAACTGAAACTCGATTTGGGGAAATATAATGCCCAATATAAACCTATAACAGTAAAACAGTTTTCCCGCTCGCACGACCGTTTTTTGATTATTGATAAAAAAGAAATCTATCACTTCGGAGCAAGTTTGAAAGACTTGGGCAAAAAGTGGTTCGCCTTTTCAAAATTTGATATGAATGCCGTGGCGGTTTTGGGGAGATTGGGTGATGCTCTTTAAGAAATTGATTTAAAATATAGAAGTTTGGATTATACCTTTTCGGAAGATCGTAAAATCAGAGTTTTTAGAAAATACGAATTATTCCGAAAAAGCTATTAAGTTTCAGTTCTTTGATGGTTCGATTGATCGAACCCTGCTTAAAATGTTTTCCATTGTTCCCGCTTATATATTGTCCGGCAAGCTTAAAACCTGTTGATGACCTCACGTACGGGCGGCAGGTAACCCTGTCCGAACAGGTTGACATGAACCATCAACGGGTAGAGGTTGAAAATATCCAGCCGTTCCTGCCAGCCCTTTTCCAACGCATGGTGTTGGGTGTAAGCATCATAGAACCTCTCGTCGAATCTTCCGAAAAGCGTTGACATGGCAATATCCGTTTCGGGATGGCCGTAATAAACCGCCGGATCGATCAGACAGGCTTTGCCATGGCTGTTGACCATGAAATTGCCGCTCCACAGATCGCCGTGTACCAGCGACGGTAACGTTTCGGGGATCATCTCGTCCAAACGCCGGTACAACCGTTCGAATGCCGAAACATCACTCCGGGTGAGGGCTCCTCTTTCACGTGCCGGCTTGATCTGCCGTTGGAGCCGTTCCTCAATAAAAAATCCCGTCCAGTCATCGTGATAATTGTTGTGCTGGTAAAGTGAGCCCATGTAATTGTCGTGATCGAGGCCGAACCGGCCGGCATGGTGCTGATGCAAAAAGGCAAGGCTTTTGCCGAAATCCTCCCAGAAATCCTTTGTTTCAGTGCCGCTTTCGACAAATTCCAGTAAAAGGAATGCATCATCCCCGGCTTCGCCGTAATGCAACACTTCGGGAATATCAACGGCATTGGCCGAACGGAGCAATGTCAGGCCCCGCGCTTCCTTTTCGAACATTTGCGGAAATTTCGACGCACTGTTGTATTTCAGGAAATAATCTCCGCTATTGGTTATTAAATGAAAAGCCTTGTTGATGGAACCGCCCGACAAAGGGTTTTCCGATAAAATTTCAACAGGTGCTCCTTTCCTGTTGCTCAAAAAACGAACGACCGGTTGGTGAATTGATGGTGGCAGCATGAGTTGATCTTTGTTGTTTGGCTGTTTGTCCCGAAATAGCTTACCATCC
>JAOZMX010000254.1:2219-4161 GCA_029934065.1 Bacteroidales bacterium
TTTCCGTTCTCTTTTGCTCCGAGCAACGAACCGTTTCCCGTTTCGCTGCCCACGCCGAATATCACATCCGCTCCGATGGTGATCAGACTGTCGGCAAGATGTTTTCCCAACTCCTGATCAAAAAATACACCGGCGTAACATCCAAGGGTGTCCACGTTTTTTTCGAATTGCTGATTGTAACGCAAAATCCCATTGTTAAAGGGTTCGATAAACTGCCTGATCTGCGGGATCGGCAATGCGCCCACATACCCGACTTTCGGGTTGCTGCCGTCGTGAGTGTCGGCCCACCATGCCGATAAAAACCCAAGCGGATACGAAGCTTCATCAACATCAAACAAAATACTTACGGCGTTATCCTGCGCTTCGTCCAATTCCGTATCGACAATAACAAATTTTGACTGCGGGTAATTTTTGGCTCCGTTGATTACCGCTTCATTCCACATGTATCCGATGGCAATGATAAGGTCGAAATCCCGGGCGCCGTATGCATCAATTCTTTCCTGATAATTGTTCGTTAAAGTATCAATGTTGTACTCAACTTGCAGGTTAAATTCATTCCGGGCTCTTTCCATTCCCTCTTTACAACTTTGTAGAAAGCTCATGTCGTCGAAGGTATTGCCTTCGGCAAGCATTGCAACCTTGCAGGTTTGTTCCTGAGGTTCATCATCATTTTTGTTGCATGCCCAAATGATGACCATCATTAAAACGGCAAACAGTAAAAGTGCTTTTGGAAAATTTTTCATGTGTGCTCGATTTTTCGAAAATCACGGCACAGGTTTAATGTTAAGATCGGATGCCGTGTGATTTTCAGTTAAGTGAATAAGGTTTCCTGTTCAATTCATTTTTCAAATGTACACAAAATATTTTAGCGTTACTGAGGATGATGTTTAACCCCGTCATTTTTTCAAAAAAAGCTTTATTTTGCAACTTTGAAAATCAGTTAAAATTTTTGCTATGGATAAAAAAGCTTTTTTGAAGGAGACCGTCGAACACATTGATATCAAATCGTTTGATGCCACCCTCATCATCAACTCCATGCGCAATATGTCGTTCACTTCCCGCGACACGGCTTCCGCCGCCGATATCTTGCAGCGGATGATCACCGACAAGGAATGCTCCGTCTGGCTTACCCTTGCGGGCAGCACAAGTGCCGGCGGCTGCATGCAGGTTTATGTTGACATGATCAAAAACAATATGGTGGATGCCGTGGTGGCAACGGGTGCCTCCATTGTGGACATGGACTTTTTTGAAGCGCTCGGTTTCAAACACTACAAAGGCTCGCCGTGGGTTGACGACAAGCAGCTTCGTTCGCTTTACATCGACAGGATTTATGATACTTTTATCGACGAAGAGGAATTGCAGGCCTGCGACAATACGGTACTGAAAATTGCCGGCAACCTTGAGCCGCGTCCCTATTCCTCACGTGAGTTTATCCGCGAAATGGGCCGGTATCTCGCCCGACATTCGGTAAAAAAAGATTCGCTGGTGCAGGCGGCCTTCGAGCATGATGTGCCCGTCTTTTGCCCGGCCTTCTCGGATAGCAGCGCCGGTTTCGGACTGGTGAAACATCAGTGGGAAAACCCCGATAAACACGTGTCCATCGATTCGGTAAAAGATTTTCTGGAGCTGACTAAGATTAAGATCGAAGCGGGGACGACCGGCCTGTTTATGATCGGCGGCGGCGTGCCAAAAAACTTTGCACAGGATACGGTGGTTTGTGCCGAAATTCTCGGGAAAGAGGTACCGTTGCATAAATATGCCGTACAAATTACCGTTGCTGATGTCAGAGACGGGGCATGTTCCAGCTCCACACTCAGGGAAGCGGCTTCATGGGGGAAAGTGGATACGGTGTTCGAACAAATGGTTTATGCCGAAGCCACTTCCGTTCTGCCGTTGATCGTCAGTTACGTTTACCACCAGGGCGATTGGAAAAACAGGAAGC
>JAOZMX010000078.1 GCA_029934065.1 Bacteroidales bacterium
ACAACGCTTATTCCTTGCATCTCACGCAATCCAAGCCGTTCCGGCTTCAGGGCAATTTGAATAATGCAAAGCCAGGTCGTGCCGGAAACTTCCGGATTGCTTACTCCGTTCGCCGTAGCTTCAGCAAAGGCGAACCGTCTTCTTTTCTTGTAACATCAGCAAAAACAAACACCTCTTGCAAATATTACGGCGAACGCCCGCCGCACATGATGCTTCGGAATGCGTTGTAAGCAAAACCATCGAATGCGGCCTTCATGCTATCAGAATTTTTTCTAAACCGTTAATAGCCCTGACACAACCGGCAATCTTTTGAATCAGCAATAATCTTGACAAAACGAGAAAGGAAACCTTATCTATCCAAGCGTCCATTTATTCGATCATCTGAACATGGATATTCTTCAAAAAATTTCTCATTCGGAAAAATTGAATTAAAAAAGAGATAATTCACACATCAATACCTTCCCACAAAGTGGCTTTTTTCAGGCTTGTACTGAAAAAACGTAAATTCTATTTGTTTTCGAGAATAAATATTTCCGTTCTTCTGTTTTTGGCCCTGCCGGTTTCGGTATTGTTTCCGGCAAGAGGCACTGCAGCCCCGAAACCTTTGTATTGCAACCGTCTGGAGTCTATGCCGTGGCCGACTAAAAAATCATAAACTGCTTTTGCACGCCGGGTTGAGAGCATCAGGTTGTATTGTTCCTCACCGGTGTTATCGGTATGCCCTCTAATCTCCACCTTGATGCCGGGATTCGAATTCAAAAAATCAACCAGTTGGTTCAATTCAACATAGGACGAAGGCTGAAGTTGAGAACTGTCGGTTTTGAAAAAAATATTGTTGAGCGTTATTGCCTCACCCTTTCGCAATGGAATCAAACCGATTTCAACATGATGTGGCTTTACGATTCCCGGCCGGCCCTTGAGGGCGATATTTTCGGAATAAAACAAATAGCCATCCGCCGAAACGCTCAGAGCATATTCGCGGTTGGCGGGAATACAAACCAAAAACTCACCGGTGGAAGGGTCGGAGAACGAACGGACAATTTCTTTTCCCGTAGAAAGGTCTTTCAAACTAAAATAAGCCTCCAACGAGCGTTTGGTAACACTATCCCTGACAACACCCTTCATATATGTTGATGGCACGGGCTTGACGACATCGTACAATTTGAATTCAAAAATATCGTAGCCTCCTTCGCCGGCTTGTTGGTTGGAAGAGATGTATCCTTTGTCGCCCCAGGCATTCACCAGGATATTGATCTCGTCGGAGGAGGTATTTACCGGGAAACCTAAATTTTCAGGTTCCGACCATTTTCCAGAGGAGTCTAAACGAGAAACGAAAAGATCCATTCCCCCAAGCCCCGGGTGCCGGTCGGATGAAAAATAGAGGGTTTGCCCGTCGGGATGAATAAACGGCGCCATTTCGGAACCTTCGGTATTGATGGTTTCGCCAAGATTTTCGGGCGTACTCCAGTGTCCGTCATCCTGCAAATAACTTTTCCAGATATCCGACTCGCCCCACCCGCCGGGCCGGGTACTTACAAAATAAAGGGTGCGGCCGTCGGAAGCGAGCGAGGGTTGAGTTTCCCAGGCACCTGTGTTTACCGGAGGGCCTAAATTGACCGGCTCAAGGATCTTTTGTGAAATGATTTTTGCAGCATAAATATCGCAACTGCCTAAACCGCCGGGTCTGTTGCATCCGGCAAAAAGCAGGAAACGGCCGTCAGAAGTAATGAACAATGCGCCTTCATCTTCCTGTGTGTTGATCGGGGGAGGCAGCTTGACCGCCCTGCCCCATACTTCGCTTTTCGTCCGCCGCGTGGAAAGGTAAAAATCCTCTCCCGCTATTGCGGTTGAATCTTTAAATTGTCTTCGGGTAAAATAGAGCTGCAACTCGTCGGCCCGAACCGAATTGATGTATTCATCATTGCGGGTATTAACCCCTTTGCCCAAATTGACCGGCTCAAAAGGAACGGGATTTTTCACGGCGTCAATCGAAAACCGGCTGCATGCCTGCAAAAACCTTGCTTCGTCAGCCCTGCCGCCTTCTTCCCGATACCTTAAAAACGAAGTGAAATCTTTCAGCGCTTTTTCATACTCCGTCAGTTTAAAAGCCGATAAGCCCCTGAAATAATAGGCTTCGGGGTATTTAACACTGTCCTGTAAAAGTACATGATCGTATGCTTTCCGGGCATCGGCGAATTTATTCTCCGATCTGTAAACATCACCCAACAGCATCCAGGCTTCCAAAAATCCGGAATCAACGGACACAGCTCTTTTCAGGGCAATTTTAGCATCAGCATATTCCAACAGGTTGAAATTTCTTTTCGCTTCATCATAAAATTTAATGGCACGTCTTGAGTTCGTTGAAAATTGTTGGGGAAACAACCGCATCGGATTCAGTAAAGAAAAAACAATAATTACTGATAATGCAATCCAATAATTTAGATTAGATTTAATCAAAATTGCAAATTTCATTCTATTTCCTATACCACTAATAATCATTAGGGAATATTCATAAACTTATGTGTTTGCAGCGAAATTTTCCATTTGGGATTTTTTAACACGTAATCAATGATAACGGGCGTCATCAATTTGGAGCGGCTCCATTCGGGCTGAAGGTAAAGCAAGCATTTGTCGTGCACCGCAGCAGCCATCTTTTCCGCCCAGTCAAGGTCCTTTTCGTGATAAATGATGACTTTGAGTTCGTCGGCAAGTTTTGTAATATTTCCAACCGGTTTGTTGTTTTGTTTCGGCGACAGGCATATCCAATCCCATTTTCCGGTCAGGGGATAAGCCCCGGAGGTTTCCAGATAAGTTTTGATGCCTTTTTCCTTGAGTTTCGAACATAAATAATCCATGTTGTACATCAACGGCTCGCCGCCGGTGACCACAACGGTTCCCGAAGGGTTTTCCGCTACATTTTCAACTATCCGATCGGTCTCGGTCAAGGGATGCAAATCGGGATTCCACGATTCTTTAATATCGCACCAGCGGCAGCCCACATCGCATCCGCCAATGCGAATAAAGTAAGCCGCCTCACCGGTATTGAAGCCCTCGCCCTGAATGGAATAAAACTCCTCCATCAGCGGCAGCATCCTGCCTTCGTCCAGCAGCCGGTCCTGTTCGGGATTATTTGTTTTGGGTCTGACCACGATGTTTGTTTTTATAAGCTTTGAGCGTGTTTTGCAATAGGGCAACACGCGTCATGGGGCCTACACCGCCCGGTACCGGGGTGATGTAACTGCATTTTTTGGCAACCTCCTCAAACTTGACATCACCAATGAGTTTAAATCCGGATTTGGTTTTGTCGGAAGGCACACGATGGATACCGACATCAATCACCACGGCATCTTTTTTCACCATGTCTTCCGTAACAAATTCGGGCCTGCCGATGGCTGCGATGAGAATATCCGCCTGACGCGAAATCTCTTTAATGTTTTCGGTTTTGGAGTGGCAGAGCGTAACCGTGCAATTACCCGGAGAGGTCTTGCGCGAAAGCAAAACACTGACCGGTGTACCCACAATGTTGCTCCGTCCCAGTACAACGCAGTGCTTTCCTTCGGTTTCGATATCGTATCTGTCGAGCAGCTCAACAATACCCGCCGGTGTGGCAGGCAGGTAGGAAGGATAACCCAGCAACATTTTGCCGATGTTCACCGGATGAAAACCATCCACATCTTTTTCGGGATCAATGGAAGCGATGACTTTATCCACATCAATATGATCCGGCAACGGCAGTTGAACGATCAATCCGTGTATTTCGTCGTCGTTGTTGATAAACTCAATGGTTTCCAACAATTCTTTTTCACTGATGTCTTTGCTTAAGCGATAAACCGAAGAAATGATCCCGGCTTTTTTGCAGTCGCTTTCCTTGTGCGAAACATAGGTTTGACTGGCGGGGTCGTCACCTACCAGAATCGCGGCAAGGTGCGGAGCACCGTTTTCTTTGTCGATGATGTGCGAAACTTCCCGTTTGATCTCTTCTTTGATCTCCTCGGCAATTTTTTTTCCGTCGATTAAGTTCATGTTGATTCGAAATTTTACTTGTTTTTATATTTTTTGTTCTTCTGTTTGTTTTAATAGGTAAAAAGCAATTTTCCATTTAATGTAAGAATGCTGTAAGGGAGCAATGCTGCAATGATTTAATGTTTGATTTTCTCTTGTCATTCTCCTATTTTTACCGCATTTCCACCTTCTTTCTTTCCTTGCCGCATTCCTACCTTCCTTCCTTACCGCATTCCCGCCTTCTTTCCTTATCGCATTACCACCTTTCTTCCTTGCCACATTAATACCTTCTTCCCTTATCGCATTCCTACCTTCTTTTCTTACCGCATTATTACCTTTCTTCCTTGCCGCATTCCCACCTTAATATCCGTAAACCCTTCCTTCCCATTTTTCGACCACAACACGCCAGGGCTGAACTTCGTTGATCGCCGGGGCATTGTAGCTAAAATCCTTCCCCGTGTATTTCCGCATGATAATGTTGACGGCCAACACCTTCTCGTCGTAGTCGTTGATAAATTCCACTTTGCCGAACGCCAGTACGCTCCGGTATTTCATGCTGTAGCTACAGGCGACCTTTTCATGTTGCCAACGCAACACATGGCTGTTACTGAACGAAACACACACAAAAGGATTGTTCTTCAGAATGTCGATTTTCCGTCCTTCTTTTGCCGAATGAAAATAGATCATCCCCTCATGTATTCCGAAATTGAACGGTAAAACATAAGGTTTGTTTTCCAAATCGGTCATTCCGAGGTAACAAACTTCACTCTTGTCGGCCGTCTCAAGTATTTCGGCAGGATTCGTAAGCATTCGCGGTTTCATGTGCAATTCTTTTTTATTGGTTATTTAACATTGATCAGATAATTGAGTACGCTGACGATGAGACTGAAAGCAAGCGCCCACCAAAAATTTACGATGTAAAAGCCCGGGATCATACCGCTGGCCATTAGCGGAATCCGCGCATTGATGACCAAAAGAAACAAACCGAACGTGAAAACCGTGATGGGAATGGTGAGAAAAATCAGAATGGGTTTGATGACGTAATCCAAAACGGCAAGAACAAGTGCAACAAGTATGGATGTCCCGTAATTGTTAATGTAAACTCCTTCGAGAAGCCATCCGGCCACAAAGACCGAAAACGAAGAAAGAATGATTTTGATGATAAATCGCATGGGCTTTATTTTTTTTAGGGTGATAAAAGTAAATAAAATTACCTTTCCCGAAAATGAGTCTATATTAAAAAGGAGTAATTTGATAAATACGGGAATCAGTGTTAACCCCATAAATCCGCAGGTATCTTTTTTGATTACAAAGGCTAAAGGCTAAAATTCAAAGTAAAAAGTAAAAAGGCAGAAGGCAGAAGTGGGAGATGGGAGCGACTGAAGCGACTGAAGTGACGAAACGATGGAGAGATGGATGGGTGGTGGAACAAACGTTGAACGTCAGAAAGGCAAACACTTAACACAGCAACCTGTTCCTCGGTTTCAAAACTTTTACCGAAAAAATCAGCAGTTGAATTTTTAAAAAGCATTCATGTTTACCGAAAACAGAAATTCGGATTTGAAATTGCCGAAATCGGGCAGATAGCTTAAGCGATAGCCCAAATCAAACGGCAACAAAAACCGCAAAATATGCAAGTCGGTAAAAAGCTCCATGCCCACCGATTGATAAGGTGTGATATCAACACCGGTAGTTCCAAAGGCAAAATCATAAAAAAAAGCGGCTTTCACCCTCTTGAAATAGGCCAGTGAAAACAGACTGACATCGGGATAACAAACCGGAAACTTGTAGGAAAACGAAAAACTTTCCAATTCATCGGAATACTGTTCCGAAAAGCCCCTCGGATAGTTGACATCCGTGCTGTAATACCAGCCGTTTTTTCCGGATCGCTTCTGATATCCTGCATAGATGCTGAAACTATGGTGGCGGAACAATCCGGGAAAGAACAAGCGGGTTTCGGCTGCCACCATTGTCCCGGAATTTCCGGATGTGAAAGGCTGGCTGTGGTAATTCAAATCCAGTATTTGCCCCCATCTTGAATACATGTCACGCGGTATCTTTTTGAAAAGGTTGTAAAAGTAAATCCTGTAATCCAGTGTTTTGAAATTGCTTTGCCTGAAGCTTACCGGAGCATCATCATCCATATCCAGTTGCTGATACGAAAATCGTACGGACGGTTGCAAAAAACGGAAATACTTTCCGGAGGTAAGGTTCATCGGAACCCTGACGGTGGTTGAAAAATTGGTCTCTTTCCATGAATAGTCAATTTGCTGTCCGGTTGAATCGTTGGTGGCTGATTTGCGCCCGCCGTAATCCACCTGAAAATCCAAAACGGGAAACCAGCCCTGATAGCTGTAATTGAGAAAATACTTTCCGGTTCGTTCGTTCACATTCCATTCGTAGCCGAATGTTGCAAACGATGAACTCAATAAATTTTGTGAAAGAAGCGATATCCCCGGCTTGATCTCAAAGTTCCCGGCCGTCATGGTTAAAGGCGACCAGGAGTGGATATTGAACAAGTTCCCGATCTTTGAATATTTCTCCGTTTCGTACCGGATTTGAGGAATTTGCTCCTGCTCGAACACTTTCCCGTCTTGCCGGGCAATGGTTTCGTCAAGTCGGATGTCTGTATTTTCCACATCCTTCAACGGGACCATGGCCTTTCCGGTAAGTTCCAGTGCAGCTATTTCAAATCCGTCGGAGGTATAATCGGCAAAAACTACGGAATCGCCACCGGGAAAAAACTGCGGATCGGTCGCACCGAAAGGAACCGACGACACTTTTGAAATCTCACGGGTGACGGTATCCAGCAGGTAAAGGTTATCAATCCCCGAATAGGCTCCCACAAAAAGCACTTTCCCGTTTATCATCACAGGTTTGGAGATGTCCGTAAATCCAAAATCTGTGAGGTATCTCATTTTCCCCGTATCAACATCAAACAAGGCGATCGCTTTTCCTTTGTCGCCCACAAGAACAGTAACGACTTCACGATTCCCGCCGGCCCAGGAGGGAGCAACGGGAAAATAGTTGTTTGGCACTGGGATTTTCACGAGAACATCACCCGAAGAAACACTAACAATCACCAAATTGTATTTGTTCTCATCGGTAACTTCCACCGCCACGAGATTTTCAGCGTCATGCGACAGGGAAGGGGCAAACCAATGTGTTTTCTTTTTCAGCACCTTCACCTTTCCCGTTGTCATGTCCAGCACCCTGATGACGGCATAATTCCGGTTGTGCCATCTGATATCATAGCTGCGTTCGACCCATGCAATTTTGTCGCCGGCATAAGTCATGGAGCCGGAGAAATAAAATCCGGGTGTAAAAACAATTTTTTCATTGCCCGAGCGGTCGATCTCCACAAAACGCGGCAAATCGTCGAGCGTTCTCTTTTCGGCAATAATATTTCCGTTTGCAGTGATAAAAGGCCGCTGATAGTCGGTATAAAATTTTCCCGGCAAAGGTGAAATTTTTTGCACCCGGCCGGCATTTATCTTCCCTGCCTGGCCTTTCCATGCCGAATCCAACTCGCTGATCATTTTGCGGTACAATCCCGTTTTAGAAAGTGAAGAGTTGTTTTTAATACCTGATGAAAAGGGAACGATCATCCAGGGATTTTTGGCCACTTTGTCCACGGTACGGTTCCATATTTCCCTCCCAAAATCTTTGCGTGCCTGAGCCACCAGGTTGTAACCCAAAATATAATGATCGGGAACAAAATCTTTGTAGGAACCGTAAACCGCTTTATCATATTTGTAATTTCCCTTCTCAAGCAGTTGCGTCCGGAGGGGCATCGAAAAGGAAGGCATTCGCCCCCTGCCCGTATGGCTCAAAGCCGTTTCGGCAGCCACGGCATCGCCTTCCACAAACCAAAAAGGTAAGTAGAGACCGAAAACCGCCGCCGTGGCCTGCTGCCCGAAAAACCATGACAACACTTTCGTCATTCCTTTGTTGAGTTTGCTCATCTGAACCACATGACGGTATTCGTGAAGTGCCAGTTGCTGAAACCATTCCTGTCCGTATGTATCCTGCGGGGGCACGGAATAAAAATTCATTCGTTTCGGTGCCCAGGCAACATAAGCATTTGAAATGGAAGTCTGATTGTGAAGGATCACCGGGATCTTACCGGGATTGGCCGACAAAGATATCGTGTCAAGCATACGGGCATATTCCATCAGGTTGCCGACATAATTGGCAATGGAGTCGTACCCTGCCGGGAAGATCACCTTGAAATTACCGGTTTTGATCTGTTGCCATTTAACGGAAGCCGGTTCCTGCCCCGAGCTGAAATATTGCGCCTGTCCATTTGCCACAACAAACAGAAAAGCCACCAATAACCAACTTTTAATGCGTTGCAACATCGGCATCGGACGATTGTGTTTCGGCTTTCGTTACCATTTCCGTGAAAAAATCCCACAGGGGATCATCAGGCGGGCGTGCTGTAAGAGCGATCAATTCTTTTTTTACGGGATGAATAAACCGTATGCTGCGTGCATGCAAATGAACGGAAGCATCGGGATTGGGACGGGGAAAGCCGTATTTCAGATCACCTTTGATACGGCATCCGATATGGGCAAGTTGCACCCTGATCTGGTGATGCCTTCCCGTAAGCAACTCCACTTCGAGGAGATAATACCGGTCGCTGTTTCCGATAAGCCTGTATTTCAATTCGGCCCTTAATGCACCCTTAGTATCCTCCCCCACCACATAACTTTTGTTCCTGGTTTCGTTTTTGCGAAGGTAATGCACCAAATGCCCTTCGGGCTCGGGCGGCGGTTGATCAACCACAGCCCAGTAGAATTTCTTCACTTCCCGGTTTCTGAAAATATTGTTCAGCCTGGTGAGTGCTTTGGTAGTTCGGGCAAAAAGGACGGCTCCGCTGACTGGACGATCCAGACGATGAACGATGCCGCAAAAGACATTTCCCGGTTTGTTGTATTTTACCTTGAGGTATTGCCTGACCACATCACGCAAGGTCTCGTCGTTCTCTTTGTCGGCCTGAACAATATCGCCCGGAAGTTTATTTACTGCAATAATATGATTGTCTTCGTACAAAACTTCGTTTCTCATCAATATTGCTCCCGTTCATTTGGAAAATTCAGGGTTTTCACATCATTAATGTAAGCTTTGACCGATCCTTGTATTTCTTCGCTCAAGTTGTGGTACCTGCGCAAAAACCGGGGAGAGAATTTTTGTGTAATGCCCAGCATATCGTGGAGTACGAGCACCTGGCCATCCACATCGCGGCCTGCGCCGATACCGATGGTCGGGATCTTGATCTCGCTGGTCACCCGACCGGCAAGTCTGGCGGGAATCTTTTCAAGAACAACGCTGAAACAGCCGGATTCTTCCAGCAGGTGGGCATCTTCGATCAGCTTTTGCGCCTCCGATTCTTCGGTTGCCCTCACCACATACGTTCCGAATTTATGAATGGATTGCGGTGTCAGCCCGAGGTGTCCCATCACCGGGATCCCGGCCGAAAGGATGCGGTCAACCGATTCGACGACCTCGCGTCCTCCCTCAATCTTGATGGCATTGGCACCCGACTCCTTCATGATGCGGATGGCCGAATTAAGAGCCTCCTTGGAATTGCCCTGATAGGTCCCGAACGGAAGGTCAACCACTACAAGCGCGCGGTTCACGGCACGCATCACCGATGAAGCATGATAAATCATCTGATCCAATGTGATGGGAAGCGTGGTTTTGTATCCGGCCATGACATTGGAGGCCGAATCACCCACAAGGATCACATCTATCCCCGCATTGTCGAGTAATAGCGCCATGGAGTAATCGTAGGCGGTAAGCATGGCTATTTTTTGCGACCGCAGTTTCATCTCCTGCAAAACATGCGTCGTAATTTTCCTGTAAGGAGTATTTTCCGGATTTGTCATTGGTAGGTTACTTTAAATTTCGTGCTCATCTTTCGGTATTCATAAAAACCGCAAAGGTCTTCAAAATGCTTTTGTTTTAACGGCTAAAATAATTTATTCCGATTGCCGTTATGTCCCAAGTTAAAATGTGCAAATTTACTAATGATTTATCAGAAATACTAAATAATCGAACCGGAAATTCTTTTTACTCAAACAAAACTAAACATTGATAATGAAAAAATACTTACCCGCCGTTTTCTTATTCACGATCATTTTATCCTTTGTTTCCTGCGAAACCGATTTTGATATTGAAGCCGACTGGAAAGAGATCACCATCGTTTACGGTTTGCTCGACCAGCGCGACACAACCCATTATTTACGCATCAATAAAGCTTTTCTCGGAGGCAATGCTTTGGAGATCGTCAAGATCGAAGATTCGTCCAGTTACAAAAATGCCCTTGAAGTGGTTCTCGAAGGGTGGGATAACAACAACACTTTGCAACAGACTATTACGTTTGACACGACGACCATTTCAGACAAAGATACGGGACTTTGGTACAATCCTTACATGGTGGTTTACAAAGGCTCGGGATTGATCAATGATGATGACGAATACAGACTGAAAATCACAAACACCTTAACAGGAAAAGAGATCACGGCAAAAACCAATATCGTCAAAGATTTCAGCATCCTCAAGCCCATGGCGGGCAGCAAAGCCTCTTTCATGCGTGGCTATACTTCAAAGTTTTACTGGAAAAATGCTGTAAACGCTGCTCGTTATGAATCAGTAATACGTTTCCATTATTTTGAAGTGCCCTACGGCACAACCGATACCATCCCGAAATACTTCGACTGGTCGCAAGGCACGCAATATGCCGATAATTACAACGGCATCGGAGAGATCAACATTTATGTTAATGGCGACGGTTTTTATCAAACACTGGAACACAAACTCGACAAGGATTTTGTAGGCCACCGTTTGGCCGGAACCGTTGATTATATCGTGTCGGCAGCCGGTGTGGAATTCGACACCTACTTGAAGGTGAACGGCGCTTCATCGAGCCTTGTTCAGGACCGCCCTGAATACACCAATATGGAGAACGGTATCGGATTGTTATCAAGCCGTTATCAAAAAATCAGAACACTGAAACTAAATCCCGTTACCGAAAACGAGATCATCGACATGGAAGACCTTCAGTTTGTAAAAAGTCCGTGGGTAAAATAAATTTTCTGTGTTGATCAAACACATCGCTTGCGCTATTCCACAACAATTTCATCAACAAATAACCAGGCCTTGCCTCCGGCACCGCGATGCCATTCGGGGCACACGCCCAGGTTTGTCGCTTTTATTTTGAGGTACCTTGCTTTGGCGTTGACAAAATCAACGGCAAATTCTTTGATGAAATTACCGTCTTTTTTAGGTGAAACATCGTTGGCCGTTGATTTGATCCTGCTAAAGTTCTTTCCGTCTTCGGAATAGCTGACCATAAAACGCACCGGCAGGAAAATCCAACTTTTTTGCCGCTGATAGAAAGTTGCCGAAACCCGGTGAATCTCCTCAACTTTGCCGAGATCAACAACCACATCCAGATCGTCGCCTTCAAAGCCCTGCCAATAACCGTCACGATGGTTTTTACTTCCTTTCAGGCCGTCAATCAACGTGATTTCTCCCTGACCCGGATACCTGAAATCGGGTTTGTTTTTGTATTTGACGGCAGCACCAAGCGCTTTGTGAAACACGATGGTCCGTTCCGAAAAGGTCTCTTTCATCTTACCATCCACAAAAATGGCTGCTCTGATGGTGCTTGTGGTATCAATTTCAAGCGGCTGGTCATATACCGGCGAAGTGGTATCCGGAACCGTTCCGTCAAGGGTGTAATGAATGACGGGATTCAGTTGCTCGGTTTCCATTTTCACAATGAACCGGTTGTTCGCTTTGTCGTATTCAGTGATGAACTCAACAGCAAAAGAACCCTTCGAATAGTTGACACCCATGGCATCGAAACGCTTGAATTGTTCTTCGAGCCGTTTTCTGAAATCCGGCCAGTTGCGTTTTTCCTTTGGTGTCCAGAGCACTTCGGCAAGAGCCGTCATACGCGGCACACTCATGTACTCTGCATGTTCGGGCGTGGCGATAAATTCCGTCCACACGTTACCCTGCCCGCCAAGGATATGTTTGGCCTCATCCGCGTTCAAAACAGGCGGAGTGGGCTCAAAAGAATAAACTTTTTTAAGCGTGGTAAAACCGCCTATGGCTTCGGGCTCAAAGTCGGGATTGGCCTGATAGTAGTCGAAATAACAATGCGATGTGGGCGACATGACGACATCGTGCCCCTGCCTGGCCGATTCGATACCGCCCTCAAAACCGCGCCACGACATCACCGTAGCTTCCGGCGCCAGCCCTCCTTCCAGAATTTCGTCCCAGCCGATAAGGCGTTTGCCTTTGCTGATCAAATATTTTTCTATCTTTTTGACAAACCAGCTTTGCAATTCGTTTTCATCTTTCAAGCCTTCGTCTTTAATACGTTTCTGGCACTTTTTGCAATGCTTCCAGTTGGTTTTGGTGGCCTCATCACCGCCGATATGAATGTATTCTCCGGGGAAAAGTTCGATGATCTCATCCAGCACATTTTCAAGAAATTCGAAAGTCTCGTCGTTTCCGGCACAAAAGATCGCCACATTGGGCCAGTAGCTTCCGGGCTGGACGTAAAACGGTCCGCCGGTGCACGAAAGTTCGGGATAAGCGGCAAGTACCTCGCTGGTATGCCCCGGCATTTCGATTTCGGGCAAGATGGTGATGTAGCGGTCGGCAGCATATTGCACGATCTCCCGGATGTCGTCTTTGGTGTAAAATCCTCCGTAGGTGGCTTTTTCGCCGGGCTTGGGCGGAGTAACCTCGCGCCAAGGCTCATCGCTGCGATCAACGTGCCAGGCAGCGATCTCGGTGAGTTTGGGATATTTGTCTATCTCGATCCGCCAACCGTTGTCGTCGGTCAGGTGCCAGTGAAACACATTCATCTTATGCATCGCTATTAAGTCGATATAGCGTTTGATAAATTCTTTGGGGAAAAAATGCCGCGAAACATCAAGATGCATCCCCCGCCACGAATATTCCGGCTTGTCGTAAATATTTACCCGCGGCATCCGCCATTTGATATTTTTAACCGGCTTGTCGCCGTAAACTTCCGGCGGCAACAACTGATAAATTGTTTGCAGCCCTCTGAACAATCCGGCAGGACGGTATGCGGAAAGCTCGACATTTTTTCGTTTTACTTTCAACAAATAGCCTTCGTCGCCAAGTGTGTCGGCCCCGGGAAGCAACTTGAAAATGATCCCGTGATCATTTCTTTTGTCCTTAATTTTTTCGGTTGGGAGTGTAAATCCTGAAACCGTTGCCATACGCTGCGCAAACATTCCGGCAATATCCTGAATATCGTCGTTATCACCGGGCACCAGAATTTTTGTGGAGGGTGAAATTTCAAAATACCCGCCCTGTTCTTCAACCGAAACGGGTTCGGGGATAATATTTACCGGCAGGAATGTTGCATCCTTTCGGCAAGAGATCATGGCCGTAATTCCGGCCAGCAGCAATAAGATTTTGTTGATTTTAATTTTAATTTTCATTATTGTGAGTGTTAAATCTTGATGTTATTCTTGCGGAACCTTAATTTTCAGCCATTTTCCCAGTGTGTCGAACACCTGTTTTCTTTCGTCGCCGGGCAAATTACGGATTCTCGTGGTATGGGCACCCGCAGGTTTGACGATCTTCAATGCGTTGGTTTTCCCCTCAACGGGCACAAAAGCGGTAGCCGACCACGGATCGTATTCCCCGTATAGGAAGATCATGTTGTTACCTTCGTTCTTCAGGAATTTATCCACCCGTTTCATGTATTTTTTCTTAAACCGCAGTTTTTTATCCGATTCGTTGAAAAATGAAAATGTGAGATCGTTAACCTGATCGACATACCGTCCCAATCCGGTGGTATCGTAGTCGTAATAGCCTATTTGCGTAAGCGCCTGATAAAAAAACGGCCACATCTTTTTTATTCCTTCGTCGGAGAAATAGTCGGGCGGCGATACTGTCAGCAAGCTTTTCAGCAATGTGGTGTCGGGAGCGGTTTCACCCGGAATATCCCCGCAGGGAACAAAACCCCACTGCCAGAAAGCAAAAGGATATTCCAGCACAATGTATTGAAATGCAGCCCTTACACCACCGGCTTTCCGGAAATGGTAACCGTTTTTTTCGGCCGTTTGTGCAAACAGCGGAATCAAATCGTCCTGACGTTTTAAACAAAGCCGTTGAAGATCCCTGATCTTTTTACGGCAATCGTCTCCGTCTATTTGATTGATAAAGGGGTTGATTCGCTCGTCGGCAATGGAAAAATTCAGCGGACCCACATAGGGCATCCACACTTCCATATCTTCGGGAAAATAGTACTTGTAATACATGGTGGTTTGCCCGCCTTTGCTGATACCTGTGCTGATGTAAGGACCCGTCAGCACTTTTTTCATCAATTCACTCACCTGGTGGTGATCATCGGCCGACTGTTCGATGGTGTGGTATTTCATGTTTGCCGGATCAGGCACCGATTGTCCGAAAAAACGGTGCTCAACCAAAACAAGATTGGCATCCAGATAGGTACACAATTCATGCAGGTATTTGGGGTTGGCTGCATAAGCACCGACATATCCTTCCGTAACAAAAACAACCGGTTTTGTCCGTCCTTTGAAACCAACATATACCCGCTGCGTGAATGCCGGGCTGTTTTTCTTTTTGTGATTTACGGGTTGTTCAACTCTTACGAGATACTTCTCCAGAAAGAAAGTATCGCATTTCAAAAGCTCAACGCTTTTTACACCGTCCAGAGCTTCCAGCTCTCCCTTGACCGAACTGATAGGATGAGGTTGAGAAAAAGCAAAGGCGGTTGCCAGAACAAACAACAGGGTCAGGATGTAATGTCTCGATTTCATTGAAGGTTTATTTTAGCCGTCGTTCTTTTTTTTTGATTGGAGTTGCAAAGTAAATCAAATGAAAAAACTTTCGGTGGAGTTTTAAAGAAAATTTTTCACCGAGCAACATTTAATAATCAATTTCTGGCGCAGGGAAGGGCGGAAGGGAAAAAAAGTTATGTGTTAAGGGTTAGGAGTGGGAAGTGGTTGGCAGTGGAAAGGACTATTTTTTTGAACACCGAATATAGAATAACGAATGATAAAGTGACTTTTTTCAGGCTTGGACTGAAAAAACGAAGTATCTTATCAATAAAATTCTTGCATTTTTGGCAATGAACAACCGGTGTCCTTTTGCGTCAGCAACTACACTGCTTACAGATTTTCCTCATGCTCTTACTTTTTTGAAGGGACAAAAAAGTAAGCAAAA
>JAOZMX010000079.1 GCA_029934065.1 Bacteroidales bacterium
TGAGAAGATCGTTTCGGGTCGCCTTCTTTGGTTACTTTCTTGGCGAGACAAGAAAGTAATACGGATTAATGAATGCCGAGCACAAACTTCGATATTCGATATTCGTTAATCGATATTCGCAATTTGCAACTGTTTTTTCTTCATCGGATTTCGCAGATTAACCTTAAATTTGCAAAATGCATGTGATGAAAAAAGTTGTTGTTGTCATTATTCTTTTGAGCGGTTTGATGGTTGCCGGATGCAGCGACGATTCCAAAACCGTTGTGGTCTATACGACCGTGGATCAGATCTTTTCGGAACCGGTACTGAAACGTTTCGAAAATGAAAGCGGCATCAAAGTCAAAGCGGTTTACGACACGGAGGAGACGAAATCGACGGGTGTACTCAACCGTTTGATTGCAGAAAAAGAAAACCCGCAATGCGATGTGTTTTGGAGTGGTGATCCGGCAAGGAGTGCGGTGTTGAAAAACAAAGGATTGACAACGCCTTACCGCTCTCCATCAGCGGCAGATATTGATGTCGTTTACAAAGATCCGGAGCACCACTGGACAGGATTTTCGGCAAGAGCGAGGGTACTGATCTACAACAAGGCATTGCTTTCGAAGCAAGACATTCCACAATCGCTTTTCGACCTCACCAAGCCGCAATACCGGGGCAAATTTGCCATTGCCAATCCACTTTTCGGAACAACGACTTTTCAGATTGCCGCTCTGTTTGAGGCCGTAGGAGATGAAAAAGCCAAACGGTTTCTGTCGGAGCTGAAAAACAATGAAGTGGTGATCGCAACAAGCAACGGTGACGTGAAAAAGCGCGTTGTGCAAGGTGAAGTAGCCTGCGGCCTCACCGATACCGACGATGCCTTTGAAGCCATCAAAGAAGGAGCAAACGTTGGATTTGTCTTTTTGGATCAGAAAGGCATGGGCAATTTGGTTATTCCCAACACCGTAAGCCTGATCAGGAATGCACCGCATCCCGCCAACGGAAAAATGCTGATCGACTACCTGTTGAGCGGAAAGGCCGAAGCGTTACTGGCGATTTCCTGTGCCCAAATGCCGCTGCACAAAGGTGTGAAGACTCCCGGAAACATTCCTTCGCTCGACAGTATTGTTCCCATGAAGATCAATTACGGCCAAACCGCCGCCAAACTGGAATCCATCCAAAATTACCTGAAAGAATGGGCTGCAGATTGATCAGACATCCGCTTTATTCGGTTGTTTTCACGGCGTTCGTATTTTTCGTCGCAATGCCGGTTTTTTATACGGTTGCCACAGCACTTTTCAGCAACGAAATGCTTTCGGGAGAGGCTGGATTGCTGAATGCCGGAATCATGTTTCTGCTTCTGAAAAGCAGTGCCATCGCTTTCGGCGTTGCCCTGCTCTCAACGGTTTCAGGGACGATATTGGGATTCATCCTTTATAAAACGAAAATCCCGTTGCGCGGCTTTTTCAGGATCATATTGCTGATACCTTTGTTCATCTCACCGTATATCCTTGCCGTTGCATGGAAAGACCTTTTTTTCTTTGTTTTCGGCCAAACGGAACCGATTGCTTCCGCCGCCGGTGTGATCATTGTGCTGACCACGGTTTTCACTCCCCTGTCCATGCTCATCACCGGCAGTGCGCTTTCCAACATCAATCCGCAAATGGAGGAAGCCGGGTTATTGATCATCCCTTCGGGCGGCGTCATCCGCAAAATCACTTTACCGCTAATTAAACCTGCCGTTATCACCTCTTTTGTGCTGGTATTCATTTTCAGCATTTCCGAGTTTTCCGTTCCGGCATTTTTTGGCGTGGAGGTTTTAACCACCGAGATATTTACCGAGTTTTCAGCATTCTACAATCACACCCTGGCTGTTTTACAATCTGTTTTGCTGATCCTCGTTTGCATTTTGCTGTTGCTTGCCGAAAAGAAATATATCGCCGATGCTCCGTTCATTTCCATCGGCGGAAGAGGTACAGGCAGGAAATTCTACCTGCGAAACAAACACCATGCTTTGGGAACACTATGGTTATGGGGCTGGTTACTCATTTCTATCATTTTGCCGTTCACAATACTTTTCGTACAGTCTCTTCAAAACGGCACGTCACATTTTATCCGGGCATTTCACCTGTTGGCGCCAACATTTGCCAATTCGGCGGTGCTGGCATTTTCAGGAGCACTGCTTGTTGTTTTCACCGGATTTGTTGTGGCCAGTTTTTCGGAAACCGAAAAGCGAATGTCACCGATCTGGCTTTTGCTGATCATTTTTGCCATTCCTTCAACTGTTTTCGGCATCAGCCTGATTAAATTTTACAACCGGCCCGCACTGGATTTTATCTATTCGGGTTACGCCATCATCCTGATTGGTTACACGGGTAAGTTCTCGTTTATTTCGGCCAAACTGATCGGGAATGCCATCCGCCGGATTCCCGCTTCACTGGACGAAGCCGCCGCATTGGAAGGCATCAGCCGATACCGCCGTACACAAAAGATACTTATCCCGCTCATTGCCCCGTCCCTGTTTGCCGCATTTATCGTGAGTTTTATTTTTTGCCTCGGTGAAATGGGAACGACCATCATGGTTTATCCGCCCGGGACCGAGATCATGCCCATTAAAATTTTTACCGTTACAGCCAATGCTTCGCAGGCGCTGACAAGTTCCCTGACATTGATTGTTTTTTCGGTAACTTTGCTGATGATCACACTTTTTTATTTTGCAGCCAAACCGTTATTCAATCGCAAAACCATTGTTGATGATTAAACTTGAGAACATAACACATGCTTACGACGAGAAAATTGTGATTCGGGGACTGACCATGGATTTCGAAGCCCGGAAACCGACCTGTTTGCTCGGAAGTTCGGGAAGCGGAAAAACAACGATTCTGCGTCTGATCGCGGGACTTGAAACCCCGAAAGAAGGGCGGATCAGCATTTCCGGAAAAACAGTTACCCAAAACAACAGTATCGTCGTTCCGCCACATCAGCGACACCTGGGGTTTATTTTTCAGGACCTTGCGCTTTGGCCACACTTTACCGTTTACCGTAACATCGCTTTCGGACTCGCGGAAAGAAAAGAAAAAAATGTGAAGGATACCGTATTTGACATGCTTGATTTTTTCGGATTAAAGGAATATGCCGATAAATATCCTCATCAGCTTTCGGGCGGGCAGCAACAGCTTGTGGCCATCTCCCGGGCGCTGGTTCTAAAACCGGAAATCCTGCTGATGGACGAACCCCTCGCCAACCTTGATGTTAAACTGAAAAGGAAGACTCTGGAACATATCAAAAATCTGAATCGCCATTTCGACCTTACCGTCATTTATGTAACCCACGACCACCGCGAAGCCTTTGCCATTGCCGACAGGGTGGTAGTTCTCAACGAGGGAAAAATCGAAGAATCAGGAACGGTGGAACAAATTAAATCATCAGAAAATAAATTTGTAAATTATTTTTTGGAATATGAATAAATCGTTATTGTTTTTCCCCGGGGAAAATGACAATAACACTACGGATAGCTAAAACAAACCGTAAACATGGAGCAGCAAAAAGTTATTTTCCGACCGACAACCCCCGAAAACAGAATTGCGCAGATTGATATCCTGCGGGGATTTGCACTTTTCGGCGTGTTACTGGTGAATGTTTTCGGATACAATGCTTCATTTTTCGACTTCGGCGGTTTTTACAAAACCTTTGAAACTCCGCCCGACAGCACGATATTTCATCTGATCGTAGGATTTGCCGCCGATAAATTCATTTTCATTTTTTCCTTTCTGTTCGGCATCAGTTTTTCTATCATGTATTCGAAATACCGCTCGGACGAAAATTCATTTTTCCGGTTCTATCTTCGGCGATTGGCAGTATTAATGCTTATCGGAATTGTCCACATTGTTTTTTTCTGGGCCGGCGACATTTTGTTCTCTTACGGGTTACTGGGTGTCTTATTGTTGATATCGAGAAAAATGCGCCCCGGGCTTTTACTATTTTTCAGTATCTTCTGGTATTTTTTTCCCATCATCTACCTTGCACTCGAAGTTGTATTTCCGTTTCTCCCCGATGCACTTTCATCCGTTACCACCATCAAAATGCCGGAAGTCATCAAAATTTATTCGGGCGGCACTTACTTTGAAATATTACAACTCCGTGTGCATGAGTATTTAGCATTCCGAAACATTAATCTGATTTATTATGCACCCAAAATACTCTCGTTGTTTTTGCTCGGACATTTGTTTTACAGGCACCGGTTTCTCAATAAAATCAACCGCTTGAGAAAAAAATACTTTTCGATTTGCTTCATGCTATTGACGGCAGGAATACTTTTAACCATTTACATGGATAAGGTGGTGAACATACTCACCGGCGAGGCCGGCAATCCCTGGGCAACGGCCGTTTACATGGGGGTTTACGAAATTTCCAATATTTTCCTTGGATTCGGTTACATGCTGACGGTTTTGCTGTTGTCGCAGGCGCTATTTTTCAGAAATATTCTGAACCCGTTGCAATACATCGGCAGGACGGCACTTTCGAATTACCTGATGCAATCGGTCATCTTTACCACCCTGATGTATGGTTACGGTTTCGGCTTTTTTGGTAGTTTCACACCCCGTCAACTTGTTGTCATGGCGGTGGTTGTTTTCATTCTGCAAATGTGGGCCAGCCGGTTATGGCTCCAAAAGCACAGATTCGGCCCCATGGAATTTCTCTGGCGAAAATTAAGTTACGGAAAGGGTGCTTTCGAAAAGTAAGAAACCACTATTTTGCAACGAAATATTTTTTTCATCCGATCAAAAAACATAAATTTGTGAAATTGATTTTACGGATGATAATGAATTGGATCACTATATGGTTTTTTAATAAACGAAATGAACGAATTATGAAAACATTGAGTATTTTTACATTAAGCATCTTGATGCTGTTGGGATGCAATCAATCGCAAAGCAACAATTCCGGTCAAAACCCGGTTTCATCTCCACAGTCGGAAGTTACGGCACCCGGCATTTCGGCCGACACACTTTTCACCTTCGACAATTACACCACAGGCAAGTCTCCCGAAGGATGGTCGAACTATTTCACCGGAAAAGGACACACAGGCAAATGGGAAATCATTGACGAAAACGGGAACAAAGTATTGGCACAAACTTCAATGGAAAACTACGGATATCATTTTGATGTGATAGTCAACGACAACCTGGAATACAAGGATATGGAAATAACGGTAAAGTTCAAAGGCGTAAAAGGTGAAGAAGACCAGGGCGGCGGTCCGGTTTGGCGTTATCGGGATGCCGATAATTATTACATTGCCCGCGCCAATCCGCTGGAGAACAATTTCCGGGTTTACAAAGTGGTGAACGGCAACCGGCGGCAACTCAAAAGCGTGAGCATGGAAATCAACACCGGACAATGGTACACCATGAAAATCACCATGAAAGGAAATAAAATCAAGTGCTACCTTGACGGGGAGCTCAAGCTGGAAGCTGTTGACGACACCTTTGAAAACAGCGGAAAAACCGGCTTGTGGACCAAAGCCGATGCAGTAACCTATTTTGATAATCTGGAAATTAAACCGATAAAATAGACGCCCTTTCAAACGGAGGAGGCTTTTGCTTTTTCCTCCGAAGTCGCAATCAAATTTACCCTCCCTGATTTTTTAACAAAATTTGTTAATAAAATCATCATTTTATATGGTGTAAAATAATGATTTTTAGGATAATATTTACTATTTTTGCAGTCAATTACCGAAATAAAATTCAAGAGACTGAAAATGACGGAAGAAGAAAAAAATTTATCAGCAAGAGAGGACTACAACGAGAACAACATTCAGGTTCTCGAAGGGTTGGAAGCCGTACGCAAACGTCCGGCGATGTACATTGGCGATGTTAGCACAAAAGGGCTGCATCATCTTGTTTACGAAGTGGTTGACAATTCCATCGACGAAGCGTTGGCGGGTTATTGCGACAAAATCGAAGTGGTGATCCACACCGACAACTCCATCACGGTGACCGACAACGGCCGCGGTATCCCGACGGGACTGCACGAAAAAGAAAACCGGTCGGCACTGGAAGTGGTAATGACCGTGCTTCATGCCGGCGGAAAATTCGACAAAGGCTCGTACAAAGTATCGGGCGGATTGCACGGCGTGGGGGTTTCCTGCGTCAATGCATTGTCAGCCAAACTCAAAGCAACTATTTACCGCGAAGGAAAAATATTTTATCAGGAATATGCTTTCGGCAAGCCGCTGAAGCCCATTGAAATTATCGGTGAGACCCATCAAACCGGCACAACAATTACATTTATTCCCGACAACTCCATCTTTATCGTTCACGAATACGACTACAATATTCTGGCTTCGCGATTGCGCGAACTGGCATTTTTGAACAAGGGAATTACCCTTACCATTGTTGATGAACGGAACACGGATGAAGAAGGAAATCTCGTCAGCGAGACATTCCATTCCGAAAACGGGCTGAAAGATTTCATCGAATACCTGGATGCCACACGTGAAAAGCTGATGCCCGAAGCCATTTCGATGGAAGGGGAAAAGAACAACATTCCCATCGAGATTTCCATGCAATACAACACATCATTTTCGGAGAACCTTCATTCTTATGTGAACAACATCAACACCCACGAGGGAGGGACGCATCTTGCCGGATTCCGGCGCGGGCTCACGAGAACCCTGAAATCGTACGCCGAGAAATCGGGGATGCTTGCCAAGCTGAAGTTTGATATCAACGGGGATGATTTCCGTGAAGGACTCACAGCCATCATCTCGGTAAAAGTTGCCGAACCCCAGTTTGAGGGACAGACCAAAACAAAACTCGGCAACTCCGATGTGATGGGTGCGGTTGACCAGATGGTCAGCGAAGCACTGTCGAACTATCTTGAAGAGCATCCCAAAGAAGCCAAAACCATAGTCAACAAAGTGATTCTTGCAGCCACGGCACGGCATGCCGCCCGTAAAGCCCGCGAACTGGTACAACGTAAGAACGTCCTTTCGGGATCGGGACTTCCCGGTAAACTGGCCGACTGTTCCGAGCGGGACCCTGCACTGAGCGAAATTTACCTCGTCGAGGGTGATTCCGCCGGCGGGACTGCCAAACAAGGCCGCGACAGAAAATTCCAGGCCATCCTGCCGTTGAGGGGAAAAATCCTGAATGTGGAAAAAGCCATGCAACATAAGATTTTCGAGAGCGAAGAAATTAAAAATATGTTTACCGCTCTGGGCATCAGCATCGGCACCGAAGAAGACAGCAAGGCCCTTAATCTGGATAAACTCCGCTACCACAAAATCATCATCATGACCGATGCCGACGTGGACGGAAGCCATATCGCCACACTGATCCTTACGTTCTTTTTCCGTTACATGAAAGAGTTGATCGAACGCGGTTACGTTTACATTGCCACACCTCCGCTCTATCTGATCAAAAAAGGAAAAGATGAACGTTATTGCTGGAGTGAAGAAGAACGCGAAAATCTGGTGAAAGAGTGGTCGGCAAACGGCGACGGAAAAGGTGTCCATATCCAGCGGTACAAAGGTCTGGGCGAAATGAACGCCGAGCAACTCTGGCATACCACCATGGATCCGCAAAACCGCATTTTGCGTCAGGTGGTGATCGAAAACGGCACCGAGGCCGACCGCATCTTCTCAATGCTCATGGGCGATGAAGTTCCCCCGCGACGAGAATTTATCGAGAAAAATGCAAAATATGCCAATATTGATGCGTAAATGATAAATTATTTGTTCACATTAATACATGTTGAGTTTATTTGTTCAGAAAAAGATATCGAGGTGGGAAAAGAAGGATACATGATAAATTTTTGACGGATTAATAATAAAAGTATTGACAAAAAAGGAGTTTTTAAAATATTTGGATAAACACAGTAATGAGCGCATAAGAATGCGAATTACTGTTAAAAACGGAAAAGTTATTGATATTGTTGTTCAATACGAAACATTGATTGAAGGTAAATGGATTGCAATAGTGAGATATGATTGTGTTCACGGATTTTTGCATAGAGATGTAATTTACCCAAACGGAGAAAAAGAAAAGCAAGTAATAGAGTTTGACAGCTTGGAAGTGGCATTAACCTATGCAGAACAAGATTTTAAAGACAGATGGGAATTTTACAAAAACAGGTATTTGAAAAAATTAAAGAAAAAATGACCAATAAAGAAACAATAAACAGAAATATCGGATTGACTTTTGACTTTGCGAGACAATTAATTAGAAATCCGAAATTGATTGAGCAGATAGAGGATAATTCTGTAATTGAATTTTTGCAAAAAGATTATCCGGAAAGAGAAAATACCAAACGCAAAATAGCTGATAAATTTATCAAAGTAAAAAGAACTTTTGAATTGATATAAAAACAACCCTTTTTGCTACTTCAAGTACACACTATACACGTATTTGAATCCATAATACATGACAAGTCCAGCTATTCGTTCACATTCTTTTCATTATTAAATAAAAAAAGTTTTATCTTTGCGCCCGCAAATTTAATCAAGCCACCTTAGCTCAGTTGGTAGAGCAGCGCATTCGTAATGCGCGGGTCGTGGGTTCGAGTCCCATGGGTGGCTCTATGCCGGAAATCATTACCTTTTCCATAACGGTTTTTATGGGATTCTTTGCCATCATGAATCCCATTGCCAACATCCCGATTTTCCTGGGTCTGGTAGAGGATCTTGACTCACCAACAAGAAAGCAAATAGCCAAAACCGCCGCAACTACGGCATTTTTTATTGTTGCGGTTTCCGTTGTTCTCGGTAAATATATTTTTCATGTTTTCGGCATCACCATCCCGGCCTTTAAGATCACCGGAGGTATTCTTCTTTTCTTTGTAGGTTTCGAAATGCTGATGTCGAAAAAATCATCGATCCATTCGACGAGAGAAAAAAGTCAGGATGAAGGAATTGCCATCTCTCCCCTTGCCATCCCGATTCTTGCAGGGCCGGGCACCATAGTTACGGCAATGAATTTTATAACCAGTGGCGGCTTTTTGCAGATCGGAATCATCGTTGGAATTTTCGGTCTGATGATTCTTCTTACTTATCTTGCATTTATCTCAAGCGATATGCTGATGAAAAAACTTGGAAAAAACATGATAACCGTCATTGGAAAACTTATGGGCCTGATCCTTGCCATCATGGGAACAGGCATGGTATTGGACGGAATTAATCTGGAATATCACCTCCAGTAATACTTTTCCCGTTAAAAAACTTTCCGCCTGATGTGGCAATACGGTGAGCCTCCTGTTTTGAAATAATAATCCTGATGATATTGTTCCGCCGGATAAAAAACACCGGCTTTTTCCACTATAGTTGCTACCTTATAGCCATTTTCCTCTAAAATCCCGATCAGCTTTTCAGCAATTTGTTTTTGATCTTCGTCAAGATAAAATATTGCCGAGCGGTACTGTTCACCAACATCCGGCCCCTGACGGTTAACTTGTGTAAAATCATGTATCTCGAAAAACAGCACGGCCAATGTTTCAAAATCTGTTTTTGAAGGATCGAAAGTTACTTCAACAGCTTCGGCATGGCCGGTGGTGCCCGAGCATACCTGTTCGTAGGAAGGATCTTCAACATGTCCGCCGATATAGCCCACGCGGGTGGACACAACACCCTTTGCTTTCTTCAGGTAATATTCCGAGCCCCAGAAACATCCCGAAGCAAAAACGGCTTTTTCGTATTGTCCTGGCTGAATTTTATGATGTGCCGAATTTGAATTTTCCATGATTTCTTGTCCGTTGATGTGATAAGCAACAAAAAACAGAATGATCAGGCAGTAATGATTCACGGCCTTCATCATCAATTTATCCGTACAAAATTATAAGTGATGGTTCCTTTTTGCAGTTCGGGCGCATTGGGGTCGGGGGTGAAAACCGCTTTGAGTGCCGCATCGCGGGCCAGTTTACGCAATTTCAGGCTCGTAATGGTCGTACCTTTGGCGCCTTCCAGTGCACGCGTAACTTTGCCCTGCTTGTTCACCCAGATGGTCACCACAACTTTTCCCTGTTCGGGAGTGTCATAAGCAGGTTTGGGAAGATGAACCGATCCGCGGCCTTCGAGGTTGAACGAGACGCCGTCGCCCATTCCCGCCGTCCCGTCGGGTTTTTTACTCTCTTTCGATCCGGTTACCTTTCCCTGGTCGGCCTGCTCCTGCCCGCTCCCCTGATTGCCTGATTCGGATTGATCTTTCTGATGCGGCTTGTACAATGCATTGGGATTGACCTTCGGCTCTTTTTTTATTTCTTCCGCCGGTTTTTTCTCAACATCTTCCTTCACTTTCTTTTCCTCGGGTTTCTCCTCCTCCAGCGCCGGAGCTTCTTCCACCTCCTGCTGAATGATCTTTTTGGGTTCCGGCCTGGGAACAATCGGTTCGATACGCTGAACAGGTTTTATTTTCTCGGGTTGCGTCAGCCCCGAACCGGTCACCGCATCACCGAGGCTCACCTCAACGCCCTCTTCTCCCGGCAAGGGCAATGGTGTCCTTAAAGCAAGAAAAAGCAATGCCACAAGCAACAGCACATGAAAAAGCACCGTTCCGATAATTCCTTTTCTCTTTGCCTTTTTTTCGTCCATTGGTCTTATTTCGGTCTTGTAGCAAGAATAACCTTATGTTTGGTATCGTACCGCTTGTTGATATTGTTCACTGCATCAATCACATTCACAACATACTGCACCGGCACACTTTGGTCGGCACGCAAAACCACCGATCCATCCATGTCTCCCGCCAGTTTATTGCCAATACCATTTTCAAGGTCATCTTCATTCACCTGTGTTTCGTCGATAAAATAGTCAAATTTATCATTGATGTAAACCGTAACAGTTTGCTTGGCCAACGTCTTGCTTTTACTTTGCGGCAAAAGCAACTTGATGGCATTGGGCGCTACCAGCGTTGAAGTCAGCATAAAAAAGATCAGCAACAAAAATACCAGATCCGACATGGAAGCCATGCTGAACGTAGCACTTCGTTTATTTCGGGTTTCGATAGCCATATTTTTTTAAATTCTACTGTTTGTCAATGGTTAAATGTAAGAATGCTGTAAGGTAGCAATGTTGTAAGGTGTGAATGCTGTAATGGTTTAATGGTTGATTCTTTCATGTCGTTCTCCAATCCTTACTGTATTTCCACCTTCTTTCCTTACCGCATTATTACCTTTCTTCCTTATCGCATTTCTTCCTTCCTTCCTTACCGCATTCCTTCCTTAAAATCAGGAAGCCGGCTCATTCAACACATCCATAAACTCTGTGGCACGGGCCTCAAGTTTGAACACCAGTTTTTCAACTTTCGACACCAACACATTGTAACAGATGTAGGCGATAATACCAACGATTAGCCCTGCAACGGTAGTGATCATAGCCTGATAGATCCCTGTTGAAAGCAGCGCAATATCAATGTTGTTTCCGGCCATGGACATATCGTAAAAAGCGCGGATCATCCCGATCACCGTCCCGAGAAAACCGAGCATGGGTCCTGCTCCGGCAATGGTGGCCAGTGTGGCAATGTTTTTTTCCAGTTTCGAAACCTCCAGTTTCCCCACCGTTTCGATGGCCGTGCTGATATCTCCGAGGGGTTTACCAATGCGCATCAGGCCTTTTTCAATCATTCTCGCGATCGGGTTATCGGTTTTTTTGCAAAGCGCCAGCGCAGCATCAATTTTTCCGTCGTAAATAAAATCGCGGATATGGTTCATGAAATTGGTGTCTTCTTTGGATGCACTGCCAATGGCAACATACCTTTCGATGAAAATATAAACGGCAATGATGGAAAAGACACCCAGAATGGCCATGATCCAGCCGCCCTTCAGCACCAGTTCCCAGATTGACATGCTGATCTCTCCGGCACTTCCGGCCGCATTCATTACCGTATCGGCCATAGCGCTACCGGCCTGAGGCACCTGTAATAACAAAAATGATAACATCGAATTAAGTGATTTGATTAACGTTCTCTTTTTTTATTTTGAATTAACGTACGGGTTAGCCAATTATTAGATTCGCCGCAAAAAAACTTTAATGAAGAAAAACCTGGTTTAACTTATACTTCCATTCCATCAGAATAAATTTCCGAATCGTAATGCCGGACACTCCAAATCAAAAATAAACATCTACCTTTGTGCATATTTTTATATTACCAACCCACAAAACATTAAATCTTTATGTCTAAATCAATACGCAACTTATTGCTGGTATTTCTCATTATTACGGTAATTGTACCGATGACCTCTTTTACTGAAGGCGGAACCAACACATTGACCAACAGAGACAACACACCGGGAACAGTGACCTTTACGGCAACCACAAAACCGGCCGGAGGGAATTTTGCCCCGAGACATGTGCTGGCCATTTGGGTTGAACATAACGGTGAATTTGTGAAAACCCGCAAAGCCATGGCCAACCAGCGAAAACAATACTTGTACAAATGGAAAGCCTCATCGAATTATAATGTGGTGGATGCCATTACAGGGCCCACGCTGACTTATCATCAAACCCATACGGTGACATGGGACTGTACCGATTTGGATGAAAATGTGGTTCCCGACGGAGAATACACCATGATCATCGAATTTACGGACAAACATGCCCAGGGGCCTTACTACGAGGTGGAATTCACCAAAGGAACCGAACCTGTGGTCATCAATCCGCCGGATCAAACCTATATCGTGAACATGCAACTGACCTATGAGCCCGAAACTACAGCTTCGGCAGATTTTTCGGTTAACCTCACGGAGGTTTGTACGGGTCAGCAAATTACTTTCACGGACAATTCAACGGGTGCCGTTTCATGGAGCTGGGATTTCGGCGACGGAGCAAATCCATCGACTGCAAACACCGCCGGACCGCACACGGTTGTTTATCAAACCTCAGGCAGCAAAACGGTTTCGCTTACCATCAACGATACCATTGTTCAGACCAAAACCGATTATATCACTGTTTATCCCAATCCGGTTGCCGGGTTTGTTTATGTTCAAAACAGTTTTGTCGTTGATTTCACCAATATTTCCATCAATGCTGTTTCGTATCTCTGGGATTTCGGCGACGGCGAAAGCAGCACGGAAGAAAACCCCACTCATGTTTATGCACAGGACGGAAGCTACGAAGTGAGCCTCACCGCAACGAGCGACATGTGCGGGAGCGACATCTATTCCGAAACCGTTGTAATCAATACGGTCGGCATTCCGGAAACTTCAGCCCGCAAAAAACTTTCGGTATTTCCCAACCCTTCGGACGGTGAGGTTTTTCTCCTGCTTGAGCAGAAAATGCAGAATGTCTCCGTCAGGATTTTCGATCCCCACGGCAGGATGATTTCTCAAAAACATTACGATGCCCTTGATGCCGGCACCATCAAATTACCGGGAAGCGGCAGTTTGGCCTCCGGCCTGTATTTTCTTGAACTTTCGGGAAACCGCCATCATTACAGGGAAAAAATCCTTATCAGGTAAATCTTTTTATTTTTGCGAAAAAAATCTTGTCGCGGACTCCATACATCAACATTCACACACATTGCAACCACCGGATTGAAGATGAAATTTCGGTTGTAAACGTATTTGCAAAAGAGCTCCCGGAAATTATTGAAGATATTTCAAAACCGATTTCCGTTGGTTTGCACCCCTGGCATATTGATAAAGCCACTTTTGAAGACGATTTACTGAAAGTGAAAAAGGCGGCGCGGACAAAAAATGTAGTTGCCATCGGCGAAGCCGGCCTCGACCGGAAAACCTCAACACCATGGGAACTGCAAAGGGAAGTTTTTGTCAGGCAGCTTGCCATCGCCGCCGATTCCGACAAACCCGTCATCGTTCATTGTGTGAAAGCACATTATGAAATCATTTCCATCATCCGGGAAACCGGATTCGACGGAAAGCTGATCTTTCACGGATTCAATCAGAACATCCACACAGCCGGACAACTGCTCAAAAACGGGTTTTACCTCTCTTTCGGTGAGTCATTGTTCAAAGAAAATTCCAGTGCGGCAAAACTTTTTACCGGCATTCCCGACGACCGCATCTTTTTGGAAACGGATGAATCGGATTATTCCATTCGTCAAATCTATCAACGTGCCGCCGAACTGAAAAAAACAGATGTCGAAACTTTAAAACGTATTGTATTCACAAATTTTACCGGCATTATCAAAATGTAAAAATTAAGATGGGAAACTGGACGGATCGTACGGAATTATTACTGGGCAAAGAAAAGCTTCAGCGTTTGCAAAACGCCCATGTGCTGGTGGCCGGGCTGGGCGGCGTGGGAGGATATGCCGCCGAGCATCTTTGCAGGGCAGGCATCGGCAAAATGACCATCGTTGACGGCGATGCGGTATCCAACACCAACCGGAACCGTCAATTGCTTGCCTTTACTTCCACACAAGGGCAACGAAAAGCGCAACTCATGGCACAACGCTTAAAAGACATCAATCCGGATTTGGAAATAACGGCCACCGACATTTACCTGAAAAACGAACGTATTGATGAAATTTGTTCCCGAAAGTACGATTATGTGGTGGATGCCATCGACACCTTGTCGCCGAAAGTGTTTCTGGTTTACGAGTGCATCAAACAAAATCTGCCCGTTGTCAGTTCCATGGGTGCCGGCGGAAAAACAGACCCCGCACTCGTTCAAATCGCCGACATTGCCGATTCGCACAGTTGCAAGCTGGCCCTCTATATGCGCAAGCGTCTGCATAAACTGGGTGTCAGAACAGGTTTCAAAGTGGTTTTTTCGCCGGAGCCTATCCCGCCGGAAACCATGATAAAAACTGAAAATTTAGAGAACAAAAAAACCATTGTCGGCACCATTTCTTACATGCCGGCGGTTTTCGGTGCCATGTGTGCTTCCGTCGTTATCAGGGACATCACTTCATGAGTTACCCGTTCATCCCCACTCAAAATTTTTCCGCTGCCGGTTATTAAGTATCCTTGATGTCGCCTTTGAATAATTTCCCGCATTTTGTTTAATGCTTTTTTTACTTGATATTTGCACCCGGATTGTCTTTTGATAATTTTAATTTGGCCTGTCATGACAAACTGCCAAATCACTGATATCTCGGATATATCCAGATTTTTACACATTTATTTCACTGATTATCTTCTGATTTATTTAATTTTTTAATAAAGTATTGTTAGAAAAACACAAAATTCAATTTTATGAAAAAATGGATATTATCATTTCTGATCGCGCTCCTGATCGTTGTTGGCATTGCTTATTATTTTCTCACACAAGACACTTATCATAATCAGTTTGTGAATAAG
>JAOZMX010000255.1 GCA_029934065.1 Bacteroidales bacterium
TTACCCGCGCTTCATCACTTTCTTTGTTTTCAGATTTCTCCTGTTGACGGAAGGGGGGAAAGGAAGGTCATGAACTGCTTCTTGTTTTTCGGGCAAAGCAATGCCGTAAAGCTGCATGGCGGCAGGTTCGTGTGTGGCATACAAAAAATGAAACAATCCGGTGATTTCCTTGTATATTTCTTTACAAGCCTGTTTTGTATTGTAGTCGGCTTCATGCATCATTTCATTCAGCGCCTGCTCAATGATGGCAATCTGTGCCTTGCAATGTTCAATTACCGAAGCTTTCGGCTCTTTTTGTTTGATTTCATTTAGTAACTGGCTGTGGCTGAACACAGCTTCTTCAATGAGTTCCCATTTTTTCATTGTCTTTGCCTGTTTAAGTAGTTTCTTTGTATTGAGTTTAATGTCATTTCCGTTTCTGTTCATTTTGATTATTTTTAGTTTTTGATTCCATTTTTAAAACCGGCGTCAAAACTAAAACCGAAATTTCAAACAGAACCAGACATCGGATGTCCGGTATTACATTTTTTTCCTTTACAATTATTTTGCCCGTTCGCGAAGTATCTTTTCTTCGAGAAGCTCCATTTTGCGGGCTTTCCGTCCCATGTTGTATAATCCCAGCACCAAAATGCCGGTGATCATAATGATGACAAATTTTATCATAACTCTAAATTTCCGGCAAAGATACATATCGTTTTTGATATAGAACCCGACATCGGATGTCGGGTTGGAAAAAACATAAAAATCAAATTGATTTATCTCATTGCTTTGTCAATAAGCGCAGCCGGAAATTCCGTGAATGGAGCAGTATTGTTTTCACTACCGGCTTTGTGCGAAAATAAGTATATTATGTTGTGCCGTTTTAAGTATATTGTGTTGTGTGAAGAAAAGTATCTGTTGCGTAATGATGATTTCCCGACAGGGATTTCCATTTTTAATCTTCCGGCCTTCTGACTCTTACAGGGTCTTCAGGTTGAGGAAGAAGTTTTACTTCCTGTGTCTTGAGTAATTCCAGGGCTGTTTCGACTGCTTTTTCTAATTGCGGATCATGGCCTTCAATGACTGATTTTGGATCCTGCTCAACATAAATATCCGGTGCCACACCAATGTTTTCCACATCCCATTCACCATCCAGGTTATAGAAGCCACCGCGGGGAGCTGTCATGTAACCCCCGTCAATGAGCGAAGGCACATCCCAAATCCCGACGAGGCCACCCCAGGTGGTTGTTCCTACCAGAGGGCCTATTTTCAGCAATTTAAACATATAGGGTAACATGTCGCCGCCTGACCCTGCCATCTCGTTAATGACCATCACTTTAGGCCCCCATATTCCGGCATTCGGCGCGGTGAACGGCTGTTTGTCCCCGATGGGATTGTTGAAATACCCCATAAGTTCCCTGGAAAGCAAATCCACAATGTAATCGGCAATGGAGCCACCCTGGTTATACCGTTCATCGATGATGGCGCCCTTTTTGTCTTTTTGAGCAAAATAATACCGGTTGAAATTTGAATAGCCGCCCTCACCTGTATTTGGCAACCAGACATAAGCCAGTTTCCCGCCGGAAAGCTCATCCACTTTTCTTCTGTTGCCCTCAACCCATTCATATTGACGCAGCATGTAATCATTGTCAACAGGTATCACGGTCAGTTCTTCCGCCCCTTCCAAAGTTGGGTCGCTGTTTACCGAAATGCTGATTTGTTTACCGGCAGTCTGGTCAAAATACGAATACAGATTCATTGCCGTGTCGAGCGTAACGCCGTTGACGGCCAACAGGTAGTCTCCCGGTTTTACCTGCATCCCCGGGGCGTTTAAAGGTGCCCGCAAACTGGCATTCCAGCTTTCGCCGGTGTATATTTTCTTTATTCTGTATTTGTTGTTTTCAATGACAAAATCTGCTCCAAGCAAACCAATGGGGACTTTATCAACCTCAGGAAAATCGCCACCACCGACAAAAGAATGGCCGATGGAGGTTTCTCCCCCGAAAATATCGAGTACATAATTAAGGTCTGACCGGTGTTTTACATCATTAATCCATGGTGCATAAGTTTCATAAGCCCAATCCATATCCAGTCCGTGAACGTTATCAACATAAAAATAATCACGCTGAAACCTCCAGGCCTCCCTGAATATCTGTTGCCATTCCAGCAACGGGTCAATCTTTATTTTAATACCGGAAATGTTTACGGTTTCCTCTTCCGGTTTCGGTTTTGCATCTACTTTGGAGATAATGTACTTGCCATCCTTTGTAACGTAAACGTACTTTTCTCCTCCTGCGGATACCTTAAACCCGGAGATGCCTTCAACCACTTTTTCCGGTTTCTTTTTTTCAAGTGTAAAGCGTTGCAGAGTAAACCCTTTTTTATCCGGCAATTTTTCGGCAAACAGAATAACGCCTTCTTTGGCAGTTTCCAGTTGAACATAATCCCTTGCCGGCAGCGGCAGCGCTATTATCCGTTGCTGAAGTCCTTCAAAATCTATTTTTACAGCTTCTGTCTTTGTGTCATCCTTTTTTTCCTCACCGGATTTGTCTTTTTTCTTTTTTGATTTGGTCGGGCTTTCCTCCTCATTGTCTTTATCTTCCGCCACTTCATCATCACTTTCGGGTGCCAGAGGCGAAACCTCATCTTTTGACAAAACGGCTAGATAGATGTTGCTTTTCACGGGATGGTCGAATGAGGACATATCCAGCCAGCCCACATTCATCCCGTAAACAGTGCTTGCCGTAAAATAGATATACTTGCCGCTTTTATCCCACGCCGGCAATTTGCAGTCGGACATGCCATCGGTTAACTGAAAGGATTTATGCTGATCCAGCGAATAAATAAAAATTGCCGAATACTCATTGGTCAGTCGTTTGGTATAGGCAAGCCATTTTGAATCGGGCGACCATTCACCATAGATCACATGTCTGGGATGGGCAAAACCCTCATTGGCCACTTCGGTAAATGTGCCGGTATTCACATCCACTATCCACAATGTCCTGTTTTCATTATAGAAACTCAAATACTTTGAATCGGGCGACCACCTGGGTTTATAATAAAACGTCGGGTTTTCAATGGTAATTTTTCGCTTGTTTTTCCCGAACTGATCAGCGATGACTAATTGATATTCACCGCCCTCGTCCGAAAACCAGGCAATGCTTTTCCCGTCGGGTGACCACGAAACCGCTCTGTCAGCCA
The DNA here is from genome assembly GCA_029934065.1 of Bacteroidales bacterium. Lineage (GTDB taxonomy): Bacteria > Bacteroidota > Bacteroidia > Bacteroidales > 4484-276 > 4484-276. Next base: position 3,181 of record JAOZMX010000255.1, read on the forward strand.
CACCCTGACTGTTGCTGATATTTCTCGGGCTGCCTTTTTTAGCGGGCACAGTAAAAATATCCCCTCTCGCCGAAAGCGCTATCCGTTTGCCGTTTGGCGAAATGGCATAAGAACCGATGAACTTTTCGATGGAAGTCCAGTAAGGCCGGGTCCACGGAAAGTCCCCCGTAACATTCAACGTCAGCTTTGCAACTTTGCCTGTTTGAACATCGAATGTATGCAGGTATCCTCCGTTTTCAAAAATCAGTTTTTCATTGTCGCCTTCAAGGTTCTTGCAGTCAAATTCTTTGAAATGGGTTACCTGTTGCAATGCTTTGGTTTGAACATTGTAAGACCAGATGTTCATCCCGAAATCGCGGTCGGAGAGGAAGTAGATCACATCATTTATCCATACGGGGTTGATATCCCTGCTGTTTTCCCACGGCAATTTCTGTACCTCGTAGGTCTGCAAATCGAATATCCGGAGGGGATTGTTCTGGCCGCCCCGGTAATTTCTGAACTCGCTCTCCCAGGGGAAAATCGCTGCATAAACAAACTGTTTTCCATCCGGGGAGAACTTACCATCGGCAGCCCTCGGTAAAACAAATGGCACCGGGTTGTTTGCTGCCATGTTAACTTTCCACAGTTTATCCGGATAGGGATAGGGAACCCGCATACGCCCGGAGGCAAAAATAACATACTCCCCATCCGGCGACCAGCCCCTGACCAGGTCAGCGCCGGGATGCCAGGTCAGCCTTTTCGGTTCTCCTCCTCCGGCAGGTACAACAAATACATCCGTATTGCCATCGTATTGACCGGTAAAAGCAATGAATTGTCCGTCCGGCGAGAAATGAGGATCCGACTCAACACCTTCGAAAGCCGTAATTCTTTTCACATCCGAACCGTCAATATCAGCCAGCCAGATGTCGCCGGCATAAGCGAATGTGATTTTATCCTGAAAGATATCAGGGTTTCGCAA
>JAOZMX010000256.1 GCA_029934065.1 Bacteroidales bacterium
GATTTTTTGCTTACTTTTTTGTCCCTTCAAAAAAGTAAGAGAATGAGGAAAATCTACAAACGGCGTAGTTGGTAGTGCAAAAGGTTGCCGATTGTTCATTGCCAAAAAATGCATGAATTGTATTGATAAGACGCTAAAACATTATTTCTAACGATTAACTCCTTAACAAATAACTCCCTCCTCCGCTTTTCATGCAACGGCGGGCAGTGCAGAAAATACTTCATCATTCTTTAATCGGTATTTGATACTTGTTCCTGACTTGTCGGGATTTGATATTGATTTCAGATTGAAGATTAACGATTTTAGATTTTCCCTTCCCGCACATCCAAATAGTAGATAAATCTGTGACCACTATTTAATTCACTCTTAACGCATCACTCCTAACCATTCCCTTGATAAACTTCCCCGAAAACCATTCTTTTTCCGAATAAACATTTACAATATAATTCCCGGCCGTTAACCCAGACACATTAACGGAGCAATTCGCAGTGCCCGGGCCGAACGTTCCCGATAATACAATTTCCCCATTCATGTCAACAATACGGTATTGACCACCGGAAATCTCTTTTTCAAAATTTAAACTCAAAACCTCGTTAACCGGATTGGGATAAACGGTAAAATCCGCAGTGTGTGGCAAATGGTCTTTCACTCCCACAAACTCGTCGAGGCTGATCTTGTACAACGACCGTCCGTAGGTTGCGGCAAGCAAGAATCTCATGTCATCGTGCAAGGTCAGATCGTCAACGGGAACCACCGGCAGCCCTTCTCCCATCAATCCCCAGTTCTGTCCCATGTTCCAGCTCACAAAAACGCCCACATCGGTGGCGATGTAAAGTGCCGAATCCACCGTTGGGTCAACAATGATATCGTTAACGGGCACATCGGGGAGATCACCGGAGATATCGCTCCAGTTCTGGCCGAAATCGGTCGTCCGGAAGATATGCGGCAGATAATCGTCGTAGCGGTATCCCGAAAAGGTAACATAAGCTGCCGCTTCGATGTGAGGGTCGGCGGCCACCCGCGTCACCCACCTGACGGGAAGCTGCATCGGGTTTGATATTTTCGTCCAGTTGCCGCCGTCATCCTGCGTCACCCATACATTGCCGTCGTCGGTACCGGCATAGATCACCTGATCGTTGACCGGCGAAACGGCCAGCGTGGTTACGGTACCGTAGGTCTGGTTGTATTGTCCGGGCCCGTTGGTCAAATCCGGACTGATGACATTCCAGTGCGCTGCCCGGTTTGTGGTTTTGTAAACCTTGCTTCCGGCAAAATAAAGTATCGAAGGATTGTTGGGATTGAACACCAGCGGCGACATCCAGTTGAACCGGTCGGTGCCGATCCCGTTGGTGGCATAGCTGAATGAACTTCCTCCGTTGGTTGACCGGCCGAGCCCGCCATACTGGCTCTCGGCATAAACATATTGGTTGTTCTGCGGATCGACAAGCACATAAAATCCGTCGCCGCCGTAAATTTCATTCCAGTTGTTCAATCCGCCGGTCATGGTGCGGTTTACGCCGTTATCCTGAGTCCCGCCGTAAAGCCGCTCCGGATACTGGTAATCCGTCTCACACGTATAAAACTGTGTGATGGGCAAATTGTCCACATGCGACCAGGAGTTTCCTCCGTTTTGTGAAATGTAAACACCGCCATCGTTGCCCAGCACCAGAAAGTTACCATTCTGCGGATGGATGTTCAAGGCGTGCTGATCAACATGAACCGACCAGCTAGTGGCCATGGACCATGAATTTCCGCCGTTGGAAGTTTCGTACAGGTCGAAGCCGATGGCATAAACTTTATCGGGATCCGTCGGGTTAATGCGGATGCGCCCGAACCACCAGCCGTAAGATGCAAAAATACCGTTGAGTGCGCCATCATTGGTCTGTGTCCAGGTATCGCCGTTGTTAACGGTTTTGAAAACGCCGTCGAAATATCCGGTCTTGTCGGCATAGATGGCATATAAAATGTTGGGCTCGGATTGTGCGAGAGAAATCCCGATCCTCCCGACATTGGGCCCTCCGGGCAGGCCGTTTGTCAGCTCTTCCCAGTTTTGCCCGCCGTCGAATGTCCTGAAAACCCCGCAGGTCTCACCGCCGTAATTCTTTTGATCGGGCCGGCGGGTGCGCTCCCACATGCAGGCGAAAAGCGTATCGGGATGTTGCGGGTTCATCACAATGTCCACGGCGCCGGTGGAATCGGTCAGGTAAAGCACCTTCTCCCATGTTTGTCCGCCGTCGGTGGTTTTAAACACACCGCGCTGTTGGTTGGTAGAGAACATCCTTCCCATGGCAGCCACATAGCAAATGTCGGGATTTTGCGGATGTACGGCAATTCTTCCGATGCTGCCGCTTTGTTCCAGGCCGAGAGGATTCCATGTTGCTCCGCCGTCATCCGACCTGAAGACGCCCAGGCCGTCGTACGCCAAAGATCCGCCGCCGGGATTGGCCTCACCCGTGCCCACATAGATGATATCCGGATCGGAAGGTGCCGGCGCAATATCGCCGATGGAGAGAGTGGGCTGATCGTCGAAAACGGCATCCCACGTCTGGCCGGCGTCCTCGGTTTTGAAAACCCCTCCCGAAGCCGCACCGATGTAAAACACATTCTGACTCCCGGGATGCATGGCCACCGACGTTACCCTGCCGCCGATATTCACCGGGCCGGCAAACTCCCATGAGACCCTGTTCGCTTTTAAACGGTCAGCCTCCCGCATTTCCAGTGCTTTGTTCACCGCTTGGTGATAAGCAGCGTAATTGATCTCTCCGTACGGAAAAGCTCTTTGAAGATAAAACCAGTCGCAGGGCTCTTTTTCAGGTTCGGAAGCAGGATGTTTTCTGTAAATTTTATTGATCAGGAAAAGGGAAAGCAAGATGAGTGCTACAGCAGTAAGTTTGAGCGCTTTTTTGTTCATGAGTATTGCTTTTTTAGTGTAGGTTTAGATGTTAGCATTTGCAAATTTACAAATTATTTCACATCAGGTTGAAGAGAGGCTGTTTTACATCTGATATCAAAGAAAAAGATAAAGGCTAAAGTAGGAAGTTTAAATGAAAAAGTAGGTTTACCCTGCCCGCCGAAGCTCGAAGAGCGAAAGCGAACCTAATTCCGATCAGCTTTACTGACAATACCTTCAAACTGGGTGCTGCGCACCGTTTGAAGGCTATTTATTACCCACTGGCTTTCTTTGTTTTCAATATAGCCAATCAATTTTACTTTTAACTATATTTTTTACTCCTTGCGTAGTATTTACTATTTGTAAATGAGCAGATTTTGGATTAGATATATTTTTCATTGGTATTGTCCACATTCCCGCACAGTTAAAACCTCTGTCTAATACAACAACCACAAGAATTTCACTTGATTTTCCAACAAGATTATTTAACCTTCTTGTTTTGCCAGTTCTACGCCCACTTTCATATACTCGTCTTGTTTTAACTTCATATTTGATTCCATTTTTATCAATAGCATCTACACCTTTTTCATTCTTGTTTTCGTTTAATTTCAAGTTAAGATATTGGCAAGCGTAAAATTCCCCTAAATCTCCAACAATACGTCTGCTTCTAATAATTTTATTTTTTCTTAATAATTCATAATATTGACCAAATTTCGTGATTTCAATCTGTTTGCTTTTAGGTATTTTTATATCTGATTTTTCAAATATGTCATATTCTATTGAATTCAGAAACTTATTTGAAATATTAACTTTTCCTTTTGGTAATTGCGTTGAATGTATCCGAATTACTTTTTTTGGTGTATAATAGAGGTCGAAATATACAATTACCAAATAGTCAATTTCAGTAATATCAAGGTTGCCAATTCCATAACTTAATTTATCAGTTTCAACTACTTTTGCTTTCACTTGATACTTTTTCCCATTCTTATCAATTCCGTCAATCGCACGTGTAACTCTTTCGGTGTTTTTAAGAGAAAACAATATTGAGGCAACATATTCACCTATTTCACCAGTAAAACTGTCAGTCCGGATAATTCCTAATTCAAATAGTTTGTCACTTTGGTCAGCAAACTTTTTTAGTAGTTTTTGTTTCTCTTTTTCTATCATTTTTGTTCTTTTTTTTGCTTGTGGGTAACGGCAGTCTGTCTAAAAACCCCCGCCACTTCCGTTTAAATTCATCGTTTTAT
>JAOZMX010000080.1:0-12081 GCA_029934065.1 Bacteroidales bacterium
TTTATTCAAAACCGTCAGTTTTCAAGAACGTAACAAACCCGTTTTTCTTTTATCCGGTGGCCGATCCTGAAAACAAAATTATTTATCCTACCGAAAGTTCCGGGTTCCATTTTATTTTTGTGGGTTTCATTCCTTTGTTCACTCCTTCCAGAAAAAGGTCGGTACACATTTTTAAATCTTCATGATAACCCCCTTCGAGTACGGCAAAAACATTTTTGAAATGCCGCCCGAGGCGGTAGCCGCATTCGTAAAAAGCATGAGGAGAATACAACAGATTCAATATCCGGTCTTTGCGATATCCGTCAAAGCCTGCCGAAACACCGATTACATCCGCCCCGAACTTTTTTGCCGCGGCAACGGCTTTATCCACGGCGTTTAGAAACTCTTTCTCGCCGCTGTTTTCGGCAATGGGAATATTCAATGTTGTTCCCAGCCCTTCACCGGCACCGATTTCCATAAACGTACCCGTGAAAGGAAAGGTGTTTTGCTGGTGGATAGAACAGTAAAAAACATGCGGGTCGTTGTAAAAAATATGTTGTGTACCGTCGCCGTGATGCCCGTCAATGTCGAAAACAAAAACCTTTTTTCCTTCCCGGGCCAGTTTCGTAGCTGCAATGGCCATGTTGTTGAACAAACAAAAGCCGGAAGCCTTGTCAGGAAAAGCGTGATGCCCCGGAGGGCGTACAATGGCAAAATCTCCGTTTTCGGCAGCTTTTACGGTAAGTCCCGCCGCAAGACATGCTGCTTTGTAACTTACAGGCGAGAGCTTTATTTCCGCCAGGGTTTCGTTATTTTCGCAGGCCCTTTTGATGTTCCCGATATGTTGCGGCGAATGTACAAGCGACAAGTAAGGCTCTCCGTCGAAAAACGAATCTTCCAACCCGTTAAAATCCGCAAGCCGGTAACTTCCTTCGAAATCACTGCAAATGTTGTGATCCAGAAAAATTTTATTGAACAGATATTTCATTTCCATGGGTGAAATTATGAACTGATGCGAAAATAGATATTTTTTACGGTTTGCCGTCAAATGATTTTTATTGAAGCCTTGTCCGAGAAACAGCAAGATGCTTTTTGCAAAATCCGTTTTCTGCCTTAGTCTCCGGCAACAAGATCCTTAAATTGCCCCACAACGATTTCCGCATTTTCCTCCGCCGGCAAATTTCCGTTGAGCCACCTGATGTTAACGCCTTTCCTTTCCATTCTTCTGAACCAGGTCATTTGCCGCTTGGCAAACTGATGAATGGCGGTATTGAGCAACCGGAACATCTCCTCGTAAGTGATTTCTCCGGTAACATAATCGGTGAGGTAACGGTATTCCAAACCGTAAAATCTGACCTGTTGCGGTGAAAGACCGGATTCGAGCAGATTTTTCACTTCGTCAGCCATTCCATCGTCAAGGCGTTTTTTCAGACGGCGGGTGATTCGTTCTCTGACCTCATTTCGCGAAAGCGAGATCCCGAAAACGATGGATTGAAAAGCGGGTAATTTCTTTTTCATTTCAGGATGTTGCTTTTCGTGCATAGCAACTTCAATGGCCCGGACAGCTCTTTTGTGATCAGTAATGTCGGTGGTGTTGTGTAATGGACGGTAGGCTTCGAGCAGTAATTTCAATTCCTCAAGGCTTTTGTTTTGAAGCGATTGCCGTAGCGAAGGATTTTCAGGGACTTTCACCAATTGATAACCCGACAGTGCCGCCTCAAGGTACATTCCCGTTCCGCCGCACAAAACAGGCACTTTTCCTTTGGCAGTAATCTGATCAAAAACTTTCAGGAAATCCTCCTGAAATTCAAAAACATTGTATTCGTATCCGGGATCAACAATATCCACAAGATGATACGGCACTTTTCGGCCGTCAACAAGATAGTCGTCGTAATCTTTTCCCGTGCCGAGGTTCATGTTCCGATAGACTTGTCGCGAATCGGCACTGATCACTTCGCCCGGAAGGCGGTGTGCAACCAGTGCGGCAAGCCGGGTCTTACCAGTTGCCGTTGGTCCGAGAATGGTTATCATTACCGGAGTATCTTTATTTGTCGTTGCCATGATTTTTCTTTTGTAACCAATAAATTCCTCATCTCTTCCAATGTTTCGATTTCCGCTTTTTCAAAAGTAAAACTTTCCGGTGTAATGCCCGACGATTCAAGGCCATCCGGGTAAAAATGTCTGAACCACGAAAAAAGATTCTCCTCATCAGCCTGCTCCTGCTGTGCATGCCGCCATTTGATGTATTGAAGTATGCGCAATCCGTCAATCTTGTGTATGCAGGCCCTGACAAAATTCCCGGTGGTTTTGAAATTTTGGCGCAATGAATTCCACGGAGATACGGTTTTGAATTTTTCCCTGAAAAACTGTGACATCGGCGTTTCAAAATCTTTATCAAACAATGCCGGGAAAGTTGCAAAGGTTTCGGCCACCTCATCGAAGAACCTGAAATCGTAAACCGGATAGCTCGTCCAGTCGCCCAACGCACCTTTGATCATTGCAGGTCCGGTACCGAAAAAAACACGGTCGGAAAAGCGGGCTGCCGGATAGACCCTTTGCGGGTGATCGATCAACAGCGGACCGAATTTCCTTAATTTCTGCAAAAAATAAAAATCCTCTCCGCTTTTGTGAGGTGTCATTCCGCCCACTGCCCTGTATGCCGAAACCCTGACCGCTATGGCCGAACCCAAGGCCGTAAAAGCGTACGGATTGCCGATACGCAACATATTGATCGAATAATAACGCATGTAAATTTCATACCGCAATATGGCCCGGTCGGCTTCACGATTGCCGGTAAGTTGATGAAAATAGGGTATTGAAATTGCTTTTATTTCGGGATACTTCGAAAAACTTTCGACAAGTGAAACGAAATAGTCCGGCCCGAAAACAGTGTCGCCATCCAGACTGACAATAATGTCATTTTCGTCTGCGACCAAACTGATTTTATCCATCACCGTTTTGCGGGCCCATCCCACACCATGGTTTTTATCATCCCACCCCCTGCCGGGTGAACTTTTATCAATCATTTCAACAGGAAAATCAGTGATCTTTTTTAATTGTTCGATGGTTTTAAGATTGCGCCGGCACAGATCGATCTTACGGTCATCGGCCCACCATTTTTCGGGCTGATTAACGCAGGCAAACACCTCAAAATGTTTGTAATGCTGTTTTGTAAGACATTCAACAAACGACCCGAGATTTTCCAGTTCATCCATCAGCGGAACGGCAACAAAAATCTTTTTCTTCTCTCTCAAAACAAAAATTTAAAATTTCCCCAAAGGTAATTCAGATTTTTTTTGTAATTTTATGCTCCAACCAAAACGTTCTTTAACGATGTCAGAATTATTCATCAAATATTTCGAAAAGCGGTTCAGTCTTTCCGAAAAACATGGATCGGAAGCTGCCCCGGTTGTCACGATATCCCGGAATATCGGCTGTCACGGAAAGGCTGTTGCCCACAGTCTGTCGAAAAAACTCAATGAATATTACCTGCCCATCGGCTCAAAGCATTCGTGGCGGGTTATCTCCAAAGAGATACTTGAAGAGGTGGCAAGAGAGCTGAAAACCGACAGCAAAAGTGTTTCATATATTTTTGATTTTGAAAAAAGAACTTTGCTGGATGATTTTATTTTATCCATGTCGTCACGACAGCATCATCCCGACTGGCAGGTCAGGAATGCCATCAAAAAGGTAATCTATTCCATCGCCGGGTCGGGTTATACGATCATACTGGGAAGAGCGGGCGCACAAATCACCCGCGACCTTGAGCCTTCATTGCATGTCCGGCTGTTTGCGCCGGTGTCATGGCGGGTTGAACAAATAAAGGAAAAGTATGATCTTACTGAAAAGGAAGCAGCCAAAAAGGTGAAGGAGATGGATGCCAATCGCGAGAAACTGATCAAGACCTTTTCTTCCGATGAAAAATGTGATGATTGCTACGATGTGATCTTCAACATGAAATACTTTTCGGTTGACGAAATCGTTTCCGACATCATTCATCTGATGCAGCTCAAAAAACTGATCTGATTACCCGAAATTCAAATTTATTTCGCTACTTTCGCCGCCACATCATTTCAGAATTAAAATTGGAAAAGAAAGACCATCCCGTTTACGGCATCCGGCCTGTCATAGAAGCAATCAAAGCAGGCAAAGAAGTTGACAAGGTGCTGATCCAAAAAGGTTTGCAAAGCGAACATTTTGCCGAACTATTTGCTTTGCTCAAAAGATATGAAATTCCGTATCAGCACGTGCCCGTCGAAAAGCTCAATCGCGTCACACGGAAAAACCATCAGGGCATCATTGCAATGATGTCGGCCATAACCTATCAACCCGTGGAAGAGATTGTCCAATCGCTGTTTGAACAAGGGAAAAATCCGCTGATCGTGATTCTTGACCGGATCACGGATGTACGAAATTTCGGAGCCATTGCACGCACAGCCGAGTGTGCAGGTGTGGACGCCATTGTGATTCCCACCCAGGGTGCCGCACAAATCAATGCCGATGCACTGAAAACCTCTGCCGGAGCGCTCAACAACATTCCGGTATCGCGCACCAAAAACCTTTCGGCAACCATAGATTTTTTACAAAACAGCGGATTACAACTCGTTGCGGCCACCGAAAAAGCAGAAGACAATTATTACGCGGTTGACTTTCGCATTCCCACAGCCATTATCATGGGCTCGGAAGAGGACGGCATTTCGCCGGCATACCTGAAAAAAGCAGACCGCAAAATAAAAATCCCCATCCTTGGTAAAACGGAATCGCTCAATGTATCGGTAGCCGCCGGAATTTTGATCTATGAAATTGTAAAACAAAGATCACAGAGCATATAAAATTCCTTAATATAAAAATAAAATCAATTGTTTTCTGTTAAACCACAATAATTACAACGAACGATTTTTTATCATTAATAACCATAAATAAAGACCAAATGAATACGAATTTAAGCAGCCTTGAACCCAAGGCATTATGGAAAAATTTCGAACTGCTGACCAGGATCCCCCGTCCTTCAAAAAAGGAAGCCAAAGTGATTGAGTTCATGAAAAAATGGGGAGAAGACCACGGACTGGAAACCATCGTGGATGAGATCGGGAACGTGATCATCAAAAAGCCTGCAACTCCGGGAATGGAAGACCGCAAAGGAGTGATCCTGCAAGGGCACCTCGACATGGTTCCGCAAAAGAACAGCGACAAAGATCACGATTTTGAAAAAGACCCCATCGAAGCCTATATTGACGGCGAATGGGTAACGGCAAACGGCACAACCCTCGGCGCCGACAACGGGATGGGTGTTGCGGCCGCCATGGCTGTTCTTGAAGACGACACGCTCGTCCACGGACCCATCGAAGCGCTCTTCACCATTGACGAAGAAACCGGAATGACCGGAGCCATCAACCTGAAGCCCGGGCTTCTCGACGGCGACATCCTCCTGAACATGGACTCGGAAGATGAAGGCGAACTGTACATCGGCTGTGCCGGCGGCATCGACACCAATGTGGTTTACCACTTTACGAAAGAACAAGTTCCCGAAGGAACAAAAGCTTATCACATCCATGTGAAAGGCCTCAAAGGCGGACACTCGGGGCTGGATATCAACCTCGGACGCGGAAATGCCAATATCATCCTCGGTAAACTGTTGAAGGAAGCCGCCGAAAAATACGGTGTTCGCATTGCCGAAGTGGAGGCAGGAAGTCTGCGTAACGCCATTCCGCGTGAAGCCACGGCAACAGTAGTAGTTCCCGAAGGGAATGAAGATGCTTTTAAGAATTTTGTCAAAGAATTTGAATCCAAAGAACAGGAAGCGCTGAAAGAGGCCGACCCGGGATTGAAAATTTCACTGGAAACGGCTGATATGCCTTCGTTTGTCATTGACGAAAAAACACAAAAAGGATTTCTTGAGGGAGTGGTCAATTGCCCCAACGGCGTGCTGGCCTGGGACAAAAACCTTCCGGGTGTGGTTGAAACTTCATCCAACCTCGCCATCATCAAAACCGCCGGCGACACCATCGAAATCGCCTGTCTGACACGTAGCGGCGTGGATGCCGAAAGAGACAACTGGGCTCACAAAATCGCCGACAATTTCAAGGCAAACGGTGCTGAAACAAGCCATGCCGGAGGTTATCCCGGCTGGAAACCCAACGTCAATTCCGAAATTCTGGAAACCATGAAGGAAGTTTACAACAACAAATTCGGGAAAATACCTGAAGTGAAAGTTATTCATGCCGGCCTGGAATGCGGAATCCTGGGAGCAACCTATACCAACTGGGATATGATCTCATTCGGCCCCACCATTCGTTTCCCCCACTCACCCGACGAAAAGGTGAACATTGCCACCGTACAGAAATTTTGGGATTTTCTGCTTGAAACATTGAAGCATATTCCGAAAAAGTAAAACGGTTGAAATAAATAAAACAGCCCGGAAGCAACAGTTTCCGGGCTGTTTTGCTTTTAACCGGTTTGTGTATTTATCGTAAATTTGTAAACGCTATTCTTTTTCAATAAAGAAAAACATTAACTTTGAAGAAAAAACACAACAAAATGCGAGAATTCAATACATCGGGTCCGAACATCCCTTCACGCCATTACACACTTCAGAGAAAGGAACTGATAGCAAAAGGTGAAAAGCTGGTCAAAAACGAAAGATATTTCACCATCTGGGCACCGCGACAAACCGGAAAAAGTACCTATTTCAGACAACTGGCCAGTGAGTTGGATAAGCAAGGCTATCAACCCGTTTACTTTTCAGTTGAAGGATTCAATGATTTTTCTGCTTCGGACACCTTTGATACATTTTGCAGAGAGTTGAAAAATCAACAGAATATTGAGTGGCACATTAACACGTTCAAAGATTTTGAAAAGAGAATCTCAAATTGTAAAGACAGAAAATTAATCATTATTATTGATGAAATCGAAGGTCTGAACCCTGAAATATTCGGACAATTTTTACATTCAATTCGAAACCTTTATCATTCCAGAAACAGCCACTGCCTGAAAAGTGTTATCCTTGTAGGAGTCTCCAATATCCTTGGCGTAATAAGCGACAATGCCTCGCCCTTCAACATTGCCGATAACCTTGACATTCCTTACTTTTCGCATGAAGAAGTTTTTGAATTGCTTGAACAGCATGAAACCGAAACCGGACAACTTTTCGAAAAGAAAACCAAAGAGAGCATCTATCGTATTACTGCCGGGCAACCGGGACTGGTCAACGGATTTGCCAAAAAACTCGTAGATGATTCTCCGGATCGTAAAATCCTGACTTATGATGATTATTTGAAAGTGGAAGACTGGTATTTGACCGAAGCCATTGATAAAAATTTTGAAAACATTTTGAAAGTTGCGAGAAAAGAACGGAATTTTGTAGAGAGATTATTGTTTACCGGTGATGAGATACCGTTTAAAGTTGATCGCCCAAGTATTAAATTGTTGCATACAAACGGACTGATTAAAAAGGATTCGCGCGGCATGGTTACATTCTGGGTACCGTTCTACAAAAAACGGCTTTACGACGCCTTTTATCCATATATGAATGGTGAAAAAACAAATTTACTGCGTAGTTTTGTGGTCAGTGAATTATTCGACAAAGAAAACCAACTGAACCTCGACAGGCTAATCAGCGGTTACAAAGCATATGTAAAACGCAGAGGTTTTAACGCTTTCAGAGAAAAAGACGAAAACGGAAATTACAAATCAATCAGGGAGAGCGCACTGATTTATAGTTTCGAAACCTACATCCAGGCATTTTTGCAAGTTGTTGGAGGAAAAAGCTATCGTGAAGCTGACACCGGATTGGGAAAAAGTGATCTGATTATTAATGTTAATTCGGAAGAATACTTGATTGAAAGCAAAATCTATTATTATGAACAACAGTTTTTAAAAGGCAAAAAACAACTGGCCTATTACTGTAAAAGTCTTGGCTTGCAAAAAGGAGTTTATCTGGTTTTTTGTCCTTCAAACATCAAATATCCCAATACGGTAACCGAAAACAAAGAACACATCAACGACATTGAAATATCAACATACATTGTATTTTATGACGAAGACAAATGGTAACTGTTATCATAAAAATCAATCCCAAATCATCTCTATTCTCTGAAAAAACGATACAATTTTTCGGCTTTTACCTGTCCCACTCCGTCAACTTCCAATAATTCGGAAATGTCCGCCTGAACAATTTTTTCTATCGAACGAAAGTGCGCCAGAAGGTTTTGTGACAGCTTTGCGCCGACACCGGGTAGATTTCTGATAAAATAATGTTGCCGGCGTTGCCAAACTTTTGACTTGATGCTTGTTTTGCGGATAAACTCCGGAGGATTCAGTTGCTGTCGTGCGGCCATGAGCATCAATAACACGGTATCTTCTTTGCCCGACGACAGGATAACCGGAATCTGCCACGCCAGACTGACGGACAATAATGCTCCTTTAATCGAGTCGGCGCTAACTTTATGTGCCGTATCAAACGGGTTTCCTTCAACAATGATCAACGGAAGCATATTTACTTTTCTCAACTTTGCACACTGAACAAACAATCTTCCGGTGATGGTGGAATGAACGAAATCGGTATTGGTCTTTCTTTCGATGATGATCTCGTCGTTAACGATGTAATCGCCCGCATACAACTGACCATAATCAAGTATCGCTCCTTTCGACACAAGCAGATCGGGAACTCCGGAACTTTTTTCACGGTAATCCGCCAAAACACTAATTTTCATTTTTTAAGCCTATTTACTTCCATCAAAAATAAACATTAATGATGACAAAAAGCGCCCGGCAAAAAAAAATTACTTTTTTCTTGCCAGTATCAAAAAAATAATTCTATTTTTGCACCCTCAAAAAAAACAAGATAAAATGAGCAAGAGAACATTTCAACCATCGAGAAGGAAGCGGATCAACAAGCATGGATTCAGATCACGCATGGCATCAGCCAACGGCAGAAAAATTTTAGCACGCCGCAGAGCCAAAGGGAGAACACGGCTTACGGTATCAGACGAAAAACTTGACAAGAGATAAAAGCACAGCAACTTTATTACGATAAGTTGGGAGAAAAGAAGATAATACAAATTGTCTTCTTTTTTTATTTTCAGAAAAACACGATCCGAATATTTTCAGGTTTCTACGATTTACTGTAACTTCGCGCACAATTCCGATCTTTGTATCGGAAAATTTTTATTGAAGCATAAATTTGATCTTTATGAGATTACTGATCATCATACTGACAATCGTTTTTTTGTATTACGTAGCAACAAAATATGTTTTCCCTTATCTTTTGCGTAGATTTATCAAAAATGTACAAGAAAAATTCCAACAGTTCCAACATGAAAATTCACCCGGAGAGCAAAAAGAAGAAGGAGAGACCAAAGTTGATTATGTACCACCGGAAGCAAACCGCAGCAAATTCAACCCCAATACCATAGAAGATATTGATTTTGAAGAGATAAACGATCATTAACCAACATTACAATACCATCAAATGAGAAAACTGAATTTTTCAAACATCCTGCCCTATCTTGTGGCGATCATTATTTTCATCCTGATTGCCACGATCTATTTTTCACCGGTTCTCGAAGGGAAAAAACTTAAGCCCAACGATGTTACCAATTTCAAAGGGATGTCTAAAGAGATTGTTGATTTCAGGGAAAAGACCGGAGAGGAGCCTTTGTGGACCAACTCGATGTTTGGCGGGATGCCGGCTTATCAAATCTCGACCGAATACAACGGAAACCTGATGCGCTACGTGGATTACATCTTTAGGTTGGGCTTACCCTACCCCATCTGGATCGTATTTTTGTACATGATCGGTTTTTATATATTACTGTTGGTTTTACGGGTCAACCCCTGGCTGGCCATCACCGGCGCCATAGCTTTCGGGTTTTCATCCTATTTTTTCATCATCATCGAAGCGGGGCACAACTCCAAAGCCCATGCCATCGGCTACATGGCCCCTGTTGTTGCAGGGTTCATTCTCACCTACCGCCGAAAATACCTTCTCGGCGGGTTAATGACCCTTTTATTCCTTGCTCTTGAACTCAAATCGGGGCATCCGCAAATCACCTACTATTTGATGCTGGCATTGTTGCTCTTCGGTATTACAGAACTCGTTAGTGCCATACGTGAAAAAAACTATTTGCCCTTTATCAAATCATCGGCGGTTTTGATTATTGCCATCTTACTTGCCGTGCTCACCAATATTACAAGTTTATGGGCAACGTGGGAGTACGGAAAATACACGATCCGTGGGAAAACAGAATTGAGCACCGAAAAAGAAAACAGAACATCAGGACTGGATAAAGACTACGCCACGCAATGGAGCTACGGCATTGACGAAACGCTGACGCTTTTAATCCCTGATGCCAAAGGCGGTGCTTCAGGCGTAATCGGCAAAAACGAGTCGGTTTTAAAAGGAGTTGACAGCCGTTTCAAAGAATATGTTGCTACAAGCGCCAACCGCTACTGGGGGAATCAGCCGTTCACTTCAGGACCGGTTTATGCCGGAGCAATTGTGATGTTCCTGTTTTTCCTGGGGTTGTTTACCGTTAAAGGAAAGCTAAAATGGTGGATTTTGGCGGCAACGATACTTTCGATCATGTTGTCATGGGGAAAGAATTTTATGCCGCTAACGGAATTCTTCCTTGATTACTTTCCCGGGTACAACAAATTCAGGGCCGTATCCATGATACTGGTGATTGCCGAACTGATGATCCCGATATTGGCTGTTCTTGCATTGCTGCAAATACTTGATGACCCGAAATCATTCACCAAAAAGTTAAAAATATTCGGTTATCCCGTCAATCCTTTTTACCTTGCATTCGGTTTAACCGGCGGGCTGGCACTGTTGTTTGCCCTGTTTCCCGGAGCATTTTTTAATTTCCTTTCCGATCAGGAGATTCAGTCCATTGCCAGCCAGCAACAATCCGACCCCACTTACGGCAAACAGCTTGCCGAATTTTTCGCCAACGTTGAAATTGCCCGGAAAAACATTTTCAAAGCCGATGCGATCCGCTCTTTCATTTATATTTTGCTGGCAGCAGGAGTCATCTTTGCTTTTGCAAAAAACAAGCTGAAAAAAGAATATGCCATAGGCCTTGTTACCTTGTTGATTCTTATTGACATGTGGAGTGTTGACAAACGGTACCTGAACAACGACAGTTTTGTCAGGAAATCAAAAACCGAAGAACCGTTTAAAATGACAAAAGCCGATCAATTCATCCTCAAGGATAAAGACCCCGACTTCAGGGTTCTGAACCTGACGGTGGACCCCTTTGCCGATGCCAGCACCTCCTATTTTCATAAATCCATCGGCGGATACCATGGCGCCAAACTGAGACGGTATCAGGAGCTTTACGACCACCAGCTGAAAAACAAGATGAACATGGCTGTTTTGAATATGCTTAACACCAAGTACATCATTCAGCCCGATAACAACAAACAACCGACGGTAATGCCCAACACACAGGCTTGTGGTAACGCATGGTTTATCGAAGACATCAAATGGGTGAAAAACGCCGATGAAGAGCTTGCCGCCCTTTCGGATTTTGACCCTGAAAAAATCGCCGTTATTGACGAACAATTCAAGCCTGATCTGGAAGGTTTCACTCCCACCAACGACAGCACTGCACTTATCAAACTGATCTCCTACGCTCCCAACCATCTGAAATATCAGGTCAATACCCACAATGATCAACTTGCGGTATTTTCCGAAATCTATTACCCCAAAGGATGGAATGCTTATGTGGACGGGAAATTAACCCCTCACATCAGGGTTGACTACGTCCTGCGGGCAATGGTAATCCCAGCCGGCAAACACCTTGTTGAATTCAAATTCGAGCCGAAAGTTTATTACATCGGCGAAAAGATTTCGCTGGCAAGCTCACTGCTTGTGTTATTATTGGTTTTAGGATATTTCGTTTATGAAATAAAACGATATTTTGCTTCAACAAAGGAAGAATGAAAAAAGTCCTTGTGATAACATATTACTGGCCGCCGAGTGGCGGCGCAGGTGTCCAGCGATGGCTGAAGTTTGTGAAATACCTGAGGAACTACGGATGGGAACCGATAATTTACACTCCTGAAAATCCGGAAGCACCTGCTGTTGATTATTCTCTC
>JAOZMX010000080.1:12091-14280 GCA_029934065.1 Bacteroidales bacterium
CATCAGCCAGGCTGAATGCCGCCTGGGCAACCCCCTGCTGTTGATTATTCTCTGGAAAAAGACATTCCCGAAAATTTAACCGTAATTAAAACAAAGATTTGGGAACCTTATTCGGTTTACAAGAAATTCATCGGCCAAAAACAAGACGAAAAAGTTAAAGCCGGTTTTCTGACCGAAAAAAGGAAACCTTCATTAGCCGAAAATTTTTCCATCTGGATAAGGGGAAACTTTTTCATCCCTGATGCCCGTAAATTTTGGATAAAGCCATCGGTAAAGTTTTTAACGAATTACCTGAGAGAGAATCCCGTTGATGCCATGGCAACCACCGGTCCTCCGCACAGCATGCACATGATAGGGCTCGGTGTAAAAAAGAATCTCGGAATTCCTTGGCTTGCCGATTTCCGCGATCCATGGACAAATATTGATTTTTATGATCAATTAAAATTAAGCCGATATGCCGACAAGCAACATCGAAAATTGGAACAGCAGGTACTGCAGGCTGCAGACAAATTAATAACGGTAAGCTGGAATTGGGCAATGGATTTTGAAAAGCTTGGTGCCAAAAATATTGAAGTAATCACTAATGGTTTCGATCTTGAAGATTTTAAATTTGAGAGCAATAATAAGATCACTACTGAGAATGTGTTTGACATCTGTCATATCGGTTCGATGAATAAGGATAGAAACCCTGTGAAATTGTGGGAAACTATATCTGAAATATGCAAAAAAAATATACGCTTTGCCAACCAATTAAGGCTTACGTTTATCGGCCAAACAGATGTTAGTGTCAAAGAGGCTTTAAGTAAAAACGGACTGCTGAAATATGCCGTTTTTGAAACTTACAAACCACACGACGAAGTACTGAAAATAGCCGGACGTGCTTCGGTATTACTGTTAGCCTTAAATGACACACCAAATGTAGAAGGAGTCATCCCGGGAAAACTTTTTGAATATCTTGCGCTGCAAAAACCGATCTTGTGCATTGGTTCAACAACCGGAGACAGTGCGAAAATCATTAAGGAAACAAATAGTGGCATCACCGCTGATTTTTCAGATAAGCAGAAAATGTTCAGAGAGATCATGCAATTGTTTTCCAGCGATATGAAGGAACAAGCGAAAAGAGTCCAAACAAGGCAAAAAATATTTATGAACTACTCAAGAAAAGAACTTACATCAGTAATTGCTAAAATTTTAAATCAAATTTCATCCGTAAATTAACCGAAACCAACATTATATATTAAAAACAAAAAAATGAGTTTTCCGCAATCCTATTTAAAAAAACATAATTTGCTGAACAGTAATTTAAGAATTTCGATATTTAATAAATACAAAAAGCTTTTTAGAAAGAATTCAATTAATATTTGCTACAACAAGTTTATTCCGAGAGATTATGATCCTAACAAACAAAATGTGTTGCTGGCTTTGGAATCACCTGCTGTTATTGAGTATGAAGGGTGGCTCAAGCCGGATATGAAGTTTGTGGCGGAAATCTCATTTGCAAACTTTTACAAGTTGGATAATTATTATTGTTGCAGAGATTTGTATGTAAACCTGGATAGTTTTATTGACGTCAAGACAGGGAAATTATACGAAAACAAAACCAAACTTCTTTCAATAATCAGTTCCCACAAAATACATTTACAAGGACATAAGCTAAGACATCAAATAATTAAGCAATTCCATAGTAAATTGGATGTCTTCGGGTCAGGATACAGAAAGTTTGGAGATATTACACCAGCATATACCGATTATATGTTCCAGATTGTTATTGAAAATGGGAAACACCCAGAATATGTTTCAGAAAAACTCTTCTATTGTTTACAAACACAAACCATTCCCATATACTGGGGAGGGGAAACAGCTTTACAAAAAATGGGATTCGACACCAACGGAGTGATCTTTTTTGACAAAACCGAGGATATCAAAAATATATTAGATGGCTTATCTTTTGAATTGTATCAAAAAATGAAACGCGCTGCTATTAATAATACACAAAGGCTCATTGAGATAAGAAATGAAAAAAAAATGAATTTATTCCTTCATTCCGTTATACCAGGCTACATGCATACAACCGACAGTTATCTTGGTTTAAAATACAACAAATTGAATCTTTTACCTGAAAACATGATCGAATTACCATAAAATTATAAACTTATGAAGTTAGCTACTTGTTGGTGCGGTTCCGAATC
>JAOZMX010000080.1:14290-15174 GCA_029934065.1 Bacteroidales bacterium
CTGAAAAATAAAAGCATGACCAAAATCAACATCGTGAAATGTAATAATTGCAAAACGGTGAGAATGCTTGATAACGGGCTAACTACTATTCCTGATTATGAAACAGCTTATGAGTATGAGAAGATCAGCGGGCGCCATCTTCGTTCAATCTCTATCATTCGTGAATTTCATAAGGGACAAAGCATTCTTGACATCGGATGCAACACGGGAATGTTGCTGAATGAAATTAAAAATCAAATCCCGTCGCTAACTGTACTCAAAGGCATTGATCTTGATTCAAATGCCATCAAAATTGGCAGAAAAAAATTCAACCTTGACCTGGAGTCGATTGACGCAGAGGATTTATCAGAGACTTATGACAATATTGTTTTATGCCACACACTGGAGCATGTTCCGAACCTGAAAAAATTTGCTACCACTCTCGACCGCTTGCTTAATCCAGGCGGCAGGATTTTTATTTCTGTACCTAATATTCAATCTCTTGGCGCAAAATCTTTATTAAGGTTCTGGCCGGCACTTTCACCCGAATTTCATTTGTGGTATTTCGACCTCCATTCCCTTACGGAATATTTTAAAACATTTCTACCTGACTATATACTTCTTCATTCCTCATCCTATTTTATTTGGAAGCCTCTTTTTTGGCCAAACGTTTACTGGAAGTATTTTAATAAGAAAATAAGGCCAATATCCGAACAGAAAATGAAAGGGGACCAACTGGATGTGGTCTTATCCAAGCCAAATGAGTGATTTATTTACGGCTTTCGATATATCAGTTCACATATACAAATATTTTTTGATTAATTTTTTCAACTAAACTTTTGTTAACTCCTAAATACTTTTTATACCTTTGCAAAGTAGCATTTTTTATATGAAAAATAGTAATA
>JAOZMX010000257.1 GCA_029934065.1 Bacteroidales bacterium
AGGTAAATGTATGTGCGGATTCTGTGTTGATGTAAATGCCATTGTCGTGGAAATTCAGAATACCGCCATTGTTCATTGTTATCGAAGCATCGGATGTCCATGGCCAATAGCTTCTCATAGTACCTCCATAAACGTGGATTTCTCCGCCATCGGTAAAAGTCAGACTTCCGTTCAGGTCGACATAGCTTCCGGGATCGGTATCCTGATGCAAATGGATGTATCCGCCGGGATTGGTGTAGAAACTGCCGTAAATGCCGTTATCCGCCAGGTCAAGCGCAGTGAAAGTGCCGCTCAGCACATCCACTGCACCGTATGTCCAGTCATAGGAATTACAGGTTACTGTACTGTTGTTCAATCGAAAAGCGCCACCGGAATATCTGGCCACTTCCAGAATGTTGAATGTTTCGTCGGAACAATATTGATGGCTTTTGGCTCCGTCTTCCAAAGGCTGATAAAAGATGACTCTTCCACTGCCTTCGATAAAGCCGCCCGGGCCCACATTATTGTCCCAGTCGCCTTCGATGGTAATGGTGTTATTGTTGGGATCGAGGGATCCCCCGTTAATGGTCAAGTCGCCGACGATATGTATATCATTATCGTTAAAGCTTGCTGTTCCGGTGCAATTGATAGTCACATCACCAAATATTCCCGACCCGGAATTGTATTTATTGATACTTTGGTTCGCCCCGTCGAAAATAACTTTTTTGTTCCCTTTGGTAAAATCAAATGTCCCGTAATAATTAAACCATCCTTTAAGGTGAAGATCATCATCATAGAACCAATTTTCAAGGATCGCACCATCGGCAATATAAAGTAAATTATTGATGGTCAAATCCTCTTCTGAGAGGTTGCTGAATCCGACTTTTGCACCATCGGTTTTATAGTCTCTCAAAGTGTAAAATGCTGAATTATGCTGGTAACTTCTGATCCACGAATCATCCGTCCCCTTAAAGTCCACAAAACCGTTGTTCAGGTTTACGTTACTTCCGCTCCTGAGATTCCAGTCCCCGTAAATGTACATGTAAGCATTGTTTGTCGTAATGTTTGCTGTGGAGCCCGATTTCCATGTAATGTCTGACATTACCATTAATTTGGCGTCAGCCTCCAACATTTCGAGAGTTCCCGAAATATCCATATCGCCGTTAACCGTCAGCATTTGATCGTAAATTTGCAAAGCGGCACCTGAATTTAGCAGCAGGTCCTTACAGCTTTTATCCGAATAATCAACAACACAAGGCATGTTAACATTCGGTATTTCCACATCTTCATCGTCAGTGGGGATATGTCCCAGAGACCAGTTGTTGCTATTTCCCCAGTAATGATTATAATTTCCGGTCCAGATATTGGCGATTTTAGGAGAAGCATTAACAGTGTAATCTTCCACTTCACCATATTGAGTAACTCCACAGGGTAAAACATCCCCCGTATAGGTAATTCTGATGCGCATTACACAATTGCCGAGGGTGGCTGTTGCAGGAGGTTGGATGGTAGCGGTGTACGGACCTGATCCGGATGTTCCCGAAACCGTGATGGTTTCGCCCGGATCACTAAAATCACCGTCCCGGTTCCAGTCAACCCATATGCCGCATTGATCGGCCGACCATCCATGTCCGTTGGTAACGGTAATGTTTGCACTGGAATTGAGCGGTATGTTAGTGGAAAGCGATGTGTAATCAGCATACTGATTGCAGCCGGAAGGATTGTTAATGCTGCCGATTGATACATTACTGATGTATTCATCGTTGGAACCGCAGTTGCTGTTAGAGCCGGCGTAACAATCGCTGCTGCCGAAGCTGAAATGAGCAACACGGGTTCTCCAATTTCCGCCGCCATCGGAATATTCGTTAGTGTACCAAAAACTAATATTATCACTCGGATCAATCGACATCATGGCATAATCGCCCCATCGGTTATAGCCGGTTTGTGATTTTGATCCTTCAAATATCGACATTTCGGGTATGGTCATGCTGTTCAACGCATCCCCAGCTTTGCGGCCGGTATATCTGATGGATGGATAGATTGAAGTACTTGAAACAGAGTATCCCATGGCGATATCACCGGCGCTGTTCATGGCAATACTGCCCAGCCAACGGCTATCACCATCCGGTGCATAGGTACTTTGCTGGCGGATCCACCAGTTGCCGCCGGTTGATTTGCGCAGTTCATACCATCTCATTCCTGCGTGATCGGTATCGTCAACATCCACCGAATGACAACAAACAAGTGTCTGATAAGAACCGAAATTGCGGTACTGAGCCCGGAACATCAGACGGTTTCCTTTTCCGTCGAGTTTTTGCGCAGTTCCTGGTTGTGCAATATTGTCTCTTCCAGACCCTAAATCGGAATCAAAAGCAGCAACACCCAATTGTTGAGTCCGTGAAAAAGTGGAGGAACCCGGTGAGGCCCAGTTCACATCAAGTTCATAAATCCATAGCTGATCGCTTCCGCCCCATGCATCGTCATTGATGGTGATAAACTGCCCCTCTTCTCCAAATGGAGCAAAATTATCGTCACCATCAAAGGGTAAAATGGCAAAGCCACTGCTGTTAGCATTATGAAAGGTAACAAATGCAGGATTGGCATTTCCGTTAATCATGGCTGTTCTGTCGAAAACGCCAACGTCTTGGCCCCCTGTGTTTAACGACAAGTAATAACCGTCGCGCCAAACGCCGTACTTAGGATAATCTGGAAAAGTTGACCAGGTGTATTTCCAACGATACCAGCTCCCCGTAGGATCGTTTGTCTCGGATACCGCCAGAAAGATTTTATACGGGTACGATGTCTGTATTACAGATATTAACCAACGGTCGGCTTGCTCGTCGTACAATACAATGGGATCACTTATATCGCCGATGCCCATTCCCGACCAAATACTGGTCAGGTTACTCGGCCCGAGTTGTGAGTTTCCTTCTTTGTCCCAAATCTGATACGACACATTGACCACCTGAACGTAGAAATCGAAGCTGACATCTCCCTGTGTGTCCGGTGGGATAGTACCATTTATATTGTGCACCCCTTCGAAATTAACTGTTGGTGATTTGCCGGCATCCGAAGAGCCCATCTCCTTTTGCCATACGGGATCATTTCCCTTTGGTAAAGCTGTTTTTGCAAACGGATACTTCACCATTTCATCATCCCGGTGTTGCTCGGCTTTTTGATAATCTTCCGGAGGCTCCTGGGGCATCTCCCGTAGTGGAGGTGAAATGCTGAACTGATCAGGGTACAAAACCGAGGGCTTGAGTTGGCTCTTGCCGTCTTGTGCCATTAAAAATGTTGTTGCATATAAAAATGCAATGATAAGTGTAGATAATTTTTTCATAATTAAATAGATGTTTATAAATAAATATGTGGGTTATTTTAAAACCTAAAAGCGAAAAAAACGAAGGGAATTAAGGAAGTAAAAGTGAAGTATGTTTTTTAATAATTGTGAGTTTTATTTCCTCTCCATTTTAAATTGAAATCAATCTATAAAATTTAAAAAGTATAACAAAGGTAAAATAAAAAATCAAAAAATACCTTAGCGCCAATATTTATATTATTTCTAAATAAAAATTTCAGGTTATGCTCATTATTTTATATTTATATCGTAGCTTTATAAATATGTGGTCGTTCATTATACATATATAAACCGATTATTATACCGGTTCTTTTGATGCTATAATCTGATTATCGGTAACTTCTTTCTGAAAAACATCATTTCGTGAAAAGCAAAGCCCGCCGCCACGTTTTTGTGGCAAGCGGGCAATCTGTTAAAATAAAAGTGTGTTCTCTATGTAGTTATGGCATTTACTCTTTCACCACCTTCCTGATCACCGTTCCTTGTTTACCGGTGAGCCGGATCTGATAAATGCCATTGCTGAAGCCGGACAAATCCAGTGCAACCTTATCCCGGTCGAGGTTGTCGCGTTGAATCAGCACCCTTCCCGTGTTACTCATCAGCATCAGCTTGTCGTAGCCTCTTACGCCGGTAATCCAAACCCTGCCGTTTGTCGGGTTGGGGTAGATGCCAACGGAAATGCCCGTTGCTCCTGAAATTCCGGTTGAGGAGGCTTTCAGCATGGTAACGGCCGAGAGCCCTTCGTTAACGAAAGTGTTACCGTCGGG
>JAOZMX010000006.1:0-31336 GCA_029934065.1 Bacteroidales bacterium
ATCGCATCGCCCTGGTAGATTACCGTGGCGCTGGCTTCGAAATCGGCATCCGGCAGCGGAACCACATTCACGGTGATGTAATCGGTTTTGGTTTCGGCATCCGAAGTCCATGCATTGGATACAGTCAGTGATACATCAAAAATGCCTGCATTATTGTAAACAATTCCGGTTGGATTCTGATTGGTTGACGTGGCTGTTTCGGCCCCTTCGAATGTCCACTCCCATGCCGTGGGATCTCCTGACGAAAGATCGGTAAAATTGATACTTTCGCCCTCATAAATTGTAGTAACATTCGCCTCGAAATCCGCCGTCAAACCCAGTACTTCAAGCGTAACAGGAACCTGAATCTGCGGATGTGCCGGGTCGTTACTGTTCACCTTAACCATTGCAGAGTAAGTTCCCGGCTCAAGACCCGTAGCATCAAAAGTTACATCCACTTGCTGTGAGCTCCCCGGAGTTACAGTCCCTGATTCCGGATCTACCGAAAGCCATTCCAAAACAACATCGGTATATTCAATTTGTACGCTGAAAGTAAGGTCGGCATCTCCCGTATTGGAAACCGTAAGGGAATGTGTTGACGTTTGTCCGGGCCAAAGTGTTTCGGTAAACGACTGGGGCGTAACAGCGATCTGGGGTGTTCCGCCCGGTGTGAGCAATTCGAAAAACTCCAGGTATTTTTCCATGATATCATCCTGTGTGGCACGGGAGGTCATCCCACCGAATTCGAAAGAGGTGCCGATGGTTTTGTATGAACCTGCATCGTAAGCTACCGCACAATTGTATGCCGGCGACTGATTGGCAAAAATCACATACGCCGGAGCAACGGCATTGATATGATCCATCCAGTTGTTCTGACCCGTATAGCTGTAGTTCATTCCTGCCGTAAAAGTGCCGTTCTGACCGAGCAGCGTTCCCATATCGCCGGAGCCATCAGCAACAGCATCAATATTAAACAAACTATGTACGGCAGTCTGACTGTCCCAAAACCAGGTATCCCCGCCTTCCATAAATAATTTTCCGCCGCCATTGACAAAATTGGCCAATGTCTGTCCCTCCGAAGAGTTCAAAACATGATTATCACTATAAATTCCAAGGCAGACAAAAGCCAGTTGATAGCTTGTCAGGCTGGATGGAATGGAGGTAACATAATCAACGGAAAGACCCAGATTTTCGATGGAGGTTTTCATGTTTGGCCCGGAAGTTTTTGTCGGGTCCAGGTCAATGATCACAATATCCGGTTGACCGACTTGAATATTGAAATTCTCGTCGAGAGAATATCCGCCGCCGGCTTGAAGATGCAACAGCATTTCGATGATCTCGGCAACTGGTGTCGAAGCATCGGCTGTAATGCTGTAGGTTGCCGTGGCAGTACCCTGAATGGGAATGTTCCCGTATGATTGTGCACTTGTGGTATTTACGGTAATGTACGGGCTTGTTTCGGAAAGTGTACCCGTTACATTGTTCATGGGTTCCGAGCCGTTGTTTTTAATCGTAACGATCAGATTCACGGTCTCTCCGGCATCAATTTTACCGTTGTTATTTCCGGAAGCATCGTCAACCGAATAACTAACATATTTCAAACTCTGTCCGATGGGTGAAATATCAAACGATGCGATTCTTGTATGCCAATTCCAGCCACCCGTGGAATATTCAGTAGTAAACCAAAATGTGAGACCGTTGGCAGGATCCACTGACAACATGCTGTAGTCACCCCAGCGGCTGACTCCTGTTTGTGAAGCGGTTCCGGCAAATATCGTTTCTTCATCGAATGTCATCATACCCAACGGATCGCCGTTGTTGCGTCCGGTATAGCGAATGGAAGGATAGGTGCTGCCACTTGATACCGAATAACCGAGGCCAATGTCACCATTGGCATTCATGGCGATACTGGCCATCCAGCGATGATCGTTGTCGGGACTGTAGGTACCCTCCTGATACAAACTCCATCCCGAGCCGGTATTTCTTAACTCATACCATCTTACTGCGGCTACACCACTGCCATTGTTCACCGTATGGTTGGTCACCATGGCCTGATAGGAACCGAAATTTCTGTATTGCAAACGATACATCAGCCTGTCGGAAAGAACGTCAAGGGTTGTGTTTGTCCCCGGCTGGTTAACGGAAAAACCGCCCGTGCTGAACCCCGAAACGGAAATGTCGGGCAAACGCGTCATCGTTGTATTGGAGGTGTTGCTCCAGTTGGTTTCGATCTTCCACATCTGGAGTTTTCCAGCAGTGGAAAACCTTGTAAAATATCCGGGAGTTCCTGCAGGAGGCAGATCTCCGTCAAGGTCTGCCGGCAAAAGACTTCCATAGCCTGTGCCAAGATCAAAAAATACCATCTCGGCAGAAGCATCACCGGCAATCATCTTATCGCGGTTCATAACACAAATGCCCGCTCCTTTCCATGCATACCCGTTGGCTTTGTCAAACTGGTTTACCGAAAGGTAATAGCCGTCGCTCCAAACGCCGAATTTGGGATAATCGGGCATGTAAGTAAACTGGAAAGCATACCTGTACCACGATCCCGTAGGATCATCCGTTTGCGAAATGGCGACCAGCATCCATTGTGTCCCGTCGCTGGTGTTGATGGCAAACTGGCTGGCAAGCCAACGACCGGCATGTTCATCGTACAAAACAATGGGGTCACCGTCGTTGGTTCCCGTCCACGATCCCGCAAAACCGTTCCATAACGTACTGTTATCCGCAGGGCCGAGCAAAAGGTTTCCGCTCTTGTCCCAAATGGCAAAGGAAAGATTAACCATTTGCATGTAATAATCCTCACTTACGTCGCCATCGGTATCGGGAGGAGCCACACCGTTTAGGTTGTGATTACCCTCGAAATTTTCACCGATATCCCGTGAGGATTTGGTGCCGTTTTTATCCTGCAACACAGGATCAGGCCCTTTAGGGAATGTTTTCTCCTCCATAAAATCCATCTCATTCTCTATCTCGTTATTCTTCCACTCACGCTCTCTTACTCCGGGTTTTATTATCTCCATATCCCGCAAAGGAGGAGTAACATCAAAATATTTTGCCTTAATGATCCGGCTGGGCGCCACAGGCGCCTCCTGACCAAAGGTAATATTTGGTGAAAAAAGGGAAAATGCTGCCAGGACGAACATTAATAATGCGAACTTTTTCATACCAAATTAATTTTGTGAAATTTGAATCCAGCAAATTTCTGGTTATACATCTAATTTATTGATTTATTTTATTACAATTTTTTTCATCATACTTTGGCCGTTGTCAAACGATACCGTCAGAAAATAGATTCCTTTGCGGACATGACTTAAATCCACCTCCACCTGTTGCGAACCGCCGGCAGGCATGGTCAGAATCTCCTGTCCGTGAATATTGTTAACCTTTATAATCTTCAGATTTGAAACTCCGGTAACGGTAAATTTTCCTGTGGAGGGATTGGGATAAACGGCAAGCTCCATGGAATTCTCTTCAATCCCGCTACCTCCGAGATATGCAGCTTTGACAGCTGAAATGCCATTGGTTATGAACAATCCCGAATTGTCAGGAAGCTGTTGGTCGAATTCAACGGTAATTGCTGTTTCCGTTTGATCGTCCATGCTAAACAACCTGAAACTGAAATGCTCGTTTTCCGACATTCCGTCTTTAGCAGCGGTCAGCGGATCATCTCCGAAAACAGTCAATGCTACCGGTACATCTTTCAATTGGATGCTTCCGGTACAAGTTCCTTTTTCGTTAAAGACTCCTATATAATCACCGGCCTGAAAAACCGGGATCTTTTCCGCATCGATCATAATGAGATGTGTTGCCGGTGTGGGATCAACAAGTTGCCATGATCCGGGCACTTCCGCACTCATTGCAACAGCCGGCTGGTCCGAACATTCCGGAAAAACGATCGTGGCCGGTTCCGTAAGCTTGATCATGTAACTCAAACCGGGTTGAAGTACGGAAAGCGTATAAATTCCCATGGCCGGCCAATACACTTCATAATTGGCAACTGCTTTGACCACTTCGATCTTATCAATGACCGGTGAGAAAAGTTCATCGGCGTCAATGTTACATTCACTGGAAACAGGAAGGTAAGACCAACCTTCGGGCAGTGAAAGCTCATCCGATTCGGGAATTCCGGGAATCGTCAATGTAACGCTCTCCGACATTTTTATTTGTGCACCAAGTGTTTCATCCCATCCCGGGAAGGTGTTCAAACCCTGCGACGGCCAGAAAACATAATCGCTGTTTTGCAGGATGATCAGTTGGTTGATCACATCGGCAAAGATTGCATTCAGATCGGGATTCAGCGGCGTCATGGCCATGGAAAACCCGCTCCATCCTGCCGGAATGACCGTACTCTGGATCAACAGGGCTTCAAGGGAGTTAAGTTTCGAAACGCCATTCAACTGAAAGGTTCCATCATAGTCAGGATAGGTCTGATCATAGGAAACCAGTGCGGGATATTCTTTCAGATCGCTCACATCATAAATCTTCCAAAGGATGGTCTCTCCTTCGTCAAATCCGTCTTTTTCCGGCGTGGTGGGATCGTCGCCAAAAACCATGATCACATCATTTTGTCCGGACCATTGCAATGCTCCGCCACATTTTTCCTCTCCATTGTCCATAAAGAAAACGCCGATATAATCGCCTGTACCGAGTGCTTCACCAAAGATATTGGGATCGGCATCCGTTGAGACAAGAATGGTGTGCTGCAATGCATTGGGAATAAAATTCCAGCCCGGAGGCAATCCTGTCGAGCTGCAATCGGAGACCGAAACGTCAAATCCTTCGGACCACTCTCCGTTTCCGCAGTCATTCATACCTCTTACCATCAAAACCGCATCACCGGTATATTCATCACTCCATAACACCGTACAACCGGTGTTGTTGGCAGTAAGAATACCTGCTTCCACAGGATCAAGTGCCCATTGATAAGCATTGGCATTGATAATTTCCGTGGTTGAATACGTTTCTTCATATCCCTGACAGGTAGTATTGTTTCCGGAAATTACACCTGCAACGTCGGGCAGCGGGTTGACAGTGATATAAAAACCACATTGATTTTCGCAACCATTACCGTCGCTGTACGTGTAAACCACTTCGAAAGTCCCTGCTCCTGTCGCGGCGGGATCAAAGCTATTGTTTTCAATTCCGGGGCCGGAATATGCTCCGCCTTCGGGCATTCCGCCGGTAAGCAATTGCGGATCATCGTTAACGCAAAATTCCATATCATCCGGACAGGTAACTTCGGGCAACAAATGAACGGTGATTACAAATGAGCAGAAATTGGAACAGCCGTTTTCGTCGGTATAGACATAGCCGATCATAAAAGCGCCGGGGCCTGCAATCTGCGGATCGAACGTGGAATTATTCACTCCCGGACCTTCGAAGACACCTCCCGGAGGAGTGACATATTGATTCAGATCAAGGGGGGCATCATCAATACAAACCGAAAGATCGCCGGGACAAATAACCGCCGGGGGTTCATTCACCGTAATGTATCCGGTTTTGGTTACGGCATTCTGCGTGCTGTTACCGAAAACAGTGAGTGATACATCATAAGTACCACCTGTTTCATAAACAACCACAGGATTTTGTTCACCGGATGTTGCAGGAGACCCTCCCGGAAATTCCCATTGCCATGAAACAATGTTTCCAACGGACTGATCGGTAAACTGTACTTCGTTACCCTCACAAAGTGTTGTGGGATCGGCATCAAAAGCGGCTTCAACAGTTTCAGTGATAAAATGAACCGTATAGTCTTCCACTTCACCATATGAAAAAGTCTCACATGGAGAAGGTGCTGCATTCCATTTCATCGAAATACGCATTCTGGTGCTATATTGTGCATCGGCAAGGACCGTAAAACTACCGTTAACCGGATCGTGCGAGCCTGCCGGGGCAAAGACTTCTTCGCCGGCATCTTCAAAATCGCCATCCCTGTTGTAATCAATCCATATCTTCCAGAATTCCAGCCAGGTCTGGCCCGAAAAACCGGGTGTCAGCGTTACATCCACATTTTCACCGGGTGTCAGATCTATAACCAAATTTGTAAAATCCGTGTATCCGGCAGCTCCCGAAGAATTGGAAAAATCGTTGAGATCAACCTGGCTGATCCACTCATAACTTACATTGTTGCCTTGCGAGGCGCAATAATTTGAAGGAGCTTCATTGACGATAATATAACCGGCTTTGGTTTCCGAATCGCTTCCGTTAGCATTTGAAGCCGTTAGCGTTACCGCATAGGTTCCCGGTGTATTGTAAACGATCACCGGATTTTGCTCCGTGGAGGAGGAGGGTGTCCCACCGGGGAATGACCACTCCCATGATTCGGGATTACAGCTCGATAAATCGGTAAACGCCACCGAACCGCCGAAGGTTAATGTTGTCGGATCGGCTGAAAAATCGGCGACAATCCCCGTAACGGAAATATATCCGGTTTTTACCTCTTCATCGGTGTTTGTGCCGTCACTTACCACGAGGGTTACGTCGAAAGTTCCGGTTGAATTGTACTGTACCGGAGGTGGGTTTTGTCCGGAATAAGCGGAAGGCGTTCCTCCGGGAAATTCCCAGTGCCATGATATCACCGATCCGTAAGACATATCGGTAAACTGTACCGTTTCTCCAGGACATGGATCCGTGTAATCGGCCGAAAATTGGGCAAATATTCCATTGCTGACAATATCCACATTGGCAGAATATCTAAAATAATTTTGTTTCGTAACTGTCACTATCATTACATTTCCGGGATCTTGCTGAGCTATCGGTATGGCCACCGATGATCCGGTTCCAATTGCCGTACCGATGATCTCGCCGTTTACCGTCAAGGCGATCAATGCACCGTTATCAGCCGAAACATTAAATGAAGTTGCCCCGGCCTGTAATGCACTGCTGTGCGATACGGTTAAATTTTGCGGTACTTCGGTATAAAGGGTCATAAAAGCATCGCCGTGATGGTGAAACAGTCGGTAAGTGATTTGCTTACTACCCGAGTTGTAGGGCCATGATGATTGGAACAAGAAATAT
Organism: Bacteroidales bacterium; assembly: GCA_029934065.1. GTDB lineage: Bacteria > Bacteroidota > Bacteroidia > Bacteroidales > 4484-276 > 4484-276. The sequence continues at coordinate 7,000 of JAOZMX010000006.1, forward strand.
TTTCCGGCAGCATTTCCAAAAGCCGGCATCACGTATGAAACTGGAAAATGAGTAGCAAACCCCGGCATGAAATCGGGAAAAAGGTTATCCATCACGCCCCACATATAGGTATCGTTGACAAAGGAATAAGAAACTTCCGTGGCGGCAATGATCCCCAAAGCACCGCTATTGTGCCCGTTGTATGAATAACGATGGAATTTTTCGGCAAAACATTCCGATGAACGGTGAAAAGCACCCGTTTCGCAATTGATGGAAAAAATAAACGGCAACTTGTTGTTCGCGTTTTGCAGCGAATTGATACTGCTCGTATTGAATGAAGGTTCTCCCCATCCGTAATATCCTCCGTGATCCCTGTGTTGAAGCATAAACGAACCGTTGTTGATGGCATTGACAACCTGCGTGGCTGTTCCGCCCGAAAAACCGCCAAGGCCCTGTGGCGTTGCCGGAATGTATCCCAGACCACCGGGCCCGAAATAATTGACAACCGTACTGGTATTTGTGGCAGTGGACCATGGATCGCTGCTTGGGTCTCCTTGATATACCGCATTGATTCTAACGGGGTTTTTACCCAACTCGTTTTTCAAAAATCCGCCGACAACTTCAGAGCAAATCTGAAACCACCGCTCGGTTTGCCAGCCAAGCGCCGTAATCGGATGATCGTAAAAACCTGCATCCGTCGGAGGATTACGCTCGTAATCCAAAAATTTCGTGACCATGGTCTCTAACTGACCGGCATTGTTAGCCGTAATCCTTGCAAAGACAATATCCGGAAGATCGTTGCCCGTAACATCGGCAAATTTATTGTCCGATGCAAAATCGGGATACCCTGCCGGGTGGGTGTATAAATGTGATGTGATGCCGGTGGCATCGGTAGCGTAATCGGCAAGTAAAAGCACCGCTACGGGAGGAACAGTCCAGGTATTATAAGCATTATCAACATAATTCTCGATATTTGCCTCAGTGTTTCCTCCTATTTCTGTTGTAGTAACAATCCCTGTCCGGATGCCCTGCAATGTTCTGAATCTTTTAATGGAATCGGCCCAGGCAAGAAATACCGGATCGTCGGGTGTGATGATCACATATTCATAATCCGGTGTATCGGTGGGGGCATAAGCATGCTGATCATATTTAATTTCGGGAAGAATATCCGCATTGAGTATTTCACTTTCTAAAATCGGGTCGAACCAGCGGCTGCGCAACCTGTCATCTCCCACCATTCCGTTACCCCCTTCAAAGGTCAGTTCAATCTCGAGATTTTTATAAATTCTAAGCTCTTTTGTTACGGGGTTGTATTGAAAAGGAGTAATGCCCAGCATCACCACATCCACACCTCGAATGACGGTTTTTCCTGAAAGCATGACCGGTTCCCTCGGATAAAAAATGTCCTCCGAATAAATCCGGCTGTCTTTTTCATAATGCAACGGCCCTTTGTCGGTATCAAGCGGTATCACAGGAGCCGGGGCTATTTCCTGATTGGTTAGTGTCTCTGTTTCCGCATGGATGATTTTCATGCTGACATGCGCACCCTGGGGAATTGCAATGTATCTGCCTGTTCCCGGCAAATCTGGCGCTCCGGCATTGTTGGGAAGAAAAACACCGGGCAGACTGACCGATTTCATCGTTACGCCGTTGACATCCACATCAATGAATGAAGCCTGTGTCATTGAATAGCGAACGGTTATCCCCGAAAGGCTCTCCGACTTGATACTTATTCCCGGTGCATGACTGTTGCCGTTAAAGGTAAGTACCTGAGCATAACTGCTGATGCCCGAAATCAGTAAAGCGATAAAAAGTACAACAAGTTTGTAAGAATTTTTCATTAATGAATTTTTTATTAATTTGATGACTGTTTTTGTTAACTGAATTTAAGTTGAGTTTAAAATTCCTTCTTTTTTACGATTCAGGATGATTTGTTCCCTTCTTTTATGTTGGATAAAAGTATAATATTTTTTTTATATCAACATGTTTTTTTATCAAAATTTCAATGTATAACAAACTTTAAAATATGTTACATTTATACATTTTACTGTAAGACAACTCTATAAGGGGTTTTACGTTTTCCAAAAACGGGAACATTTATTGCATTTGCTTGTGCCAAAATCCATCTTCTTTCCGAATTTTTTTTTAACTTGACAAAAATAGCAATTTTTGTGAAAAACAAAAATTTTATTAAAGGGGGCAAACTTACAAAAAAAAATTTAAATCATTTCAGTACCTGAATAATAATCTACAAAGTCGTTTAGATTTTTCGGCAAATAATTTTTGATGATTGTTTGCACCAAAGTCACATACTCCATTCCTTTTTCGGAATACCGCTCCAGTCCCTTGGCAAGAGAAAGGGCATCGGGGACACGGTTTTTTTCAATCAGTTTTTGCCGGATACTTCGCATTTTCCCAAAAGCAAAGCCGGTGTTTAATATCCACATGTACTCTTCGATACAAGCTTCGATGGAAGGAAAGGCCTTTACATAAAAATCAGGGTTCTTCAGTGCAGAGGGAGGCTGGCCGCAACCGGGCGTATAGCAATGGATTCCAAAGTAATTATTGAGTGTCCGGGCATATTTCGACTTACCCCATCCCGATTCGATGATGGCCTGAGCCATAATGAGCTTTTCGGGGATAATGTTCACCCTGTAAAGCAATGTATCAATCCTTCGGAGGAACTCACTACGCGTCAGCTCCCCGTTGAAAAGCGTGTCGCTGATGCGGTATTTTGACGCCAGTTCGTTGAGGCGCCTCAGTTTACGGCTTCTCTTAAGTGCTGTGGGATAATTGTTCTTGTACTTCAGGATTTGTTCCCTTTGCCGGCGGATATGATCATTTGCTTCAACCACATTCGGATAAAACTTAACAATGAAAGCAATGTTCTCTTTGGAAAGTTTCTTCACTGTTGCGATATCTTCCTTGTTGAAAGTCTTCTTTTTTTGGAACTGACTGCAGGAAAGACAAAGCAACAACGGCGCCGCCAGAAATATTAAGAAAAAATACCTTTTGAATGTTCTCATAAATGACACTGATTAAAGACCGGCAAAAATAAGAGATTATTTAAAACCATCACTTCAAAACGTCAATCTGTCACAAAATCAGTGGTGGAACGGATTTTGAAATCACCGCAAAGGACAAAAAAAATCACAACGGACCGGATTCGTGAAAATTAAAGACTAATTTTGCTGAGCGTTAAAAACAAAACCCGATACTGTTTTTTAGATTTTGAATGGTATTAAACGATAAAAATAAAGAGTTGGAAGCTTTGATCAGCTTGCTGGATGAGCCTGATGCCGCAATATTCAGCAAGGTGAAGGAACGGTTTTTTCTTTACGGGCACAAAGCCATACCGGCATTGGAAAATGCGTGGGACAACACCTTCGACGACATCATCCAAAAACGCATTGAGGACATCATTCACGAAATACAACTGAAGCAACTTTATCGTGATCTGTCGGCCTGGCGCACGCAGCAAAGCGAAGACCTGATGCAGGGATTTATGCTGATATCGAGATATGCTTATCCTGATCAGGACGAGAAAAAGATCATTGATCATATCGGGGCGATCATTCAGGATGTGTGGCTTGAGCTGAACGCCAACCTCACTCCGCTTGAAAAGGTCAAAGTGATAAGTCATATCGTTTTTGATGTTCATAAATTCGAGCCCAACAAGCCTGACTCACAATCGCCGCGCAACAATTATCTTAAGGACATCCTTGAAACGAAAAAGGCCAATCCCGTTTCGTTGAGCATCATTTTCATTGTGGTGGCACAAAGTCTCCACATTCCTGTTTACGGGGTTAACCTGCCGCAAAACTTCATCATGGCTTACACCGATCAGAAAACGGAAAATACCGGAAGTTTTTCGCGTGATGATGTCATATTTTATATCAATGCATTCAATCGCGGGGCGGTTTTTACACGACGGGAGGTAGAGCTGTTCATTCGTCAGATGAATCTCGAAGAAAAAGATTCGTATTTCCTTCCGTGTGAAAACACGGCTATTCTGAAGCGGGTTTTCAACAACCTGATCGTTGCCTATGAAAACGCCGGAGATACCGCCAAAACAGATGAATTGAAATATTTGATGAAGGCTTTAAATCCCTGATATCCGGATTTTATTACCCGGATGATGCCTACATTTATAATTATTTTGTCCCTGTATTTTTACCCGCCGATGTTGTGGAACAAATTTACTTTATTCACCGTGCCTGATCTGGGCTTATTTTCCACAGCCAGTCGTATGGCCGTTCCCGGCCCTGCTTCACGCACATTGAATTCGATGTCGCTGAAAAGGCAGGGCTTGACACCACCGGTAGCCGTAAGTCTTAATCTGTTGCATTTTTTACAGTTGCCGCCATCGCCACCTTCCACAACCCCAAAGGTTCCCGTTTCGAGGTTCATCTCCGGAATGAACCGCACCATCAGTCCGTTATCTTCGGCAAAGCGTCTTACTTCGCGGGCATCAGGTTCGTCGGATGAGCGTTTGACAACACAATTGATCTTTATCGGCATCAATCCTGCCTTACGGGCAGCCTCAATCCCCCGGAAGACATCACGGATATCGCCGAGCCGTGTGATCTGCCGGTATTTTTCAGCGTCCAGCGTATCGAGACTGATGTTAACGCGATGCAATCCCGCATCGGCAAGCGGCTGCGCAAACCGGTCGAGCAAGGTGCCGTTGGTGGTCATGGCAAAATCCCTGATGCCGGGAATGGCGGCGATCATCCCGACCAGATCCACAATTCCCTTTCTTACCAGCGGTTCGCCGCCGGTGATCCTGACCTTGTCAACACCCATTTCAACTGCCGTTCTTGTGGTTTCCACAATTTCATCAAAGGTAAGGATATCTTCATGATTCAGCATTTGTATCCCTTCGGCGGGCATGCAGTAAACACACCGCAGGTTGCACCGGTCGGTAACGGAAATACGCAAATAATTTATTTTCCTGTTAAATCTGTCGTACATCAACTGTTTCTCCTTCTTCCAGTTTTGATTCTCCGATCTCTACCGCCACCATTCCATCCGCAAAAATATAAGAATGAATATGTGCCGAACCGTGATATTCGACAGGATAAACCTTTCCCGAACGAATGGTGACGGGTATGAACGATTTCCGTTTTGCCTTGCGCCTTTCAAAAGTTTCACCCATGGGCATTTTCAGGACGGGCGGGTCATATTCATGCCCCATAATTCCGTAAAGAAGCGGCTTTACCAACAGCTCAAACTGGACAAACGACGAGACCGGATTGCCGGGCAAGCCGAAAAGATATTGTCCTTTCCGTGTTGCAAAAACCGTCGGGCGCCCCGGTTGCACTGCAATGCTCTTGAACCGGACGGCTATCCCCAGTTCTTCCAGCACCTTGGGGACATAATCAAAATCACCCATGGAGACGCCGCCGGTAAGCAAAACCACATCGCACTTTTCGATGGCTCTGGTGATGATCGCCCTGGTGGAGTCTTCCGTGTCGAGGGCAATGCCGAAATATTCGGGGATACCTCCTGCCCTGCTCACCTGCGCTGTCAACTGGTATGCATTGCTGTTTCTTATCTGTGACGCTTCGGGTTTGAGATGCGGTTCAACCAGTTCGTCGCCCGTGGAAATAATGCCGACAAGAGGCTGCCTGTAAACCGGCACACGGGTAACGCCCACCGAAGCCAACACGGCGATTTCCTGGGGCCTGATCAGGGTTCCTTTTTTCAGCACCGTCTGCCCCCGGCGGATATCCTCGCCGAGATAACAAATGTTGGCGGAGGTTTTCTCTCCGGTAAATCTTACCCTGTTGCCGGCGACCAGTTCGGTATCTTCGACCATGATCACCGTGTCGGCACCTTTGGGCACCACACCACCGGTCATCACTTTGGCACATTTTCCTGCGGTAATTTCATGTTTGGGTTCAACCCCCGCCGGAATGATCTCGATCACTTCCAATTCGCTGCCGAGGTCATCCTTCCGGCATGCATAGCCATCCACAGCCGATTTGTCGAACGGCGGCATCGGCATGTCCGACAGAATGTCTTCGGCGAGAATCCTTCCCGGCGAATCATTGAGATCACAGTGCGTCGCACCCAATATATTTACGGAATCAAGCACAATCTGATGCGCTTCTTTAAATTCAATCATAAAATCTATTTGAAAATTTTTGCAAAAGTATTAAAACCGTTGAACCGGTACATTAATTTCTCCGTAAAGGATTGAAGTTTGAAAATTTTATTATTTTTGTTGAGTACAAGCAAAAAAGATTTGATTGAAAACAATGTGGGGAAATAACTTTATCCGGTGGATGCTGGCCGGAATGATGGGTTTTATTTTTATCAATGTGGCCTTTGGTCAAGACCGGGCTGACAGCCTGCGGGAAGTTTTAAACCGTATGCATGGTACCGAAAGGTTACATCCGCTGAACCTGCTTGCGCGGGAATTGACCGAAAAGAACCCTGACGAGGCATTGGCATATGCCGTCGAAGCAAAAAGTATTGCCAAAAGTTGCGACAGCATAGCAGAACTGGCCTTTGCTTTGCAAAATCTCGGCGATGTTTTTTATTACAAGGAACAATTTGAAAAATCACGCATGTACTATGATTCGGCATTGTTATTATTTCGCAAAACCGGTGATTTGAGGAATATTGCAACCAATTACTACAATATTTCACTCATATTTCAAAACGACAATGACTCCGACAGCGCACTGATGTATAATAATCTGGCACTGCAATATTTCGATTCCATCAACGATCAGCCCAACGTTTCGCTGATCTTATACAATATCGGTTATATTTATGATGATCTTGGTAAAAATATAAAAGCGCTTGAATATTATAAACGATCCCTGAAAATAAGCGATTCGTTGAATGATGAATATGAAATCGCATCCACATACAACACCATCGGACTCCTTTATTACGACTGGGGTGATTTTGAAAATGCCCTCATCAACTATCAGCATTCATTGTCCATGATGGAAAAGCTGAACGATAAAAAGGGAATGTCGCAAGTACTCAACAACATTGGGATTTTGTATTACGACCTGGGAGAAAAAGAAAAAGCGCTGGAAAATTATAAGGCCTCGATGAAGCTTGAAAAAGAGATCGGTAAAAATTCCGACCTTGGCTCTTCATACAATAACATCGGCATTATTTATTCCGATATGAATGAGAATAAAAAAGCCATGAAGTATTATTTGAAATCCCTGGAACTGGCAAAGCAACACAACGATGATGCGGCAATAGCAACTGCATACAATAATATCGGAGAATTATATTCGAGTGAGGGGAAATATCTCGAAGCCGTCAAACTGCTCGAAAAAGCCCTGGCCATAGAGAGGAAAAACGGTATCCCCGAAGATCTGGCCATCGGTTATAATACCATCGGCGGCTTTTATCATAAAATGGGAAAACAGGCCGAAGCACTGAAGTATGCCGACAGCAGCATCCGGCTTGCACAGATGATCAATGCTCCCGACATCATGAAAGACGATTATTTGCTGTTTCATAAAATATACAAATCGCTCGGTAATTATAAAACGGCACTGGATTACTATGTGAAATTTCATGAACTCCGGGATTCGCTGTACAATGAAAACTCTTACCGGAAAATATTGAACATGCAGTTTAAATACGAAGCCGACAAACATGAAAAAGAACTTGAACTGTTGAACAGCAAAAACAAACTGCATCTGCTGGAGCTCGAAAATAAAAAGATCGTGCTCAACCGGCAAAGAATCGTTATCCACATTGCCGTCGGGGCATTTGTGATAATTTTTGTAGTGGCTTTACTGCTTTACATACAATTCCGTCAAAAGAAAAAAGCCATTGTATTGCTGGATAAAAAGAACAAGGAGATCATGGAGCAGCGCAACGAGATCATCCGGGCCAAAGAACAGGCCGAGGAGAGCGACCGGCTGAAAACGATCTTTTTGTCCAACATCAGCCATGAATTGCGCACGCCCCTCAACGGAATACTGGGTTTTGCCGAAATCCTTCAGAAGGAGCTCACCGATCCGGTCTATCAGGAGATGTCGGAAGCCATTTACTACAGCGGTAAGCGGCTCCTCGACACGCTCAACTCCATCATCGACCTTTCCGTCATCGAAAGCAACGAACTGGAACTGTTCATCACCGACATCAATCTGGTTGAACTGATCAAAGAAAGAACTTTACTGTTCAAAGTTGCCACTTCCAAAAAAGGACTGGGGATTACTTCCCGCTGTGAATCGGAAAGCATCAACATCATCAGCGATCCGAAGCTCCTCACCAATCTGTTGAACAACCTCATTGACAACGCTGTAAAATACACCAAGGAAGGGGGCATCACCATCGAGGCCGGCACTTGCAACGATGATGAAAAATACGCAGTATGGATCAAAGTGGCAGACACAGGCATCGGCATCCCCGAAAACAGGCTGGAACATATTTTCGACCGATTCACGCAGGTAAGCGAAGGACATAACCGCGAATATGAAGGCGCCGGACTGGGACTTACCCTCTGCAAAAAATACATTGATGTGTTGCAGGGAAAGATCACCGTGAAAAGCAAACTCGGTGAGGGTTCGGAATTCACAATATGGCTGCCCTTCTCCATTGATGAAACCGGGCGGAACGAAATTTTTTAACCCGCATTTTCAGGGAGATGCAAAAAAAACCGGCCGGAAACAATAAAACTTTGATCGCCGGGGTTGATTTGTTCCGTGACTTTTTATTTTCAATTACGGCCCTAAATGATATTTGTTTTCAAACAATTTATTGTACCTTTGTAAACTCATAAAAAATTAATTATTAATCATTCTAAAACTATATTAAAAATGAAAACACGAATTTTATTTTCGGCATTGTTTATTTCAGGCCTATTCATATTTTCAGGTTGTGAGGAAGATTTACTTGATGTTTCTCAGGATTTTGACTACGAACAGGAAATCGAGGTTTACACAACCGATACGGTCATGATGGTTACCGAAGTGGTGGATATGGCGCAATACAGTGATTTGATCGAGAAATACGGCGATAACATCAAAGATGTATCCGTATCGGATGTACAGTACTGGCTTACACAATTTGAAGGAAACGATACGCAGGAAATCATCATTTCATCGCTTAAAGTAGCCAACGAAGACGGTTCGGACGAAGTATTGATCGCCGAAATTCAGGATCAAAACCTCAGTGCGCTTCAGGATAATCCCACGGATCTAACCGTGGAGCAGGCCGGTGTTGACCAAATGGCGGAATTAATTAAAAATTCCCCGCACAAGTTTCAGTTGATCTTCAACACTGCTTGTAATGAGGGCCCGCTGAATTTCACGGTAAAATTCAAATTTAAAGTGAGCTTTACGGCCAATCCGATACAATAAAGCAAATTTTAAAATAATGATGCAAGCCATTTTGCCGGGCCGGTTAAAAAACTGCTTTGGGGGAATGGTTTTTTTTATGCTTAATAAACACAAAACATCTCATGTCAAATCCAAAACAAGTTGATCTGAAATCCATTCAGTTTAATTACAAAATCTGGTTATCCGACAAGGACGGCAACGGCATCCTCGGTGACGGCAAATGGCAAATTCTGAAAACCATCGAAGAGACAGGTTCGCTGACGGCAGCCTGCAAAAAACTCGGCCTCACTTACCGCCGCACCTGGGGCGATCTTAAAAAAATCGAACAGATGCTGGGTTTTGCCTTGCTGGAAAAAAGCAGGGGCGGTGCTGAAGGCGGAATGTCGCAACTGTCGCCCAGCGGGAAAAAGCTTGTGGCTGCTTTCGACGAATTTCATAAGCAGGTGGACGGCACCATCAACAAGGCATTTGAAGTATTCAAACGTCAGCTTGCCGAACTGCCGGAATAAGCATTGTATAATTTGAATACGGAAGGATGCCCACGCCTGAAAACTTTTCGCTATTTTTACAGACAAATTTTCTAAAAAAAACCCGAAATGATGAAAAAAGTATCATTATTGATCATTGCTATTTTTGCTACTGCAATGCTGAGTGCCGGACCGGCAGAAGACCTGATAAAAAATTCGGGTACGCATGACGATTATCCCGGCAGCAAATACCTCGTGCTGTTCGACAGCACCCGCGTTGAAGTACAGGAAAGTGGCCTGAGCTATTTTTACACTCATCAATTGTTCAAGATCCTGACGCCGGAAGGCGCCATCGACAAAAGGACAATCACATACGGTTATGATCCGCTTTCGGCGGCAGCCGAAATACAAATGGTGAAGATTTACCGGAAAGACGGCACCGTTGAGACACTGGATACGGCCCATGTGCTGGATTATCCCGCTCCGGCACGCTGGATTTACTGGGGTGCCCGCGAGAAAATGATTGAGGTGGGACGCCTGGAACCCGGCGATGCGCTTGAGGTCAGGCTTTTTAAAAAAGGCTTTACCTATGCGCTGTTGCAGCAGGATGACGAAGAAAAATACATCCCGCCCATGCGGGGACATTTTTACGATATCGTTCCCTTTTGGAGCAGCCAGCCCGTACTGGAAAAAACATACATGGTCATTTTACCGGCCGACAAGCCCATGCAGTTTGAGTTTTACCATGGTGAATGCCAGTCATCATTACGGTTCCACGGCGATAAAACCGTTTACCGTTTCACCAAACACAATATCAAACCCTTTGAACGGGAGCCCAATATGGTAGCCGTTTCGGATGTGGCGCCAAAGCTCCTGCTTTCGACCAGCCCCGACTGGAAAGCCAAATCCCTGTGGTTTTACGGCGTTAACGAAGACTACGGCAGTTTTGTCCCCACTCCCGAAGTGCAGGCTTTTGTGAACGATTTGCTGAAAGATGCCAAAACCGAAACGGACAGCATCTCGATCCTGACACACTGGGTGGCCGACAACATGCGCTATTCGGGCATTTCCATGGGGCCCGGTGAAGGCTATACGCTGCACAATGCCCAAATGAATTTTACCGACCGGTGCGGCGTATGCAAAGACAAAGCCAGTTTGCTGATCGCCTTTTTGCGTGCAGCAGGGTTCAAAGCTTACCCGGCAATGACCATGGCCGGCTCTCGCATCGAGGATATTCCCGCCGATCAGTTCAACCACAGTGTGACGGTGGTCAAACTTTCGGACGGAAAATATCACCTGCTCGACCCCACATGGGTGCCGTTTGTGCGCGAGCTCTGGTCCAGCGCCGAGCAGCAACAGAACTACCTGATGGGCGTACCCGAGGGAGCCGACCTGAAGATCACTCCGGTATCTCCGCCCGAAAATCATTACCTGAAGATCAAAGGCACCGCCCAACTGAAACGGGACGGCACACTGGAAGGTGAGTTTACCGTTACAGCGGAAGGACAAACAGATGCCGCCATCAGGGGATTGTTCACAAGGGCTTCTAAACCGGAATGGAAGAAAAATGTGGAAAAGGAGTTGCTGAAGATCAACCCCAATGCGGAGCTCATCGAAACGGACTACGGCGAAAATCCTTTGGATTATCTGGCTGCTCCCGTAAAGATCACGGTTAAATACCGCATCCCGGGTTATGCCTTTACCGGTGCCGACGAGATTTCCTTTGTGCCTTTGCTGGCAAGCAACATTTTCAGCCGCGGCATGTCGCACCTGTGGCTGGACACGTCACAGGAAGAGCGCAAATACGGTTTCCGCGACCGTTGCAGCAGATTGGTCGAACTCAACGAAACGGTCACCATCCCCGAAGGATATGTTTTCCTGAACGAGACGGACGTTGCCGGGATAAAGGGCAAAGCTGCCTCGTATGAAGGCAGCGAAAGCCAGGATGGAAACACCATCAAAATGCACCAGAAGATCGTGCTGGAAAAACGCATCTATCAGCCGGAAGCGTGGAAGGAGGTGAAAGCTGTTGTTGAAGCACAGAAAAAAATGGCGGAAACACCGGTAATTCTGGTGAAAGAATAAAAACAACCGTTAAAGGGATATTAATGAAATCAATAAATTTAGCATACCGATTAAAAATGAAAAAACGATTCACATTTGTTGCCATACTGTTTTTTTCGCTGACGTGCTTTGCTCAAAACAAGGATGCGGATGCCGTATTTGAAAAAATCATCAAAGAATACACCCTCAACCGCGACGGCAGTATCACCTACCATTATTTCAAACAACTGAAGTTGCAAAGCCGGCTTTCGTTCAACAGGCTTTACGGCGAAACGTTCATCGTGTACGATCCGCAATTTCAGGAGTTGAAGATCAACGAATCCTATACCATCAAGGCCGACAGCACACGGGTCAGGACGCCTGAAAATGCTTTCAACGAAGTGTTGCCGCATTCGGCGGCGCATTCGGCGGCCTACAACCATTTGCGCGAGATGGTGGTAACCCATACGGCACTGGAAGTGGGAGCCACCATTGTGCTGGACTACACCATTACCACACACCAAGGCTACTGGCCTGCGTTGATGGGCAACGAGGTAATCCGGGAATCTTCTCCGGTAACAAAAATGGAGGTGATCGTGAATGTCCCTGTGGATGTAGATCTGCAATACAAAATGTTTAACCTGCGCACGGCACCCGAAATCATCGTCAAGGGAAACGAAAAGATATTTACATGGAAGTTTGCCGGCTTGCCGGCAGCACCTCACGAACGTTTCAGGGGAGCATGCCTGCCCGGCACACCGCGACTACTTTTCAGCACGGCAAAAAATATGGAAGCCGTTAAAGAATGGATGGCGCAACAACTTCAACGGAAGGGGAGCCCGGCCAACGACCTGCTGCAACTGGCCCGGAAAACCAAAGACGAAAGTCAAGATGAAATCAAAGTGATGCGTGCTTTGCAGAGATTTGTGGTTGACGACATCGGCACGCTTGGCGTATCGCTTGCCGAAGCAGGTTTCAGGGCAAGAAGGCCCGAGCTGGTATGGCAAAGCAATGCCGGTACTGCTTTTGAAAAATCGGTGTTGCTCACAACACTCCTCAACCTGGCCGATATTCAGGCCGTCACCGTACTTGCAGCCCCGGGCAAATTTTTCGACCCTGCCGTTGGTGATCTTTTCCTTTTTCAGGACGTACTGGTGTATGCCACCACCAAAAGCAACGGCGATTTTTTGCTTTCGGCCACGCATACGGACAATCAGGGTTTGCAATACCGCGAGGCCGGAAAAGTGCTGATCCCGCTCAAAAGAACACAAGGCGAACTGAACGCCATCAAACTCAAGGCCGTTGAGAACAAAATCGCCATGGAAGCCGGGCTTACATTTGACGACTCGCTTCATCTCTCGGGAACGGCGAACCTTATGCTGACCTATGCCGCCAATCCATTTTTCAAACTTGCCGAAAATCCCGCTTCCATCAAAAAAATGCTGACAGGAAATCTTGTTTGCAAAAAAGAGGGTTCGGTAAAAGTGCTCAACAGCAACCCCGCAAAATCGGAAGTCACGGTCAGGATCGGTTCTGCGGATACCCCGGAACAGGAAGCCGGGTTCTACACTTTCATTTTACCTGAATTCGTCAGCGGCTTTACCAATTTCCATATTGCTTACCTCGAAAGCGAACGGGAAGATCCTTTTGTGCTTCCCTATCCCGTCAGTGAAAAATATGAATTCACCCTCGAAATCCCGGAAGGATACCGTTTCGAAAATCTGAAAGTAAAGGAGACTATAAAGCATAAATCCGGTTCGGCGACCATCAGCATCCTGCCAAAAGGCAACCGGATGGAGATCGTCAGAACGCTCGACCTGAACCAAAAAATCATCAGTGTATCGGATTATGCCGATTTTCGCGAAGTGGCCAACACCTGGTTAAATAAAAACTATCGCAAAGTGGTGTTCACCAAAAATAAAACAGGAAACGCTCCGGGAAAAGACGAAAAAGACAGCCGCGGAGGCGGAAAAGACAAAGGAAAAGATTCGGAAAAAAGATCACGTTAGTTTATGATCACACCTCCATATCTGAAAAAAGGCGACCTTATCGGTATTGTTTCACCGGCAAAAAGCATCCCGGCGGAGAGGATCGAAAATGCCGGGAAAGTGATCACCTCTTTCGGCTTTGAGGTGAAAACAGGCAAACATGCCACCTCGTCGTATCATCAGTTTGCCGGCACGGATGCCGAAAGGACGGCCGATTTTCAGGAGATGCTGGACGACGACCGTGTAAAAATGATCCTCTGCTCGCGTGGCGGATACGGCTCGGTGCGGATCATCGACAAGCTGGATTTCGGCCGCTTTGTCAAACATCCCAAATGGATTGCCGGTTACAGCGACATCACGGTATTTCACGCTCATGTATTCACCAATTTCGGCATTGAAACTTTGCATGCAACAATGCCGTTGAACTTTGGCAAACAGGGTAAACACGACCTCTCCACAGAACTTCTTTTCGCCGCAGCATCAGGAAAGAAAACAAGCTGCGGGATTGCTGTGCACCCGCTCAACAGGAAAGGAAGCGGAAGCGGGCTGCTTGCAGGCGGTAACATTTCGGTGTTGTGCAGCCTGGCAGGCAGCACATCGGACCTGAACACCGACGGGAAAGTGCTTTTTCTGGAAGATGTGGGCGAAAATCTTTACCGTCTCGACCGGATGATGTGGACACTCAAAAGAGCCGGCAAGTTGAGCAACCTTGCCGGATTGATCGTCGGCGGGCTTACGGCCATGGAAGATAATGAAACCGCATTTGGTAAAACCCCGGAGGAGATCCTCTCGGAAGCGGTAGCAGATTACGGCTATCCGGTTTGTTTCGGATTCCCGGCAGGCCATCAGCCGGAAAACCATCCGCTGATTTTGGGGCGCAACGTTGTTTTGGAGGTATCGGGCAACAAGGTTTCTCTTGCGTTTGATCATCGTTAAACTGAAATAAGATGGCAGAACACAACGAACTGGGTAAAAAAGGCGAAGAACTTGCCGAGAAGTATTTGCGCAACAGCGGTTACGAGATACTGGAACGTAACTGGCATGCCGGTAAATACGAAATCGACATCATTGCCCGTGACGGCGATTTTCTGGTGATTGCCGAAGTGAAAACACGACGCACCAACAATTTCGGTGAGCCCGAGGAATTTGTGTCGCGTACCAAACAACGTGCATTGATCAAGGCAGCCAATATCTATATCGAAAAAAACGACATTGACCTCGAAACCCGTTTCGACATCATCAGTGTGTTGTTTGTGGGAAAAGCCTACACGGTAAAACAGATCAAAGATGCTTTTTATCCTTTGGTGTAATGAATTTTTAAATGATTGGTTTGAATCTATTTTCTATCTTTGGGGAGATTTGAAAAAATAACTTTTAGCATTGAAAAAACACGATCCGGAAAATAACGAAAAAAAGCCGCAGGCCAACGGGACTGATTCCCCGGACAAAAAAGCCAAAAAGCCAAAGAAGGGTTGGGGGTTTTATATGTTGGCCGCGCTTTTATTCTTTTTTTTGATTGTGATCCCGGTGACGGTCAATTTTTTTGCTGATCGTATTTTCGGGGAGACAGCCCGTGAGCTGATCCGGAACAAAACCGGAGGGAAATATGACTTTGATTACGGAAACATCAGTTTCAACCTTTTCAACCGAAAACTCGTCATTGATGATTTCCTTATCCATCCCGACTCTTCACTCATCGTTGACAGCACAGGCAAATCCCTTATGCCGCCCGGATTTTTCAATCTGAAGATGGACAGGTTTTTTCTCAAAGGCGCTCATCTGTGGCGGCTCATCCTGAAACGGGAGTTTCTTATTCGTGAGCTGTCCCTGCAAAATCCCCGGTTCCAAATGATCCCTGGCAGCGGTGACACGACAACCGTTTCCGGTTCCGGAGGGTTTGAGTTCGGCAATTTACATCAGCTATCAAACGGTTATCTCTCCTTGTTCGAAATCAATAAGTTTGAGATCCTTGACGGATCCATAAAGATTGAAAAAGCTGCTTCCGATTCCGCTTTTGAGATGACGATCAACAATATTTCGGTACGCATTTCCGATTTTCACCTCGATTCGGTAGTCAGCCGGAATGCCGAGGCGTTTTATTTCTTCGACAGCCTTGCATTGATGCTCAACAACGGCTCCATTACCGTGAACAATACCAATCTGACTTTCGGGAAGATCAACATTTCAACCGCAGGAAAAAGTATCCGGCTGTCCGATATAGCCATTAAACACGAACCGAAGGAAAAAACAGCAGCCGAAAATAACCGTTTCGAGCTGGCACTCCCGGAAATATCAATCACCGGAGCCGATTTTATCGGAATGCAGTCGGGCAGGCTTACTATCGGAGAAATCCTGATCCCGGAACCTGTTGTTTTCACGGATCTGAAAAGCAAAGGCACTACAAATCCCGACGAGATCGCCGGGATGGTTTTTCAACAAGTGACCACACTTTTCCATCCGGTAGCGATCAACAGTATCATTTTGAGCAAAGCCGATGTCACCATCGAAAATTTTCAACCCGGACATGAACCATTGGAGATCAACGACCTGACCCTTGCGTTATTCCGCGTCCGGTTTGATTCTTCGCAACTCGCTTCTCCCCTGCCTTTTCGCTTCGTCGAAGATATCGACCTGAAAATAGGAAAGCAAACCGTGGAGCTTAAAAATCCCGATAATGTTCTGGGCTTTGATGCATTGCACCTCGACACCCGCAATTCGACATTTAATGTAAAATCATTCTATTTATCGGTTGAAGAACAAAACGGAGCGGTCAAAGGTATCGACCTGAACATTCCGGCGTTGACCGTCATGGGAAAGGATTTCAAAAAAGACCTTACCGACAGGGCACTCCACCTGAAACAAATCGAGCTTACCCGTCCTTTTGCCACCATCAATTACAAGCCATCCACAGGAGATCATCGGAAATCCGTGAAACCGGACAACCTCTATCCGTATATTAAAGGAATATTAAAAACACTGGCCATTGAAAAGACCAAAATTACAGATGCCGGTTTTCTGCTGACCAACGCCGGGACATTCGGCACACAGGCACAGGTAAAACGTTTCGACCTGAACATCGGCGATTTTGTGCTGAACGGCGACACGTCGCAAAGTGCGGAAAAAATCTTCTATTCGTCGAATATCGGCCTCGACCTGAACGACCTGGTTTATTATTTCCCCGACAGCATTCACCGGCTGTCCCTCGATCATTTTGATTTCGACACAAAGGATTCGCTGCTGCACCTCATAGGAATACACATTGATACCACATCCGGTATTCATTTTCAGGGACACATCAAACAAAAACATCACGCAAAGGTTGACATTGCCGCCGTCGAAGCTACCCATGTTGACTTTCCGGGACTGTACCGGCAAGAAAATATTGACATTGACAAACTGACGGTGAGCGATCCGGTGATCCGTTTTTACCATATTCAACCGCAAAAAGACACTGCACGGGGAAACAGCTCCGAACTGCTGAAAAATTATCACATCGGGAACCTGCTGATCAAAAATCTTGATGTTACTTTCGACAGGCCGGAACATGACAGCACTTTGATAAAAATCTCGGGTGCCGACCTGCACGTTTGGGATATTCAACCTTCCTCCGGCGCAGGATGCCAACACCCGGGCAACGACAGTCTGACATTGCATATCGCGAAAATGCTGTACCTGCTTCCCGACGGTTATCATATTTTTGAAACCGATTCGCTGTATCTGTCCAACAGAGATTCTGTATTGAGGATCAACAACCTGAACATCTATCCCGGGGAGAAAAGCCTGAACTTGGGCAAAGACCGGATCACAGCGTTGTTTCCGCAAATAAGGGTTTCGGGTTTTGATCTGGAGAAGGCATTGTATCACGATGAACTGACAGCAAATCAGATCACTTTCAACAACTCCAACCTGCAGCTGATTGCCGGAAAGAAAAAATCCGGTTCATTTTCTTTTAAGAAAATGATCATTGACCCCATCAGAAAAAACATGCTCGATATTGCGGTAAAATGGGATTTGAGCCGGGTGATCTTCCGGAAAACCGCCTTCAACATGTTCACAGGCCATACGTTCGACACACAGATTTTTAATGCCGACGATCTTACGTTGACACTGGATGGCTTTTATCTGGATTCGACGGTAACCATGACAAACGAAAATGTGCTCTTTGCGCGGGACATACGTCTGGAGTTGAACAAACCCTTAAGAATCACCGATAAATCCGGCCATCGCATCACCCTCGGCAATTTCAACCTTTCCACCCTCGGCCGGCACATTTCAGCCGACAAGTTCGAAGTTTTTGATTTCAAAACCTTCGACAAGATGCCAAGTCAAAACCGAAGGTATCTCTACGACAAGCAAACACAGTTGTCTTTCAACAGAATAGATCTCTCGGGCATCGACTTCTACCGGCTTATCGTGAGGAAGCAACTGGAGATCGATACCGTTCGTGTTGACGCCCCTGTATATCTGTTGAAACGCAGATTTTCAAAAGCCGGAGTAAGTGATACTGCCAAACAGGACATCAATTTTTACCGTTACATCTCCAATCAACTCTACTCGGCGCGGATCAACAATCTGAACATCAACAATGCTTCCGTGGCGATTTCGGGATTAGAGGGAGAAAACGCGTCGCTGATGGGCATCAACAGCATAGATGTTGATATGAGCAATATTTTTATTGATTCCACCAATCAGGCTTTCGGAAACAAATTTTTATACGCCGACAATCTGAACCTTTCCGTCAGGGATTACGCATACAAAACCAGTAACGGATTGTACATCACGGGTGCATCAAAAATCGTTTACAACGGCAGAAGCAAGATGTTACTGATTGACTCGGGGTACCTCAAGCCCCTTTTAGGCAGGAAAGCATTTGCCGAAAAGGTGGGCGTGCAAACCGACCGTCTCGATCTGACCTTCAAGGAAGCCATGCTGGAGAACCCCCGTCTTTACGAAGCTTTTTTCAAGAATTATTTTTGGGCTGATCAACTGATCTTGACCGGCATGGATGGTGAAGATTACAGGGACAAATCCTATCCCATGCCTCAAAACCATTATCCCGACCTTCCGGTTTCGGCACTGAAAAAATTAAATTTCGGTTTACGAATTGACTCCGTTGATGTTTCCAATTCAAAGTTCAAATATTATGAATTTGTAGAACCTGCCCGGGAACCGGGCTTAATTTGGTTTGACAATATCAGGGTCAAAGCAAGGCACATCACCAATGATCCCGAACTGATCTCGAAGCATCCGAAAATAGGAGTCACCGTTAGGGCGGATCTGATGGGGGCAGCTCCGATTGACCTCTCCGTAATTTTTTTCCAGAGCGATAACGACAGCCTTCATGTATCGTCCATCATCCGGCAGATGGATCTGACCGAAATGAATCCTTTGCTGGAAAACATTGCTTTTTTGAAGGTGAAAAAAGGGCAGAATAAGCTGGTGAAATTTGAATTTCAGGCCAACAACGATTTTGCAAGAGGAAATCTGAACTTCATTTACAAAAACCTGGCTATCCGCCTTATCGACAAAAAAACATTGCGTGACAAAGGTTTCGGCGAATCGGTAGCCAGTTTTATGGCCAATGCTTTTGTGGTGCGTTCCAGCAATCCGAAATACGGTTTGTTCATGCGGGAAGGAAAGATATTTTTTCTGCGCGATAAACACAAATCGTTTTTCAACTACCTGGCCAAAGCTACATTAAGCGGCGTCAATTCTACCATACGCGGTGTGAATGAAGAACGAAAGGAAAAACGGATCAGACGCCGGAAAGAGAGAAAATCCCATTAATGATCAAAAATTCCGGCTTCGGATTTTTTTTCTGCCGACGATTGCCTATTTTTGGGAAATGCAAAAAAAGGTGCTGATATTACTTTTGGGTTTCAGCGTATTGCTTTTCACAAAAGCCATGGCAAGCCCATCTTCGGCCATGGAAAATCCCGGAGTAGACAGCGCTGCCGTCGTACTTTTTCAGGAAGACTTCGACGACGGCAATTTCACGAAAGCCCCTGCATGGACGGCTACTGTGGTACAGATGTGTGCCCCGGAGCCGGCAAAAATCGAGATTGCGGACGGCGCTCTGAAATTTTCCCAACAAAATGCGCGAACCTGCGGAAACTGGGCACAGCTCGCCCTTGATGTAAATATCATCGTCACCGACAGCACCCGCATACGGTTTGATGTCAGACCTTCCTATTCATCGGTGGACAACGGGTCGGGATGGCGAAACGAAGAATTTCCCGTTTCCGTTCGCCTGAAGTTGGTAAATCAACGAAATGAATTTATGGACATCTGGTTTTGTTACAATCACCGCGGCGGAAAATCTTACTTGTATAAAGATGTGATCCGTTTGGTGTTTCCCAACTGTGTCCGGGATAAATGGATCAGAAACGAAACCTACCGCATCCGTGATTTTTTTCCCGACGCATGGAAAATCATTCAGATCAGATTGGTGGCAAGCGGCTGGGATTATGAAGGGTGGGTGGACAACATCAGCATTTTCGATAGCCGGAAATCGTTGGAATCCGAAAAAAGCAGCAACACTGCGGCACCGGATTTTTCAGCCGATACGGCCAACATATCGAAATACGAAAAAACGCTGGCAGGTTATCGAAAAAACCTGCGCCTTGCCCGTCTTGAAAATGATACGCTGGCACTTGCCAAATGGCTTACCCTGATTGGCCAGACCTTTTACGATTTGAGTGATTTCGACAGTGCGGTTGATTACCTGGATCAGGTCGTAAATATTTTCACAAAATACACCGGCGAAAAACCCCGGAATTTCCTTGCGGAGCCTTACATTCGGTTATCAAAGATCTATTCGCTCACCAACGAATACGATATTGCCGTCAGCACACTGGACAAACTCTCCGCACTGTACCGGGAAAGCAACGATACCAGCGGGATCATTTTTGCACTGAATGAAAAAGCGGGCATCTACTTTTTGACGGGGCAAAACCGGAAAGCCGGGAAGTGTTATGCGGAAATCCTGAAACTGAATATACCACACGAAAACAAACTGCTCACCGCCAGAGTTTTTCAGGGACTGGGCGACGTTTACTTGCAGGACAGCCTCTACCACAAAGCCAGAAACAGCTATCTGAAAGCCCTTGATATTTTTAAGAAAAACGGCGATCTGAACAGTGCTGCCATGCTTTTTCTCGACATTGGGAACATTGATTTTTTAACCGGAAAATACAATGACGCACTCGAAAATGTGAAAAACAGCGAAGAGCTGGCAAAAATGAGAAATCTCGAAAGCCTTTTAAGCAACATTTATCTAAAGTACAGCGAGATATATGATACCAAAGGGGACAAAGAGATCGCACTGCGCTATTATAAATTGTATTACAAAACCAGCAATATCATCTTCAACAAAGAAAAAAACAGGGAACTGGCCGAAATGTTCGTGAAATATGAAACGGAAAGAAAAGACCAGGAGATCAATGTTTTGAAAAAAGACAACGAAATCCAGGAACTGAAGATCAAAAAAAACACCTACCGGTTTTACCTGAGCCTTGCACTGGGAATAATGGCATTGGTATTGGTATTCATCATTTACGGCAGATACCGTTCAAAGCAAAAAGCCAATAAATTACTTGTTGAAAAAAACAAACTGATCAGCAAACAAAAACAAGAGATCGAACAGCAGGTAAAAGCAAAAGAAACCATGCTGCGTGAACTGCACCACAGGGTGAAAAACAACCTGCAAACCATTTACAGCATGCTCGAAATTCAAAACAGGAAACTCAAGGACCCTGAAGCACAGGCAGTGATCAAAGCCAATACCGACCGGGTATGGGCCATGGCATTGGTACATCACAAACTCTATCGCGACGAAAACCTGACGCGGATAAACATTTCGCAGTACATCAACGATTTAATTACAAATGTTCTTCGCACAAACAAGCGGAGCGACCGCAAAATTTCCATCCGGCAAAACATCGGAATCAAATATCTGGAGGCGGACATTGCCATTCCGCTGGGACTGATCATCAACGAACTGCTGACCAATGCCATCAAACACGCATTCGACACTGTTGAGCATCCCGAATTTATCATCCGCATTTCCGGGGGAAACAACGGTGAATTTATCCTCTTTACCAAAGACAACGGCCCGGGCATTCCCCGGGAGTTGATCAACGATCATGCACAAACTTTCGGGCTGGAATTGATCAATTTGCTTGTCAGACAGCTCAAAGGGAAAATGGAGATTTTTAACGACAACGGGGCTTGTTTTAAATTTGTTTTGCGACACGGAAAAACATAAAAACTTGAAATATGGAAAAGATTAAAATCCTGATTGCAGAAGACGACATGCTCACTGCAAAAAACATCGCTGAATACCTTGAATCCGAAGGTTTTGAAATCGTTGCCATGGTTGATAACGGCGAAGATGCCGTAAGAATGGCCAGGGAACTCCATCCCGATATTGCAATCCTTGATATCGGCCTGGGCGAAGGCAACATGGACGGAATAGAAGTCGCCGGAAAAATCAACCGTTTCATTAAAATTCCGGTGATTTTCCTTACCGCTTACGCCGACAAAAAAACCATTGACCGTGCCGCGACGGCTTTGCCGGCATCGTACCTGATCAAACCGGTAAACGACAGCCAACTTATGGCAAGCATCCATATCGCCATGACCAAATATGCTTCGTCCATCGCAGAATCCACCTCCCCGGAACACGACAAGGCGCCGGATTATTTTTTCAACAACAGCAACCTTTTCGTAAAAGCCGACAGGTTTGTAAAACTGGACACCAACAAAATCCTGTGCATCGAAGCTTCGGGCAATTACATCAACATCACCACTGCCGAGCATAAATATGCGGTTCTGTCGTCTCTTGTGGCGTTCTACGATCAGCTTCAAAAAATTAATCCGGACTTTGTCCGGATACATCGCTCGTATGTGATCAACACACAACTGCTCGATTCGTTCGACCATTTGCATGCCGTGGTTGCGGGCAAGGAATTCCCCATTGGAAAATCTTTCCGCGAACACTTTTTCGGTAAACTCGGCTACCGGAAATAGTTTTTCTTTTTGCCGGAGGTTTTTTGCCGGAATTGATGCTGAACATTGAATGTCCGCAAGCATAAGCCATAAAAAAATCCGATGAGCCCTGCACCCTTCTTGACCTTGTAACAGCCGAAATCCCCGTTTTGCAATCATAACCTGTGAATACAGCACCCATTTTTCGTACTGCCCGATCATCACCAATAGCGAAATTGCATTCGTCCTGCCGCAATGGTCGCTCATATAAAAATATCCGCCGTTGAAATAAAAAAATTGCTATCACTTTTCGGATAATTTATCTTTAGCCGAGACAGATTCTTTTAAATTAAAACATTTAAAAATATATCATTATGAAAAAATTAATACTTTTATCCGGTTTGCTGGCACTGGCCGTTCTTGCCGCCGCACAACCGCCACAGGCTTTCAAATATCAAACGGTAGTGAGAGACGGCACGGGGGAAGTTTTACAAAACCGGTTGGTATCTATTCGAATGAGCATTCATGCAACCACTGCAGGCGGAACAATTCTTTATCAGGAAACTTTTTCCAAAACGACCAATCAATTCGGTTTGGTAAATCTGGAAATCGGGAACGGTACACCAACCATCGGAACATTTGCAGGTATTGACTGGGCCAACGGAGCAAAATTTCTCGAAACCGAAATTGACCCTGAAGGAGGTAGCAATTATATGGCCATTGGAACATCCGAAATGCTATCCGTACCTTACGCCATGCATGCCGAAACCGTTACCAATGTGGATGATGCCGATGCCGATCCGACCAATGAATTGCAAACATTATCCATCAACGGAAACGATCTTTACATCAGCAACGGAAATGTTGTGCAGTTGCCGACGGAAATGCCGGCAGGCTCTGCCGGTCAAACAATTTATCATAACGGTATAAGCTGGACAGCATCCACTAATTTATTTAATAACGGTGTAAATATCGGAATAGGAACCATTAATCCCGTTCAAAAATTACATGTAAACGGAAATATAATGGCAACATCGTTTATTGGCAGCGGCCAGTTCCTCAATAATCTCAACGCATCCAATATCACAACGGGAACATTGGGTAACAACAGGTTTAATGCGCTTTCAAACCTGGGAGGAGGCAGCGGAACAACATTTTTGAGAAAAGACGGTACATGGACAGTCCCGCCAAACACAACCTATACTGCCGGTAACGACCTGACGCTTACGGATACAACATTCTCGCTGGAGGATGATATTGATGTGAATATTGTGAGAGCTGCAGATACCACGGGATTATCTTTTATAGATAACAACAAGGATACTATCCTGATCAAGGACGGTATTCTTTTCAAAATTGACAGCAACACGCCGGATAATGAGTTCCGGTTGGAGTTACCCGAAGGCGACTCGAATAATGTTGCCAGAATGCACATTAAAAGCTGGTGGAATAGCGAGTTGGTAATGGATAAAGGTGAGACCTATGCCGATTCAAAGATACTTTTCAAAAATGACGGAACAACGCAATGGAAATTATGGCATGACGG
>JAOZMX010000006.1:31436-41412 GCA_029934065.1 Bacteroidales bacterium
ACGGAACAACGCAATGGAAATTATGGCATGACGGTAGTGAAAACTCTTTTAAACTGACACGACCCGGAGTTGGGGATGTAATCTATGTTGATTCGGATGGTGACATGGGTATTGGTACGTCAACACCTGCGACGAAACTGGAAGTCAGAGGCGATAATGAAATGATTCGACAAACGAATGGGATTAATGCATCGCGATGGATACAGATGGGATACAATGGATCTGTAGGGCCTCTTATTCAGGGGGATGGATATGAAAGACTAACCCTGGATGCTGATGCCGGGGCAGCAGGTGAAATCATTTTAGGTATTGGTGGAGATAATGTTGGCATTGGCACAAATTCACCTACAGCAAAGTTATCTGTAAACGGAACAGCCAATAAACCGGGAGGTGGTAGTTGGACGGTATTTAGTGATATACGCTCTAAGGAAAACATCAAAAAATATAAAAAAGGTTTAAATGAGTTGATGCGGTTAAACCCTGTGAGTTTTAACTACAAAGCAGAATTTGATTGGGGAACAGATACTTATGTAGGCCTGATAGCACAAGATGTTGAAAAAGTTGTTCCGTCAATGGTTACCGAAAAAAAGGTGAAAGACATCAACGATTTCAAAGAAGTCGATCCCAGCGAGTTGGTTTATATCCTTATCAACGCTGTAAAGGAGCAACAAAAACAGATAGATGAACTAAAAGCAGATAACAATGCTTTGAAAGCAAGAATTATAAAACTTGAAAACAAATAAAACTGATTGTTCAATGTGATATAATCCCTTAACAAAATTTGTTTTATAAACCCTGACGGTATTAATGAATCCTGTCAGGGTTTTTTCTTGATAAATAATGTTAATCATTTAGCAAAAATGATTATTTTTGTTTTTTCAGAAAAAATATTCACACAAAAAAAATCCTGCACTGTCATTGAACAAAATATTTAATGAGTTGTATGTTTGAATATGATAATGAATCATTTTTGTTGTTTTGAAATTTAATAAAACGATATGAAAATCAAATTAAATTCTTTTTCAGGCTGTTTTTCGGAAAAAGTCAGGGCATATTTGCTCAGTATATTGTTAGTTGTTTCCATTACATCAGGGACGAAAGCACAACTTCCCGACTGGGATACCATTTCGATGGACGCCAGTGTAATGTTCATGGATCTGTGTGTACTTCCCGACGGGCTACACGGCTGGACCGTAGGCTCTACCGGCGCTGCAGGAGAAATGTTGACGAGTGTGGTCAGAATGACGGACGGAGAGCACTGGGAACAGCTTCCTTTCCCGGAAGGAAATTCCACCATCCTGAACGGCGTCTGTTTTGCCACACCCGATTCGGGCTGGGTGGTCGGCAACAACGGGAAGATATTTGCCACCACCGATGGCGGGTTGACATGGAACCAGCAGTCAAGCGGCACTTCACGAAAGCTGTCGAAAATCTGTTTTATCAACAGCACAACGGGCTGGATAACCGGCGGCTGGCAGGACGGCAATTCCTTTCTGGTACTGAAAACGACTGACGGCGGCAATACCTGGCAAAACCTGAGCTTCGGCTCCAACTGTTACAGTTGTCTCGATATCTTTTTCAGCGACGAGATGAACGGCTGGATTTGCGGCCACGACTCACAGCTTGATCCTCATATCCACCACACCGGGGACGGCGGACTCACATGGACCGCACAAACGGTACCGCAAGGCGCCGGCGTTCCCTACTCCATTGATTTTACGGATAACGACAACGGATGGGTATCCACTTCCAGTTTGTATCTGACACCGTCAGGCGCCATTTTGCACACCACCGACGGGGGTAGCACATGGAACATTCAGTATTACACCGGCCTGCCCTACAACTATTGCCTTGATGCCAGAGACGAACAACATATTGCGATAGCTGCCGTCAACATACTGCAACCCAATTCGGAAAAAATCGTGGTTACTTCCGACGGCGGAGCATCATGGGATCAGTACACACCCCCCGTGATCAATTATACCAACGGCCTTCAGTACGTTGGTGACCACATTTGGTTTGCCGCTGATTATGGTCAGGTACTGCAAAGTCCCGACAACGGCATTTCGTGGGACTGGGCATACAAAGCATCACTTTACCGTTCCGTTGCCTGGAGTACTCCCTCCGACGGATGGGTGGTTACCGCTTCAAATGCCGGTGTTGACGGATATTGTATGCACACAACCGATGGCGGCGAAACGTGGTTTCACGACGAGAGTGTGCCCGGGGGATCACAGGTAAGCTTTATCAATGAAAATACAGGCTGGATGTTTTTCGAAGGAACCAACGCCAGGATTTGGCGTACTACTGACGGTGGCGACAGTTGGACACAACATAACATTTCGTCGGGCAGTGCCTGGCTGGGCAACTTTTTCTTCATCAACGAAAATACCGGTTGGGTCTTTGGCAGCAACGGCGTGATAAAAGTTACACACGACGGTGGGAGCACCTGGAACAACCAAAGCAGCGGAACATCAAACTACGTCTCGGCCGTATTTTTTACGGATGAAAACGAAGGATGGGCCGTGGGAGGCTACGGCGGAGCCAACGGATTTATCAGGCATACCACCGATGGCGGCGATTCGTGGACGGTACAAACACCGGCCAATGACGATCATTATCAGGTGGCCTGTTTTACCGACAACATGACCGGCATCCTGGTAGCCGTAAACGGCAAAGTACACAAAACCACCGATGGCGGCAATACGTGGGAAGTCATTTCACAACTTTATCACGACTATGCCGACTACCTGATCATGACCGATGAACTGAACGGTTTTCTTGCCATGCGCAACTTTTTCGGTGGAGGCTCCGGCGAAGACGGACGCGGTTTTATTTATCGCACAGCCGACGGCGGCGAAAGCTGGACACTGGAATGGGAAGGCCCATGGATAAAAAGCGGGATCGGCGGCATGGCTTTCCAGGATGATGATCACCTGTGGGCCTGCGGCGCACAAAATACCATCATCGTGCGCAATTCACCATACGTCGGTTTTAATGACGTGTCCTTAAACAACCCTGACTTTTCGGTATCACCCAACCCTTTCTTCCCGGAAACGAAAATCACTTTCAATATTGAAAATCCCGGCAACGTCTCCATCAATATCTTTGATGTTTCCGGCAAACTCGTAAAGTCCCTGATGAACGAAACCAAAACAACGGGAAAATACACCGTGTACTGGAATGGGAAAAACAATTCGGATGCTTCCGTCCCCAACGGATTATATTTTGTCCGGTTCAATCATGTCGCAAAAAGCCGGACGCAAAAAGTTGTGAAAGGACTTTAATCCGCTTTTTTGCAATTCAACACTTTTGCCAGCCTCTCTTGTGCATTCCACAAGTTTACAGGTGAAGGAGAAGATGAGCAACCGTTGTTTCCCGTTCCGGTGAAATAAATTAACGTGTTGGCAGTTATCATAATGTTTAGTCATTTTACGGTGATTTTTTTTCGGTAACCGTTTTTTATTTCAACAGGCAAAAGCCAATTAATTGTTGTATTTTTGCCGTCAAAAGCAAATTACTATGAAGAAGATATTTTTTCTTTTTTTAATTTTTACGGTCACATTGCAAAGTTTTGCACAGGATATTGACGAAAGTACGCGAAAAAAATTCAGTATTGTCTTCGATATGTTTACCGACATCTGGGTGGATGTACCCGAAACTGTTGACGTACGAACCATCAATCAGGGGATGGACGTTGCGGGCTATTACGATTACCGGTTCGGCAAAAGCAACTTCAGCTTCGCATTCGGCGCCGGGCTGACTTCTCACAATTTCTACAACGATGCTTTTCCGGTTACCGACTCAACCGATTACACAAGCCTGGTCCCGGTCGGCGAACTTTATCCCGGAAAAAACGTCAAACGGAACAAAATCTCTTTTTCCTATGTTGATGTCCCCATCGAATTCCGCTTGCGAACCAACAATGATTTCAGAGGTGCGCTCGGTTTTAAAATGGGCTTTCTGGTCAACACCCACACAAAATACATCGGAGACGATTACATTTTCAATACCAACGACCGGATACGTGTAAAATTCAGGGATGTGGACAACATCGAGTCTTTCAGATATGGCGTTACCGCCCGGTTCGGCTGGCGTTTTGTTAATGTAATGGCTTTTTATTCCTTCACGGGATTGTTCAAAAAAGGCAAAGGCCCCGACCTCTATCCCGTATCGGTTGGTATTTCTCTGATGCCGTTTTAATCCTCTTTTTTCATTGATTTTTGGTTTTTATTAAAATGATTGTCTGCTTTTTTGGACTTTTTGCGATCGTAACCGCAAAATTTACGTTATTCTTGCGGTTGTAATCGCAAAATATACAAATATGATGGGGTAAACAGATATTTTTGACGCACTCGCGGTCAGCAAGAAATCGATTATCTCGAAGAAAGAGACGGTGTATTATACGCAACAGAATTCAAATGGGGTACCAAGAAGAATCCCCGCCATAAATTTCAAGTGGTTACCAAAGACAATTTCGAAACCTTTATCAGCAACGTATAAAAAGTTACAAATAATAGTAATGCAAGAACATCACAACGCCCCCGAGGAGGAACCCCGAATAAACCTGTGCGGGGGTGTGTTTGTAAAGCCTTAACCTGGCATAACCGATAAAACCCGAAAGAATGAGCACGGTAAAAAGGATAAAATTCATGTTGACGCCAAGGGTGACGGAAATTCCGAGGAAGGCCCCGAAAAAGGCGCCTGCAGCCGTCGTGAAAATGCTGATCCTCCACACCGTTGTGATCAAAAGCATGAGTATCAAAAGTGTGGTTGCACCAAGGTTAAACAGGTTGAAAATGGGCGAAAGCTGTACCTGAGTGAGCAGGTAATAGGTCAGGAAGTTAAAAATCGCCGCAATGGCATAAGGCAGGTATCTCTCTTCCCTCCGGTCGGGTTTGACAAGTTTTTTCATTCCGAAACCAAAGATCAGGATCAAAGCCATCGGGATCACAAATGTTGTGAGGCCGGTCAGGATAATGATCAGCCACCTGGCCTTTTCGGGAATGATAAAACTGAAATAAAACGGCAGGTTCACGGCAATCAAAACAAACCAGAAGGGGTACAACAACGGATAAAAAACCGTGGAAATGATCTTGGCAAAAGTTTTCTCCATACGGCAGGTTTCGTTTTGAGGGGGTTAAAGTTCTTTTCTCAATCTGGCCACCGGGATACCCAGTTGTTCGCGGTATTTGGCAACCGTACGCCGGGCAATGGAATACCCTTTTTCCTTGAGGATCTTGGTCAACTGCTCGTCGGTAAGGGGTTTGGTTTTATTCTCGGCTTCAATACAGTCCTGAAGTATTTTCTTGATTTCCCTCGTTGAGACCTCCTCGCCCGATTCGGTCATCATGGATTCCGAGAAGAAGCTCTTCAGCAGAAAAGTGCCGAAAGGTGTTTGCACGTATTTGCTGTTGGCCACCCGCGAAATGGTGGAGATGTCGAGGTTAACGATCTCGGCAATATCTTTCAGGATCATGGGTTTGAGTTTCCGTTCGTCGCCCGTCAGAAAGTATTCGCGCTGGTAATCCATGATGGCTTTCATGGTCATGTACAAGGTATTGTGCCGCTGGCGGATGGCTTCGATAAACCATTTGGCGGAATCGATCTTGCGCTTGATAAACATCATGGCATCGCGCTGCTGGCTTGTTTTTTTGCTTTTGTCCGAAGCATACGCCTCGATCATGTCGAGGTAAGTGCGGCTCAAACGTAACTCGGGAGTGCTTTTTGAATTTAACGTCAGCTCCAGCTTGCCGTCGTTGTTGGTGATGATAAAATCGGGCAGCACGTATTGGTTGGTCTTTACCGATTCGCTCATGGAATTGCCGGGCTTGGGATTGAGTTTCAGGATCTCGTCAATGGCCTCCTTGAGTTGCTCTTCGCTGATGCGTGTTTTTTTGATGATCTTGTCGTAATGCTTTTTGGTAAATTCATTGAAATATTTCTCAATGATCAGAATGGGCAGGTTCAGATTCAGCCCCGGATTATCCTGTTGTTTTCTCCTCAACTGAATGAGGAGGCACTCCTGCAAGTCTCTTGCGCCAACGCCGGCCGGGTCAAACTCCTGAATGATCTTCAACACTTCCAGTATCTCGCCGGGTGTGGTGGTGATGTTTTGGGTAAAAGCAAGGTCATCCACCATGGATTCGAGGTCACGTTGCAGGTAACCCGAATCGTCCAGGTTGCCGATAATGGTTTTGGCAATGGCAAGTTGTTTTTCCGACAAACGGCGCAGCCCCAGTTGTGCCATCAGGTTATCCTGAAAGGTCTTTCCCGAAGCATACGGAATATCTTTGCGTTCGTCGTCGGCACTGTAATTGTTCGATTGCAGTTTGTAGGCCGGAATATCGTCGTCGCTGATGTAATCGTTCAGGTCAAACTCATCACTGTTCTCGTTGTCAAAATCATTTTCAAACTCTTCTTCGGCGCCATTTTCACCAAATTCCTCATCAACATCCTCCGAATCTTCCAGTGCGGGATTTTCTTCTATTTCCTGTTTGATGCGCTGTTCCAGGGCAATAGTAGGGATTTGCAAAAGCTTCATCAGCAGTATCTGCTGCGGCGAAAGCTTTTGTTGCAAAGCCAAAGTCTGGTGTAAGCTCTGTTTCCCCATTATTGTTAATTTATCATGCCAAATGTATTACAAATCTCTTTGGCTGCCTGTATCAAAATCGAATTTATATGAATTTTTTTTAACAATCAGGTTAAAATTCCGCGTTTTGCGGTGTGCGCGGAAAGGGAATAACATCCCTGATATTTTTCATTCCCGTAATAAACAGCACCATACGTTCGAAACCGAGCCCGAAACCGCTGTGAGGTACCGTTCCGTATTTTCTTGTTTCGATATACCACCACATTTCCTGTTCCGGAATGTTCATCTCGTTGCAGCGGCGTACCAGTTTGTCGTAATCTTCTTCACGTTGCGAGCCGCCGATGATCTCTCCGATCCTCGGGAAAAGCACATCCATTGCCCTGACGGTTTTATTATCGTCATTTTGTTTCATGTAAAATGCCTTGATATCTTTCGGGTAATCGGTCAGGATCACCGGTTTTTTGAAATGCTGCTCCACAAGGTATTTTTCATGTTCGGCCTGGAGGTCAACGCCCCAGCTCACGGGAAATTCAAATTTTTTGCCCGATTTTTCCAATATGCCGATGGCGGTGGTATAATCCAGCCGTTTGTATTTGGTTTCCATCGTTGACTGCAAACGCCGGATCAGTTCTTTGTCGAACATTTTATTCAGAAATTCAAGGTCGTCGCTGTTGTGATCAAGCACATACTGCACCAGGTATTTCAAGAAATCCTCCGCCAGGTCCATATCGTCATGGATATCGTAAAACGCCATTTCGGGCTCGATCATCCAGAACTCGGCAAGATGTCGCGGCGTATTGGAATTTTCGGCACGGAAAGTAGGCCCGAAGGTGTAAACCTGCGACAGGGCCAATGCACCCAATTCGGCTTCCAGTTGTCCCGAAACCGTAAGGTTGGTTTGCTTGCCGAAGAAATCCTCCTTAAAGTTCACTTCACCGTTTTCGAGCAAAGGCGGATTTTTGGCATCCAGTGTGGTAACCCTGAACATCTCGCCGGCACCCTCGGCATCCGACCCGGTGATGATGGGCGTATGCAGGTAGAAAAAGCCATGGTCGTTGAAATATTTGTGTATGGCAAAAGCCAGCGAATGGCGGATACGCAGCACAGCGCCGAAGGTATTGGTACGTGGTCGCAAATGGGCGATCTCGCGAAGGAATTCCATGGAGTGTCCTTTTTTCTGCAAGGGATAGGTTGCCGGGTCGGCAGTGCCGTAAACTTCGATCTCCGCGGCCTGTATCTCTACCGGCTGACCTTTCCCCAACGACTTCACCAGTTTACCCGTCACCGAAACGGATGCCCCTGTGGTGATCTTCTTCAAAATCTCTTCGTCAAAGCCGGGAACATCCACCACGATCTGGATGTTATGAATAACCGACCCGTCGTTCAGGGCAATGAATGCAATCTTGTTGTTACCGCGTTTTGTGCGCACCCATCCTTTCACATTTACCGTCCTGTCGTATTCGGTGCTTTTCAGCAAATCCACAACTTTCGTTCGCTTTATCTTCTCCATCATTTAAAATATTTTGATTCAAACGGCTGCAAAAATAATCACTTTATGATGACTGCCTAACTCCTTTTTGCAAACGAGCGAAAAAATATGAAATCATTGTCTGATTAAAATCCTAATTTTGCGGTCAACAAAATGATCAGCCAACACAACATACAAGCACTCGCATCGTGGTTACCGGCAGAGCGCAGGCCGATAGTCATCAGCGGGCCGTGCAGTGCCGAGACGGAGGAGCAGGTGATGCAAACGGCGCGGCTTCTCTCGGATATCCCGCAGGTAAAAATCTTCAGGGCGGGCGTATGGAAACCGCGTACCCGCCCCGACAGTTTCGAAGGGGTCGGCGAAAAAGGTCTTCGCTGGCTGCAACGCGTCAGGGCCGAAACAGGATTGCTGACCACAGTGGAGGTGGCCACACCACAGCACGTTGAACTGGCGCTGAAATACGGCATCGACATTTTGTGGATCGGCGCCCGCACGGTGAGCAACCCTTTCTCGGTACAGGAAGTTGCCGCAGCCATGCAGGGCATTGCCAATCCGGTGATGGTAAAAAACCCCGTCAGTCCCGACCTGAATCTCTGGATCGGCGCACTGGAACGGATTTACAAGGCCGGCGTGCAAAAAATGGCCGCCATACACCGGGGGTTTTACTTTTTTACCAAATCGCCCTACCGCAACGCCCCCATGTGGGAGGTACCCATTGAGCTGATGCGCCGTTTTCCCAACCTGCCCGTATTTACCGACCCGAGCCACATTTGCGGAAACCGCCACATGCTGGCCGACATTGCTCAAAAGGCCATGGATCTGGAGATGAACGGACTGATGATCGAGTCGCATGTGCACCCGGAAAAAGCCCTCTCCGACGCCCAACAGCAAATCACTCCCCAAACCCTCCGGAAACTGATCTCCGGACTGATGATCAGAAAGGAAAAAGGTGAGGAGACCTTTGAGAGCAAGCTCGAATTGCTGCGCTCGGAAATTGATAAAATTGATGCCGAACTTTTGGAAATCCTTGCCAGACGCCTCGACATCGTATCGGAAATCGGAAAATACAAAAAAGAAAACAACATTACCATCCTTCAGATCAAACGCTGGCGCAACATCATCAAAGAACGCCTGGCCGACGGCACCGGTAGAGGCATGGACGAAACGTTTCTTCGCCACATTCTCGAACTGGTACACAGCGAATCCATCCGTATTCAGAATGAGATCATGAACCGGTAGGTATAAAAAACAACGGAAGTACGTTTCCCGTCCGCAACTTCGGGCAGGGACCGTTACCGGTTATCAGTCAGAAACCGGTCGTAATTATCGCTGTTGATCGTTTCGAAAACACTGGAAGGATAGGCCTTGGAAAATGTTTTGGGTAATTGCGCCTTTTTGCCGGGATTGTACTTAAACTCATAAGCATGAAATATCCCGTCGTATTCTTCAATATAGTCAATTTCCTGTTTTTGTGCTGTACGCCAAAAAAACCGGTTCCCGTAAATGTTGTGATAGGCAACATATTTAACCCGCTCGCTGATCAGATAATTTTCCCACAATGCACCGACATCCTGCCTTAAATCCACCCGGTTGAAATTACCGATGACGGCATTCCTTATCCCGTTATCGTAAAAATAAATCTTCCTGGTTTTCTTCAATTCATTTCTTAAATTTCGGCTTAAGGGTTGAAGCCGGAAAACCACAAACACTTTTTCGAGCAGATCAATGTACTTTTCAATGGTTTTGGCATCGTAGCCAACGGTTTTGGATAATTCGTTATAGGAGACCTCGCTGCCAACCTGCCACGACAAAGCTTGCAGCAATTTCACCAGTAAAGACGGTTTTTTTATGGTATCGAGCGATAACAGGTCTTTGTACAGATAACTGTCGGAAAG